>DGKB01000025.1 GCA_002386905.1 Akkermansiaceae bacterium UBA4581 | reverse complement strand
GCCAGCAGACCGTGAAGACAAAGGGCTAGAAGCCGTGTTCCGTGAAATTTTTCCTATTAAGTCTTATGATGAAACTATTGAGTTAGATTTCATCTCTTATGACATAGAAGAGCCACAGGTGACTTCTTTGGAAGCTATGCAAAAAGGAGAGAATTATGCAGCTTCTTTATATGTAGAATTTAAGCTTGTAGATAAGACAAATCCTAAAGATATTCGCGAGGAAATTGAGCGTGTTTACATGGGCGAACTGCCGATGATGAACCGTCGTGGTACTTTTGTTATAAACGGTGCAGAGAGAGTGGTGGTATCTCAGTTGCATCGTTCGCCGGGTGTATGCTTCAAAGAAGCTCAGCATCTAAATGGCAAAGCTTTATACTCATTCCGTTTAATTCCTGATCGTGGTTCATGGATGGAAGTACAATTTGATACAAATGATTTGCTCTACGTTTATCTTGATCGTCGTCGTCGTAGACGTAAATTCTTGGCAACTACGTTTTTACGTGTCTTAGGTTGGTCTACTAACCGTGACATTGTTGAGCAGTTTTATAATATTGAAAAACTTAAGCTCAAGAAAGATATCGCAGCTGAAAGTCTTAACAATAAGGTAATTTTTGAAGATGTACTTGATGGAGAGGTTGTTGTAGCTCGCTCTTTTGAGCCTCTTACCGTAGCTGCTGTTAATCAGCTTATAAAACTTGGACATAAATCTATTGATGTGATTGACTCACAAGAGGACGAAGTTCTTTTGCAATCATTACGTAAAGATCCTGCTCATGATGAAGAAAGCGCTCTTAAGAGTATTTATCGTGTATTAAGACCAGGTGACCCTGTGTCAATTAGTAACGCTAAATCACTTATTTATCGATTATTCTTTGATCCTAAACGTTACGATTTTACCCGTGTAGGTCGTTATAAAATCAATCAAAAATTTGGTATAGATATTGATATTAATACTAGAATTATGGTGCCAGAGGATTTCTTGCACTCATGTCGCTATGTGTATAGATTGAAGAAAGGTGAAGGCATGCCTGATGATATTGATCACTTAGGTAGCCGTCGTGTACGTGCTGTAGGTGAGCTTTTAGCTAATCAGTGCCGTGTAGGTTTATCTAGAACAGAACGTTTGGTTAGAGAGCGCATGACTCTCTTTGATTCAAATATTGAAGGCATGACGCCTCAAAAACTTATTAATCCTAAAGCGTTAAGCGCAGTGGTTAGAGATTTCTTTGGTCGTTCACAGTTGAGTCAGTTTATGGATCAAACTAACCCTTTAGCAGAGCTTACGCACAAGCGTCGTCTTTCTGCTCTTGGACCAGGTGGCTTGAGTCGTGATCGTGCAGGTTTTGAAGTACGTGACGTGCATCCTTCGCATTATGGTCGAATTTGTCCAATTGAGACTCCAGAGGGTCCAAACATTGGTTTGATTAACACGATGTGTACGTATGCTTACATCAATGAATATGGCTTCATTGAAACTCCTTATCGTAAGGTAGTGAATAGTAAGGTAACTTCAGAAATTGAATATCTTACAGCTGATCAAGAGGAAAATTACCTCATTGCTCAAGCAAACAATCCAATTAATGATAAGGGTGATTTCCTCGAAAAACGCATTACTGCTCGTGAGCAAGGTGAGTTTATCGAAATTGAGCCTAGTAAGATTCAATACATGGATGTTTCTCCTAAACAGCTCGTATCTGTAGCTGCAGGTTTAATTCCATTCCTCGAGCATGATGATGCTAACCGTGCATTAATGGGTTCAAACATGCAACGCCAAGGTGTGCCATTACTTGTTTCTGAATCTCCATTAGTAGGTACAGGTCTTGAAGCTATTGCTGCACGAGATTCACGTTCAGTAGTCACTGCTGAAGGCGATGGTATCGTAGCTGCGGCTTGTGCAGAAGTCATTATTACAACTTTAGATGGTAAGCTTCCTATTAAAGATAATGAATTTCTTAGTGGCGATATTGAGTTAGAGACAGATGTTAAAAAGGGTCTCTATGTTTACCCACTACGTAAGTTTATGCGTTCAAACGCAGGTACTTGTATGACTCAAAAACCATTGGTTCGTGAAGGTCAAAAAATCAAAACAGGCGATGTGCTTGCTGATGGACCTAATACCCAAGATGGTGAGCTAGCTCTAGGTCGCAATGTTCTTGTAGCCTTCATGCCTTGGAATGGTTATAACTTTGAGGATGCTATTGTTATCTCTGAAAACATTGTTAAAGAAGATGTGTTTACTTCTATTCACATTAGTGAGTTTGAGGTGATTGCCCGTGATACTAAGCTTGGAGCTGAGGAAATCACTCGTGATATTCCTAACCTTAGTGAAGAAGCGTTAGCCAACCTAGGCCATGACGGCATTATCCGAATTGGTGCCGAGGTTAAGCCTGGGGACATTCTAGTAGGAAAAGTAACTCCTAAGTCTGAAACAGATCTTAATCCTGAAGAGCGTCTCCTTCGAGCCATTTTTGGTGAAAAAGCAGCTGAGGTTCGTGATACATCACTTCGCGTACCTTCTGGTACTATTGGTGTTGTCCAAGATATCCGCGTAGTGACGCATGGTGCTCAAATGGGTAAAGATAACGAAATGTTTAATTCTTCTGAATATAAGCAGCAAGTTAAGCAGATTCATGAAGATTATAAGAAAAAACGTGCAGCACTCACTGAGCAATTAACTGATAAACTAAGTGATATTCTTCTTGGAGAAAAAATCCCTCTTGATGTGCTTAATGCAGAAACAAATGATATTATCATTCCTGCTAATCGTAAAATCACAAAAACACTTTTGAGGAAATTAGCTGCGGTTTACAACTGCATTAGTATTGATCCAAGTCCTATTCGTAATAAGATACTTGAAATCATTGGTAATTTTGAAAGTCGTTTTGAAGATTTAGAAAATGAACTTGAGTCACGTTTAGATCTTAGTGAAACTGAAGATCAAATTGATCCAGGTGTTATTAAAGAGGTTAAAGTCTTTATTGCTAAGAAACGCAAGCTTTCTGTAGGTGATAAGATGGCTGGTCGTCATGGTAACAAAGGTGTAGTAGCTACTATCGTTCCTGAAGAAAACATGCCTTACCTCGAAGACGGAACTCCAGTGGAAGTTTGTTTGAACCCTCTTGGTGTTCCTTCTCGTATGAATGTTGGTCAGGTTCTTGAAACTCACCTTGGTCTTGCGGCTAAAGCCCTTGGATTTAAGGTGGCAACTCCAATTTTCGACGGAATTAAGGAAGAAAAGATTTGGGAATTTATGACTGAAGCTAAGAAAGTTGAAGGCTTTACTTGGGCTGGCGATGGAAAAGATGGCACTACAGCTGGTAAGAGTACGCTCTATGATGGCTTTACAGGTGAGGCTTTCCATCAACCAGTAGTGGTAGGGTATATCTACCTTCTTAAACTTGGTCACTTAGTAGCTGATAAAATCCATGCTCGTTCAGTTGGGCCATATAGTTTGGTTACTCAACAGCCGTTGGGTGGTAAAGCTCAATACGGTGGTCAAAGATTTGGTGAAATGGAGGTATGGGCTCTCGAGGCCTATGGTGCAGCACATATGTTGCAAGAGCTTCTTACCGTTAAGTCAGATGATGTTCAAGGTCGTACTCGTGTCTATGAATCAATCATTAAAGGCGACAACTCTTTGGACGCAGGAACTCCTGAGTCATTCAATGTTCTCATTAAAGAAATGCAGGCATTAGGGCTAGAAGTTAAATTATCAGAAATTTCGGAAGAGGAAGATGTCTCAGAAGAAGAAATTTTCTCACTTGACGATTTAACCCTTTAATTTTACGAGCTAACTCATTTACACATTCTATTGATTAAATTATGAATCAAAAAACTGACATATTCGATGCAGGTACTAAATCAACTACTAACTTTAACCAAGTAGGTATTTCTCTTGCATCACCTGAAAAAATTCATTCTTGGAGTTTTGGTGAAGTCAAAAATCCAGAAACTATTAACTATCGTACTTATAAGCCAGAAAAAGGAGGCTTATTCTGTGAGCGTATTTTTGGTCCTGTAAAGGATTGGGAATGTTCATGTGGTAAATACAAGCGTATCAAGCACAAAGGTGTTATCTGTGATCGTTGTGGCGTAGAAGTTACTCAATCACGTGTACGTCGTGACCGTATGGGGCACTTGGATCTTGCTGTTCCTGTAACACATATTTGGTTCTACAAATCAATGCCTAGTCGTATTGGTTTAATGCTTGATATGACTGCTCGTGAACTCGAACGTGTTATCTATTATGAAGATTACATCGTTATTGATGCAGGATCAGTTCAAGGCCTAAGCAAAGGTGAACTCCTTAGTGAGGCACGTTTTCGTGAGCTTGAAGATGAGCATGAAGGTGAATTTGAGGCAGGCATGGGTGCTGAAGCATTACGTGAATTACTCGAAGACATCGATTTAGATGATGCTATTGAAAATATTGAGCAAGCAATGCAAGCTACTCGTTCTAAGCAAACGCTCAAGAAGCTTTCTAAAAAACTTAAACTTGTCCAAGGTTTCCAGAGTTCAAAAGCTCGTCCAGAATGGATGATTATGACAGTGCTTCCTATTATACCACCAGACTTGCGTCCATTGGTACCATTGGAAGGCGGCCGTTTTGCTACCTCTGATTTGAATGACCTCTATCGTCGTGTGATCAACCGTAACAATCGTTTGAGAAACCTTCTTAAGCTCAAGACTCCTCAAGTAATTATCCGTAATGAGATGAGAATGCTCCAAGAGTCTGTAGATGCGCTACTTGACAATGGTCGTCATGGTCGCCCAGTAACAGGCACTAGTAATCGTCCGTTCAAGTCTCTTTCAGACATGCTCAAGGGTAAAGGTGGACGTTTTCGTCAAAACTTACTTGGTAAACGCGTAGATTACTCTGGTCGTTCAGTAATTGTTGTTGGTCCAGATCTGAAATTACATCAGTGTGGATTACCCAAAACAATGGCTCTCACACTTTTTGAGCCCTTTATTATTAGACGCATTCAAGAGTTAGGTTTAGCGCATACGGTACGTTCAGCTAAAAAAATTATTGATCGTAAAACACCGCAAGTATGGGATATTCTCGAAGAGGTAACTAAAGGGCACCCAGTGCTACTTAACCGTGCTCCTACTTTGCATAGACTTTCTATTCAAGCATTTGAGCCAGTACTTATTGAGGGTAGCGCTATTAAGGTGCATCCATTAGTTTGTACAGCTTACAACGCTGACTTTGATGGTGACCAAATGGCCGTTCATGTTCCTCTTTCTATTGAAGCGCAGATGGAAGCGCGCCAATTAATGTTAGCCACTAAGAATATCTTTTCTCCTGCATCGGGTCGTCCAATTACGACACCTTCACAGGATATTATTCTCGGTACTTATTATCTCACTTATGCTCGCCCTCGTACAGAGCTTGACCGTGAAAATGATAGAGCAGCTAACAAGCATTTTCCTCTCTTTGGTTCTACTAGTGAGGTTGAATATGCTATTGCTAGTCGCAAAATTTCATATCGTCAGATAATTAGGTTTAGTAATCCTGATTTTGGTAAAGAAACTGTTTATGGTGATAGTGAAAGCAAAGTGATTGAAACCACTCCAGCGCGTGTTCGTTTTAATGAGATTTTTCCTGAAAACTTAGGCTTTATTAACTTTAATGTTAGTAAAAAACATGTAGGAGACATCATTTGGCAGTGTTACCAGGTTGCAGGTCATGAAGCTACAGTGAAGGCTCTTGATTTACTCAAAGACTTAGGTTTCAAAGAAGCCACACGTTCAGGTACATCTATTGGCTTGGTTGACATGGTTATTCCTGAGGATAAAGGAGCTAAACTAAAGGCTGCTTACACAGATATTGACAAAGTAACAAAAGAATACCGTAATGGTGTGATTACTAATGGTGAGAGATATCAACGTGTTGTGGATGTATGGACTCAAACTACAGAAGCTATTGCTGATTCAGTTTACCGTAAACTTGAATTTAATGATGGTGATACGGATGTGAGCCCGCTCTTTATGATGGTAGATTCTGCAGCTAGGGGTAACCGTGCACAAATTAAGCAGCTTTCTGGTATGCGTGGTTTGATGGCTAAACCATCAGGCGATATTATTGAACGTCCTATTACTTCTAACTTTAGAGAAGGTCTTTCAGTACTTGAATACTTTATTTCAACTCACGGAGCTCGTAAAGGTTTGGCTGATACAGCGCTTAAGACTGCAGACTCAGGTTATATGACTCGTAAGCTAGTAGATGTAGCTCAAGATGTAATTATTTCTGAAACTGACTGTGGAACGGTTAATGGTATTACTATTTCAGCTGTAGACAGCGAAGGTGACGATGCTGTAGATTTATCAACAAGAATTTACGGTCGTGTATCACTTGAAAAAATTGTAGATCCAGTGACTAAAGAGGTTATTATTGATGTTAACGAATGCTTCTCTGAGCCACAAGCCAAGAAAGTAGATGCAATTGGACATCAATCAGTTAAAATTCGCTCGGTACTTAGTTGTGAAAGCGACAATGGTTGTTGTAGCCAATGTTACGGTCTTAATCTTGCTACTGGTAAACTAGCTAAATTAGGTGAAGCTGTAGGTATTATTGCAGCTCAATCTATTGGTGAGCCAGGTACTCAGTTAACTATGCGTACTTTCCACGTTGGTGGTGTTGCTCTAGGTGATTCTAAGCGTCCATTTATCAAACTTAAAAATTCAGGTAAGGTTGTTTATAAAGACCTTAAGTCTGTAAAAGATACAGCAGGTAATTGGGTGGCTCTTAATAAATCAGGTAGCCTTAGTATTCTTAATGATGAAGGCATGGAAATCGAAGCTCATCGCCTTGTGATTGGTTCGGTGATTACCGTCAAAGATGGTGATCAAGCAGAAGCAGATCAAGAAATTGTGACTTGGGATCCTAACTCAATTCCTGTTCTTACTGAAAAAGCTGGTGTTATTGAATTCTGTGACATGATTCAAGGTATTACTGTAGCTTCTGAAGTAGATAAAGCTACAGGCATCGAAGGTATGGTAGTTACCGAGCACAGAGAAGATTTACATCCACAAGTTATTATTAGAGATCCTAAAACTCAAGATATTCTCAGACGTTATTCAATCCCTGTTGGCGCTCACTTATCTGTTAAAGATAAGACAAAAGTAACAGCAGGTATGCAATTAGCACGTACCCCACGTAAAGCCACTAAAACAGGTGATATTACAGGAGGTCTTCCGCGTATTGCTGAACTCTTTGAAGCACGTAAACCTAAGGACGCTTGTGTGATTGCTAAGATTTCTGGTGAAGTCTCATTTGCAGGTACGATTAGAGGTAAGAAAAAGCTTGTGGTAACAGAAGCCGATACCGGTGAAACAGCTAATCACTTAGTCGCTATGGGTAAACATCTCATCGTTAACGAAGGTGATCTGGTTGTGCAAGGTGACCAACTTACTGAAGGTGTCGTTTCTCCTGATGACTTGCTTGAAGCTTGCGGGTCACAAGTACTTCGTGAGCATTTAGTGAATCAAGTTCAATCTGTTTATCGCCGTCAAGGTGTAGAAATTAATGACAAACATATCGAAATTATTGTAAGCCGCATGCTTGGCAAAGTTAAAATTACCGAAGTAGGCGACAGTGATTTCCTATGGCATGATCAAGTAGATAGAGTTGACTTTAAAGCAGCTAATTTAGAAATTGCTAAGCAAGGTGGTGTGCAAGCACAAGCCGAGCCAGTACTTCTAGGAATTACGAAAGCTTCACTTGAAACAACTTCATTCATTTCAGCGGCTTCATTCCAGGACACAACACGTGTTCTTACAGAAGCTGCCACTATTGGTAAAGTTGATAAACTTCGAGGCTTTAAAGAGAATGTTATCATGGGTCACCTCATTCCAGGTGGTACAGGTGTGATGGCTCGCCGCAAAGTACGTATTGAAAAAGATGAGCCTAACGAAGGCATCGTTGATTTAACCGAACCAAAAGAAGAAGTTGATATTGATTTAGAACTTGAGAGCTTATAATTGATAAAATGATGAGTATCTGTGTAGCAGGAGCAGGAGGCTTTATTGGTGGCTATTTGGTTAAAGATCTCTTAGCCCAAGGTCACAGCGTCAGAGCTATTGATATCAAACCTTTTGAGGAGTGGTATCAACGTTTTGATAGTGCCGAAAACGTAGTAGCCAACCTTGAACTCAAGGATGCTTGCTATGCTGCAGCTAAGGGAATGGATAGAATCTACAATCTTGCCTGTAATATGGGTGGGATGGGATTCATCCAAAATAACCATGCTTTATGCATGCAGAGTGTGCTCATTCAGAGTCACATGGTTATGGCTTGCCGTGATCAAAATGTCCCAGAAATACTCTATAGTTCATCAGCTTGCATCTACCCTGAACACATACAGGAAGAAATCAAGGATTCAGCAGCTCAAGGCCTCAAAGAAGCAGATGCTTATCCAGCCAATCCACAAGATGGATATGGATGGGAAAAACTCTTCTCTGAGATTATCACTCATTATTTTGCTAAAGATTATAATTTTAAGCAACGTGTTTGTCGCTTTCATAATGTTTATGGACCTGATGGAACCTTTGAAGGTGGCCGTGAGAAAGCTCCAGCAGCTATTTGTCGTAAAGTTATTCATGCAAAACTCAGTGGTGAGCATACTATAGATATTTGGGGAGACGGGCAACAAACCCGCTCATTCATGTATATTGACGACTGTATTACGGGTATGGACAAGCTCTGGGCTAGTGATTTTGATGAGCCAATTAATTTAGGTTCTGACGAAATGGTTAGCATTAACCAGCTTGTTGATATTGTTGAAGGTATCGCAGATATTAAACTCGAGCGTAACTATCAACTCGACAAGCCACAAGGCGTAAGAGGTCGTAACAGTGACAACACCCTCATTGAAGAAGTGCTAGGTTGGAAGCCGAGTGTGAAACTGCAAGAAGGGCTAGAAAAAACCTACGCTTGGATTTACGAGCAGATGAAGGACAGGTATTAAAAATGCCTCTTTTGGCAAGAGAGCACTTATAGTCGAACTTTCGCAGTGCTCAGGAATGTCTTAATTCATTGCGCGCTACGGTTTCTCCAATAAGCGCTCTCTTATCCAAAACCATCGTTAAGCCAAGGCTTAACGATGTAGGCTATTTTTTAGTTTGAAACTATAGCTATATAGTAAATTTCAAATAGCTTTCTCATCTAAAATGATAATAAAGCATGCGCTTTATTATTTAGCTCGCTCTGCTCTATTTGAAACTAGAGTTGCTTTTTTAGTTCTTTATTTTTTGGCGTTATAGCGAGCGGTGAATTCTTGTTTGTAGATTTCAAACGTACCAGCTTCAATGTGGGTGCGGGCGTTGCGCATGAGAGTCAGGTAGAAATTGAGGTTGTGGTAGCTAAGTAGGCGTGCAGCTAGTGGCTCACTAGCTCTAAATAGATGCCTGATATAGGCTCTGCTAAATTGACTTGTGTGTGAGTCTTGTATCTCTGGGCATAGAGGACCCATGTCATGGGTGAAGATTTGCTTTTTGATATTAATTGGACCATCCACGGTGAAGGCGACTCCATGTCGAGCAAGCCTAGTAGGCATGACACAGTCAAAGATATCGACTCCTTTGCTGACCATTTCTAAAAGTTGTGTAGGTGTTCCTAGCCCCATAGCATAACGCACCTTGTCTTCGGGGAGAAAAGGGATGCTGTGATCGACAGCTTTCATCATCTCTTCTTCAGGTTCACCAACAGAAACACCTCCAATGGCATAACCATCAAAGTTGAGATTGACTAGGTCTTTGGCAGATTTTTCGCGTAGATCAGCATAGATAGAGCCCTGAACAATACCGAAATGTAACTGTAAATGGTCTCTTTTAGCGAAACTGTGACTAATTTCGGACTGTCGTGGTGCTCGAGTAGCTCCATCTACACTGTGCTCCACGCTTCCTCGTTTAGCCCCAGTTTCATCTAAAATAGTTTCATTTCTGTTAATTTTTTGGCTTTTAATACCGAAGCTCCCTGCTTGAGGTTGGTTAGTTTCAATCCAATTTTTACAACGTACGGCCCAGTCAGTGGTGAGCTGGGTAGATTTTTCGGCGTAGCTGCGCTCACAAGGATAAGGTGGGCACTCATCAAATATCATAGCGATATCTGAACCAATCGTAGCTTGTATATCTAAGCTGGTTTCTGGGCTCAGGAGCATACGTTCGCCATTGAGGTGATTATTAAACCAGACACCTTCTGGAGTTATTTTACGAATTTTTGCTAGAGAGAATACTTGAAAGCCTCCTGAATCAGTGAGGATAGGCCTGTCCCATTGCATGAAGTTATGCAATCCACCAAAAGTTTTAAGCACATCCATAGTTGGGCGTAGAAATAGGTGATAGGTATTACCTAAAATCACTTGTGCATCGAGCTCAATGAGTTCATTGGGGTGTAGAGTTTTGACTGTGCCTTGGGTTCCTACAGGCATGAAATTAGGTGTTTGAATGTCACCGTGAGCAGTATTCAACACTCCACGTCTAGCTGCGCTTTGAGTAGATTTTTTGAGTAATTGGTAACAAGACATGGAAAAAATAAATAATTGAAAGGGCTGCGGTAAGCAATCTCTTATTGTGAAAAATTGTTTTTTAGGTTAACATATTAAGATGACTATAAAACTATTATTATTGCTAACAGGAAGTAGTTTGTTTTTCACTATGGCAGAGAATGATGCTGGTAGTAAAAAAGGGATAGGAGGCTCTGAATTTAGAAAGGCATCATTAGAATTTAGAAAAAAGGCAGCTAAATCTGAAAAACTAGCTATGTATTATAAAAGGCTGGCTGTGATTAAGATGAATGCTGCTATATTAGCCGATCAAGGAAAATGGGATGAAATTTCTTGGAGTGAGTATGACGAAATTAACAAAGCTATAAGCAAGCTACATGGTCATGTAAAATAATTTAAAGTAGAGAGCTTAAAGCGCTAACTTTTTTAGAATTTTTGTAGCTATAGCATGTGGAGTTAGGCCATGCTTTTCTCGCAATAAATGGAGTGCTCCATGTTCTACAAATTCGTCTGGCCAACCAATATTTAGTAGGGAACTAGGATTTAAAGAATTTTGATTTTGTAATGCTTCAAGGCAAGCACTACCAAAGCCTCCTGTAACTACATGGTCTTCTAGAGTGACAATCAGTTTACATTTTTGAGCTTGTGTAGTTAAGCAGTTGATATCGAGAGGCTTGATAAATCTAGGATTAATGAGAGCAACACTGAGTCCTTGTTGCTCTAAAATAGTTTGTACTTCTTGTGCAACAGCAAAGAAAGGCCCTAGCCCAAATAGTGCTACATCTTGACCTTGGCAAACAACTTCTGCTTTTCCTAGCTCTAGTGGTTGCTTGAGCGGAATTGGAGGCTCATCAATAGCTAGACGAGGGTAACGTATAGAGGAGGGTCCTTTTTCATAATCACTCATCCAATCAAGCATGGCTTCAAGCTCGGAAGCATTACGTGGCTGCATCATAACAAGATTAGGGATGACTCGTAGATAGCCAATATCAAATAATCCATGATGGGTAGGACCATCATCAGGCGAGAGCCCCGCACGATCTAAACAAAGACGAATAGGTAACTGCTGAATAGCCATATCATGAATAATCATGTCGTAAGCTCTCTGCATAAATGTAGAGTAAATGGCCAGAAATGGCTTAAAGCCTTGGGTTGCTAATCCGCAGGCAAAAAGAGCTGCGTGCTCCTCGGCAATGCCAACATCAAAGTACTGTTCAGGGCAATCATGTTTGAGGTATTCAAGTTTGGTACCTGAAGGCATTGCAGCTGTAATACCTAGAATTTGTGAGTCTGTTTTAGCGAGGCTAGCAAGTTTAAGACCGAAAATATCAGAATAAGTTTGGCTAGTAGCTGTCTCTGTTTTTCCTGATTCAGCGCAGTATTTACCTAAACCATGGAATTTTTGTGGGTTATCTAAAGCAGGTTGGAAGCCACGGCCTTTTTCAGTAATTACATGTAATAATACGGGTTTATCTTCTTTTTTTAGTTGCTCTAATGTATCAATGAGACCTGGTAAATCGTGACCATCAATAGGACCGTAATAGCGTAACCCTAAAGTCTCAAAGAAACTTGCAGGAAGGATAAACTGTTTGATTGAACTGCGAATATTACTCAGCCAGCTATGAATTTTTTTACCAAAAATTTGACGGATAATTTTAGAAGCTTTACGTCTTGAAAAGGTGTAAAATCGATTAATACGTAAATAGTGGAAATAACGAGAAAGGGCACCTACATTTTGATCGATAGACCATTTATTGTCATTTAAAATCACAATAAGTTTTTTAGTACTATGAGCAATATTATTTAGCGCTTCCAAGGTTGGACCACAGGTGTAAGTAGCGTCACCTGTAATAGCAATCACGTGTTCGTCGCTACCTTTTTTATCGCGAGCAACAGCCATGCCTAGAGCAACCGATAAAGCCGTGCCTGCATGCCCTGCACCGTAAGCATCGTGCTGCGATTCAGTTCTTAACAAAAATCCATTAAGTCCTTCAAAAGTGCGGATGGTATCAAAATTATGATTGCGTCCAGTAAGTAATTTATGAATATAGCCTTGATGAGAAACATCAAAAATAAATTTATCTTCAGGTGAATTAAAGGCTTTGTGTAAAGCTAAAGTAAGCTCTACCACACCAAGATTAGGGCCTAAATGCCCACCTGTTTTAGAGAGTGAAGAAATGAGCTTTTGGCGTATTTCTTCGGTTAACTCTTCAAGTTGTGTTTGGGTCAGAGGTTCTAAGTCTTGGGGAGACTTTATTGAGTCAAGTAGGCTCATATAATAGTAAAGATAGCTTCTTATTTAGATTCGAGCTGTTGATGAATAGTTTCAAGCTTATGTTGAGCTTGGTTAAGCGTTTCTTCACATTTTTTGAGTAAGCCTAATCCTGATTCGTATTTATTAAGTAGCTCTTCTAAAGGTAGTTGAGCTTGCTCCATTTCTTCGACTAAAGCTTGGAGCTGCTGCAAAGATTGCTCAAATGATAAAGGTTGATCGCTCATAATTAAGAATTACTTTTCTTTGATAAATCGAGAGTTAGTATAAAACATGATGTCACCACCAACTAGTGGTATAGAGATTTCAGTGAGGCCTTTAAGGCTAGATACAGGAACAATCTCCATTAGATTTAAAGGTTGGTTCGTATTAGGAGCTTGAGGCAAGGTACGTGTGTAAGCTGGACCATTCAAAAATAGACTGAACAAGTCTTTTTCCTTGTAGAGAAGATCTTGTAAGTTGCTATCTTTAGAAATAGCAGGGCTTATGAGAACGCCAGCTATTATGGCATGCTTCTCACTATAGGTTTTACGTATTTTTGTTATATCAGCGTTTGTTTTAGGGATTTGAATGGAGGTAATATCGCTATACCATGCTGTAGCGCAAGCTTGGTCTGAAAAAATAAGACTATTTGAGTCTTTTAAAATGGTGTTTAAATTATTGAGGCCTTTAGGGTAATATGGTGGCCAATTCGGTTTACCAGACAAACCGTACAGAACTCCCCACTTTAATTTCGTAGGAAAACTAAGAATAAAACTACCTGAGCAAATAACGATTAAAATAGCCCAGTAAATATTGCCTACATGACGATTTTTGCCAACACTACTTTTATTCCATAATATAATGATAAAAGAGACCGCATAACACAGAAAAACAGGAATGAATATAAAGTGAATTTGTGAAAAGTTAGTTTTTGAGTCAAAGAAAAAACTGTTGCTAAAGATAAAGCCTAACCATAAAGCAGCTAATAGCCATTTTAGTTTATTTAGATAATCACGGTTAAAACCATGTAACAAATTAAGAAAAAATAATGGAGCAATAATTAGCCCTCCAAGAAGAACATTTAAACTTTGAAGCTGAGCATAACAATTGAGAATTAATTTCTTAAATAAAATAGGAGCTTCAATTGTAAAGCTACCTGTATTCATGCTGCGCAAAACTTCTAACTCAGAGAAAGAGGATAAATTGTTATATAGGCTGTAGTACCAAAGCCCAAATAAATTACCTGTTTGAGGTAGATAAACATAAGCTAGATAACCCAATATAATGACTAAGTAGGCAATAAGCGCTAACGCATGAAGAGTACGCTGTGGCTTAGAAGATATAAGCTGATAGACAGCATAAATAATAGCTAAGCTAATGGCTGCCCAATGAGTAAAAGCTAAAAGAGTCAAGAATATATAAGGAACAAGCGTTTTCATCCAATATTTGATTCCTGAATATGAGGCTTTCTTATCACCGTACAGATTCAAGTGCTCATAGTGGCTATAGATAAAAAATGTAAATAATAATGCGGCTAATTGATGAGATACGCTTGCTAATTTCCAATCAAAAGCGAAATTAGAAAACAGAATGATCCAACAACAAAAATTAGCTATTTTTGAGTTAAATATTCGACTTAAGGCAAAACGATTGAAAAACAGAGTAATAATAAATAATAGAAGAGCAAGGCCAGCTATAACTCGGTCAGGTCCATAAACTTGTTTTGCAGAATCAAGATTAAGCGACCACTTTTCAGCTTGATCAGCCTTGAATAATTTAAGGGCGCCTGCCTGTAACAATATAGGCAATGGGGCGTAATAAGTATTAGGATTATCAGTTAAATCTAAATCTTCTTTGAGCTTATATTCAATTTGTTGAGGGTAGATAACTTTGCTCTGCATCCCATTGCCACGAGCTACTTCGCGAGCTATTTGAGCCTGTTCCATGACTTTGCTATCGTCAAAGCCTGAAAATAAGAAAAATAAATGTAATATTACGAGCACTAAAGCCACAAAAGGCAGAGCTAGAATCTTTAAAAATTTAAGTAAAAACGGCATAATTTAATTAAATGTATTAGTTTTATTTTAGAAAACTAAACTATGAATAGTTAGATGTGAATACAATAGATGATTTACTCATAAAATCAATCATCTAGAGATATTTATTTTAGATAATGCTAAAAATTTATTTTTCAAATTTTCTTTGCAAAGTTCGACGGCTAATACCTAGTAATTCTGCGGCTTTACTTTTATTTCCATTACAATGTTCAAGAGCAGATTTAATCGTGGATTCTTCTAAGGTCTTTAAATCAAATATGGAATCTGTATTAATCGAGGGTATAGAGTCCTGATGAATATCAATATAGCTTGCCGAGTCCTTTGTCTCGTTTGCATTAGTAAGTCTTGAATGGATTTGGGTTGGTAGATTGGCGGGTGTAATAATGTCGCTAGTTGTCATAATAACTCCATGTTCAATGACGCTGCGTAATTCACGCACATTGCCAGGCCAAGGGTAGCTTTCCAACAAAGTTAAAGATTCTGGGCTGAGCTGTTTAAGAGAAAAATTATTTTCTTCGCAAACTTCATGTAAAAAGTGCTGAGCTAAAAGTCGGATATCCCCTAAACGCTCACGTAAAGCAGGTAGCTCAACACGGATACTATTGAGTCGAAAGAATAAATCTTCTCTAAAAGTTTTTTCCATGACTAAAGATTCTAGATTTTTATTAGTTGCAGCAATCACACGCACATCAAGTTTGATAGACTGATTAGAGCCAACTCTTTCTATAGTTTTCTCTGAGAGAGCCCTGAGTAATTTTACTTGAGTAGATGCATCAATTTCACCGATTTCGTCGAGGAATAGGGTGCCGTGATTAGCTTCCTCAAATCTACCAATTCTTTTGGAAACAGCTCCAGTAAATGCACCTTTTTCGTGCCCAAAGAGCTCGCTTTCCAAGAGCTGAGCAGAAAGGGCTGCGCAATTAACAATGACAAAGGGTTGTTGACTTCGATTAGAGAGTTGATGAATAGCGTGTGCAACACGCTCCTTGCCTGTTCCAGTTTCGCCTGTGATGAGAGTCGTGGCTTTGGTGGGAGCTAACTGCTTAAGAAGTTCATAGACTTGAATCATTTTATCAGAATTTCCTAGCAAATGCTTGAACTCTTGTTTTTGTGTGACTTGAGCTTTTAGTTGCAGGTTCTCAACCTCAACGAGCCTGGATTTAGCAGCACGTTTGAGGCATAGCTCCACTTCTTCGAGATTGAGCGGTTTGGTGATAAAGTGCCAAGCTCCTTTTTTCATTGCTTCAACAGCAGTGCCGACAGAGCCGTAGGCCGTCATTACGACAAAGGTGGGTTTCTGCGCTAAACTTTCTGAAAAAGCAATAAGCTCTAACCCTGAATCATTACCACCTAGACGTAAGTCAGTGAGCACGAGATCCATAGTTTGCGCTTTGAGCAAGTGCTGAGCTTCGTCGAGAGAAGCGGCTGTATAGCAATCAAAACTGTCATCAAGCGCCATTAATAAGCCGTCTCTAGTAGCGGCCTCATCATCAACAATAAGTAAGGTAGGAAAATCGTACATATAAGTTATTAAATAATGCCTTTAGGTGTTCATTAATTTTCGAGTAGCTTGATCAGCTCTAGGGATGCGACAGGTTACACGAGTGCCTTTATTAGGTTCACTTTCAATTTCTATTTCACCATAATGCTCTCTAATAATTCTGCGCACAATCAACATGCCTATACCTGAACCATCCTCTTTATTTGTGGTATAAGGTTCAAATATAGTGCCAATCATTTCAGGTGAAATGCCACTGCCATTGTCAGAAACAACCAGAGAAACATGAGTGTCCTCCAAGATAATATGAATACTTATCTGACCAGCTGTATTGACAGGAATTGCTTGATAAGCGTTTTTTAATAGATTAAAGACGACTTGCTTAATTTGGTTAGCATCTAATGGAATGAGAGGCAAGACATCTGGATAAGAGAGTTCAAAATGAATATTTCTTGAGTTTAATTCAGGCTCAATGAGCGCATAGCTTTCCTCTACTAAAGTTTGTAGATTAACAGCTGAAAAAATTGGTTTTTGAGGACGAGTTGCTTGTAAAAACTGTTGGAGAATATCATCAACACGACTAATTTCTCGAGTCGCAATATCTAAATGCTTAGCTAAATCAGCTTGAGTTGTTTCTGGCAATTTTTTAAGTTTTTTCTCTAAAAGTTGCAAATGAATGCCTAAAGAATTTAAAGGATTGCCAATTTCGTGGGCAACTCCTGATGAAAGTAGGGATAAATCTTCTAGCCTCTGTAAATCTTGATTAGCTTGAGATTTTTTTAAGGCTTCTGTAACATCTCTAAACACAAGTACAAAGCCAGAGGAGGCAACCAATTGCTCTGTTTGGCTTAAATCGATAGAACTAAGGAATAAATTAATACTTTTAACTTCAGGGTAAGAGATTTCAAAGTCAAGGGTTAGACTTTTTTCTTTGGAATCAAATAAATCAAGCTTAATAGCAGGAGCAAGCTGAGCGATAGGCTTGCCTAAAAGTTGATTGGGTTGAAGGCCAAATAATACTTGTGTGGCTCGATTGGCAAAAATAATAGTATGCGTATCATCCAAAATAATAATGCTTTCAGTCAGCACCTCAAAAACCCCCTCAAAGAGCAAATTGTCTTTGGAGATTTTGTGAATAATCGACTGAATTTGTTCAGGTTCAGCACGATCGATACGTTTGATGAGTTTATCTAATAGGACTGATTTCATAGTTGCAATACCATTAACCTGCTTTTACACTAGCAAAGTGTGCTAAGAAAAAGAAGTACAAACATCCAACGAAAATCCATCAATATTTTGTTCGCTAAATACTTGATAAAGCCTCGTAATTACAATTCATAGGCACAAGGTCTCGCCTGATTATCTAAATTATGCTAATAATTTGTAAATAAAGAATTCTACGTATGAAGTTTATAATTAGATTGTTGTTATTGAGTATTTTTAGTTTATCAAGCTTAGCGATAGCTTCAGATAAAGACAGCACGTTTGCAAGAGTTGTAGAGCATTTAGATGGCTCCAAGAGTATGTTTGAAAAAAGTGCTGATGGCCAGCTTGTTATTCAACGTAAATTTAGTGCAGGAGGACTGCTACAAATAGTTATTGAGTACAAGCTTAATTTAAATGAGCAACCTCTATCTTGCAAAGTTCATGACCCTAAAGGTAACTTAATTTACCGTATTAGATATGGCTATGATACCAATACAGGACTACTAAAAGAAGAGCAGATAATTGATTATAAAAATCCTATTATTCATCCAAAAACTGGAGAAAACGTACCAGCTTTCCGTTACAAATATAGTCATGATGCCTTTGGAAAACCTCTGGCACCAGAAGTCATTGAATTTAATCCTGATGGAGTAGATCGCAGTTACTTAAAGCGTTTTGTTTGGACTTCTGACCCTTACGCTAAAAATACTCGTTCTTAATTCGCCGTTACTTTTCATGCAAAAACAATGGCAAATTAGAGGCTTAGATATAGAGCTAACCACAGCAAAGCCATGGATTATGGGTGTGCTCAATGTCACGCCAGACTCTTTTTCTGATGGAGGGTGTTATCGTGAGCTGAATTCTGCTGCTAAGCAGGCATTATTGATGCAAAAGCAAGGTGCTCAAATTATAGATATAGGAGGAGAATCCACTAAGCCAGGTGCTCAAATTATTAGTGAGCAAGAAGAATTAGCTAGAGTTATTCCCGTCATTAAGGCTATTCGTAAATGCAGCAAAGTCTACCTATCTATTGATACTACTAAATCTAGCGTAGCCAGAGCTGCAATAGAAGCTGGGGCAGATATAATTAATGATATTTCAGGTCTAGAACAGGATAGTCATATGCTGCAGGTAGCTTTAGACAATCCACAGGTTGCTATCGTGGTGATGCATAGGCAAGGCCTGTCTAAATATATGCAAGATGCGCCCACCTACAATCATGTGGTAGCTGATGTGGCTAGTTATTTACAAGCTCGTTATCTAGCCTTAACTAAAGCTGGCATTGCAGCCAATCGCCTCTGTTTTGATCCAGGTATTGGATTTGGCAAAACATTACAACACAACCTAGCGCTTATTAAGCATCTAGAAAAGTTACGTGTGAATAACTGCCCTTTATTATTAGGTCTCTCACGAAAATCGATGTTTGGACATTGCCTTAGTCATGGAGCCACTGAGCCTGATAACGAAATGAAACTAAACTTACGTGAAGCTCCTACAGCAGCTTTAACAGGTTATACAGCTCAAAATGGTGCAGATATTATTCGAGTCCATGATGTGCAACTCAACCAAAAAGTACTCAGAGGAATGTCATTAATTCAGCCAAGCTAAATATCATAACTGTACAGCTGATTGGCATCAGCATAAAATTTAGGGATAATAGGTAGGCTAATATCCTGATAAAGGCAGTAACCCGCAATCAAAGATTTAGGAATAAAGCTATGCTCAAAGAAAATATCAGCTTCATTTTCTAATTCATATTTGCCAGCATCAACGGGGACAAGCTGCCAATAACTACGACCAAAAAAGTCAGGGTTTTTTTGAATAGAAAATATAACAGACTCCTCTTTGTGAACGAGTTCAATATGAGTTGATTTAAGATCTAAGCCAGCCTTGTCCTCTTTGACTTCCTCACTGAGTTCTTGATACACTTTTTGGACATCGTCGTTTTGTAGCCCTTTTGTAATCCCGTGTTTTTTACAAAAATTGAGCAAAGTTACTTTTGAAACTTTTAATTCGGCATGGCTATGTAGCCATTCAATAATGTCTTCGTAACCACATCGCTCTTTACGCAGACGAGCGATGGTTTTGATATTTTGTTCTAATTGATAGACTTTAGATTTCATGGGTTAGTTATAGAAAGATCATGCTATTTAATTAAAAAACAACAAAAAGTAAAGACTTAGTAAAACTAAGTTTAAAGCAGTGTAGTGTCTAATCAAGATTATCAAAAAGGTTTTCTTCTTCGATAATCGTATGTTTGTTACGCTTTTGTGCAGCTGATTTTTGTTGGTGAACTTTCAGTGCTTGACCATTTTCAAGGGCATTGAGCAATTGTTTAGAGCGCCTAATAATAGCAGGGGGTAGCCCAGCCATTCGTGCGACTTCAATGCCATAAGAGCGGTTAGCCGAGCCAGCTATAACCTTACGTAGAAAAATAATTTGATTGTTGTGCTCTTTAACTGTGACTTGCGCATTAAATACTCCAGGCAACTGATTAGAAAGCTGAGTCAATTCATGATAATGAGTCGCAAACAAGGTGCGAGCATTAGTCTCATGGCGTAGATATTCAGCAACAGACCAAGCAATAGACAACCCGTCAAATGTAGCAGTTCCTCGTCCAATTTCATCAAGTAATACCAAACTGTATTCATCAGCATGATGAGTAATAAGAGCAGTTTCACTCATCTCGACCATAAATGTAGATTGACCTTGAGCTAAATTATCAGAAGCTCCTACCCTGCAGAAAATTTTATTAACTAAACCAATATGAGCTAAACTCGCAGGTACATAAGAGCCAATTTGTGCCATAATAGTAATTAAAGCAATTTGCCTAATATACGTAGATTTACCAGCCATGTTAGGTCCAGTAAGAAGCATCAAACGTTGAGCTTGTTCATCAAGAAGAATGTCATTAGCGACAAAATGTTCGTCATTTTTGCTCAGAGCGACTTCGATGACAGGGTGGCGACCTGCTTGAATTTCTAGTTTGGTCGAGTTATCTAAATAAGGGCAGCAATAGTTATAGGTTTGAGCTTGCAGGGCAAAGCTCATGAGCACATCAATAGTAGCTAATGTTTCGGAAGTGGTTTGCAGACTAATAGTTTCTTGTTTGACCTTAAGTCTTAGTTGTTCAAAGAGTTCGATTTCTAATTGTTTTGCCCGCTCACTTGCACTGAGGATTTTGTCCTCCATAGTTTTAAGTTCATCAGTAATAAAGCGCTCAACATTAGCTAGAGTTTGTTTGCGCACATAATGCTCAGGAACTTTAGCTAAATGAGTTTTAGTTACCTCAATAAAATAACCAAATACATTATTAAATTTAATTTTTAATGTTTCAATTTCGCTACGCTCTTTTTCCTCTACTAGCCACTTATTGAGCCACTGTTTGCTTTCTTGAGAAATGAGATTGAGCTCATCAAGTTCAGAGTGATAGCCTTGGATAAACATACCTCCTTCTTTAATTGTGGCAGGAGGAGTTTCAATAATAGCGCGACTTAACTCATCACAAAGAGAAGGCAATTCATGAATTTGAATTAGCAAACTATTAAGCAAGCTGCTTGGCTTGAGTTGACAGAGGTGTTGCTTAAAGTTAGGTATAGCGCAGAGAGCTTGTTTTAAGATCACTAAGTCTCGAGCACTTGCGTTACTTGAGCCATCTTTACTTAAGCGACTTAGTGTGCGCTCGATATCTTTAATTTTAGTTAAATCTTGCTTAAGAGTATCCATGAGCAAAGGCTGCTCCATAAGTGATTCAACAAATTTTTGCCTAGCTTGAATCGCAGGCAAATCAATCAAAGGATGTAAAATCCAGTCACGTAATTTACGCGCCCCCATAGGAGTGATTGTCTGATCTAGTGTACGCAATAACGTATGCTTCTGATCTTGTGAACTAGAACTAACTAAATCTAAATTACGCTGAGAAGCGCTATCAATACTCAAAAAATCTTGAGGAGTTGAAGCATGCAGTGTAGAGACATGTTCCGTAGATTGACGGAGTTGATATTGTAAATAATGGAGTAAAGCGCCTCCAGCAATAATAGCACCTTGCCAATCCTGAGCCCCGTAACCTATGAGGTTTTTTATTTTAAATTGCTCGCAGAGCATACGGTAGGTCTCTTTAGCTTCAAAAGCGTATGATTCATAGTAAATTGGAGCGGCTAAACTACGATTACCATAACTATTAAAACTAAATTGATTAAACTGTTTAGCGCTTAGAATCAGTTCACTGGGTTGAATCCTATAGAGCTCATCTTCAAGTAATGACTGACTATCATATTCACTAAGATGAAAGCTTCCTGTGCTATGATCAAGATAAGCTAAACCAAATTTTTGCTTATCTTGGTAAATACAGGCCATAAAATTAGGGCTTTTATCATCGAGCAGAGTAAATTGATCTAAAGTCCCTGGAGAAATAAGCTGAGCGATTTTGCGCTCAACAATTTTACCAGCTTGAGGAGCTGAGGTTTGCTCAGCTATAGCGACACGTTTGCCGGCCTTGACCAGCCTAGGTAGGTAATTAGCTGCCGCATGATAAGGGACTCCACACATAGGTGTCTCATGACGCTTAGTCAGTGAAATTCCAAGAATATCAGCAGCCACAACCGCATCATCAAAAAACAACTCATAAAAATCACCAAGGCGAAAAAAAAGCACCGTATTCTCAGGCAAAGTATTTCTAAGCTCTAGGTACTGTTCCATCATCGGAGTCAGCTTTGTGCTTGTGCTTTTGGAAATAGCCACGCCTTCCTCATGCTTAATAATCTCATTTTCAGGTTCTATGTCTTTTTCGGGCATCATTAGCTAACGAACTCAAGATAGATATAAGCAGTGTAAATAACGAGTAATAAGTAGCCTAACCATTGAGGCAACTTAGATTTCATTGAACAAATAATCAGTAATAAAACTAACCCAAGATTAAGTGACAATGATAACAGAGAGATACCTTGGTTTTCCAGAGGTGTAACTACTGCAGTGATAGCTAAAACACTCAGGAGATTGAAAATATTAGAACCAATAATATTACCAATGACAAAATTGAGCTTCTTTTTCTTGATGGCCATTAAGCAGGCCGCCATCTCGGGTACAGAGGTTCCTATTGCCACAACACTTAGCCCTATAATAGCATCGCTTACATGTAGAGTGCTCGCTATACCAACAGCTCCGTTAACGAGAAGCTTGCCTGCAATGACAAGTGTAACTAAGCCCAGTGTAATAAATACACTTGATTTAACAACTGACCTAGGAGGGTGATGGCTAATGATGTCTTCCTCTATTTCTATAGCTTCGACGACTTCGAGACTAGGGTGACTTTTCTCAGTAACAAATAAAACAACCATGTAAATAGTGAGTAACAGTAGCAATCCCCAACCTTCAAATCGAGTTAGTTCATTGCCAGAAATAAGAAAATATACAAATAGAACGGTGCTAATAAGCAAAAAAGCATAATCACGTTTGATGATAAGTTTACTTACAGGCAGACTACTAACGCATAGAGAAATAGCCAGTATAAGCGCAATATTACAAATATTAGAGCCTATAATATTTCCTAGAGCCAAACCAGGCGTTCCTGCCATTGCGGATTGCAAGCAGACAACCAATTCAGGAGCGCTAGTTCCAAAAGCAAGGACAGTCAAACCAATGACCAAATCAGAAACCCCTAGCTTTTTAGCCAGTTCCGTAGCTGCGTCAATGAGCCATTCAGCACCATAATAAAGACCAGTGAGCCCAAGTAAAACCCAAATAATATCAAGTGCTAGATTCATAGAAGTAAAAGATTAGCCCAAGAGTGTTGAGCTAGTGCGGAGTTTAATAAACTCTACTTGCAGTTGCTGGGTTAATTGACCTAGTGGTGAGGGCAACATCACTTCATTAACTTGAGAAATCCCTTGAACCTCACGTAGGGTTGAGGTAAGAAATGCTTCTTCAATTTCACCATTCATGAGTTCAGACAGAGCTAAATTCTCTTGTTTGACCTCAACCCCTAAAGTTGAGCAGATATCAAGGACCAAATGACGAGTAATGCCACCTAAACAGCCACTACTTAAAGGAGGCGTATAGAGAACACCTTTTTTGAGGACAAAAATATTACAACCAGTTCCCTCACATAGCTGACCTTTGGTATTAGCAAATATAGCCTCAGTTGCTTGAGCGGCCTTAGCTTCGAGTAAGGCTACAACATTTTCACCATAAGAAGTGGTTTTACAGCCTTTAAGTGCGCCAGTTTCATTACGAGTAAAGCTCACAGTGACAACTTTAGTAGATGTGGCGCAAGCACTAAGCTCGCTCATGGCAATAATCAAATTGATATCATCATCTCCTCGAGCGCTACCTAATGGTGAAATTCCACCTGTAATAGTAATGCGCACACGAGCTGTTCCTGCCATACTTGTATCTCCCGTTGCCGTATAGTTATTAGCTGCAAAAAGCTCAAGCAAAGCAGCGCGAAGCATTTCAGGAGAAGGGCAATCTAAATGTAGAATACGAGCCGAATTCTGTAAACGTTGGTAATGCAAATCAAAGGCAAAAATTTGACCATCATAAGCAATGAGAGTTTCAAACACGCCATCACCGACAGTCACGCCATGATCCAGTACAGATAAATGTGCATTTTCTGCCTTCACTAATTCGCCATTGAGCCAAATTTTATTAAATCTAGAATTCATACTAAAATAAATTGAGGAAAAACCTCTGATAGAATGATTAAATATTCAACTTTCTATAGTTGCAAACTAATTATGTAAAACACTTTAAAAAAAGCCCCTAGTCAATAATGACTAGGGGCCTAACTAAGGAATGAATATAGATTAACCTACTGACAAGACTCACATTCACCACCATTAAGCATGGCATCTAATGAGCATGCCATCGCTGAATTTGGCTTAGGTAATTCGTCTCTATTTCTTACAGGAGCTTGAGCTAGGTCATTTGATGTGACAATTTGTTCCTGAGAAGAAGGTACAGGGTTAACCTCGACATTAGTACCAGGTAATTTTGGCACACTAGGTGTAAAATCTACTTTCTTTGCCGGTGCTGTCGCAATAGGTGCAGGCTCAGGTGCTGGAGCAACAGCCACTGGTTCAGGTGCCGCAACTGGGGTTGGCGTTGGTTGGGCAACAGCTACGGGAGTTGGGGTCGCTACTGGAGCTTTTGCTTCGGCAGATTTTGGCAGAGCTTTGGTTGAAGAACGCTGTGAACCTGTTGATTTTTCGATATTAGAAGCTTGTAGCGTACGTAGATAGTAAGTGGTTTTAAGACCTAAATTCCAAGCTAGACGGTACATCTTACTTAATGTCGACAGTTCAGGTTGAGCTAGAAATAGATTGACTGATTGAGACTGGTCAATCCATTTTTGGCGACGTGCAGCAGCTTCGATGAAATACTTGTAATCAATAGAGAATACAGTCTTATAACGGTTCTTAATTTCTTGAGGGATTTGTTCAATGTAATCAAGCTCACCATCAAAGTATTTTAAATCTTCACGCATATCATGATTCCATAGGTTGACTTCTTTGAGATCTCTGACGAGGTGACGATTAAGCACGATGAATTCACCACTAAGGTTAGATTTTACGTAGAGGTTTTTATAGTAAGGCTCAACACATGGAGTAGTACCCATAATATTAGAAATAGTAGCCGTTGGCGCAATAGCTAATACGTTAGAGTTACGCATACCTTGCTTAGCAATTTTTGCTCTCAAAGCATCCCAGTCCATTTTGAAATTGTGAGGCACATCAATAGCTTGACCACGCTCATTTTCCAAAAGTTCTAAACTATCCAGAGGGAGTATGCCACGTTGCCATTTAGAGCCTTGGTAAGAAGAATACTCGCCACGTTCAGCAGCTAAATCAGAAGATGCTTCATAGGCATAGTAAGCAATAGCTTCCATAAACTCATCATTAAATTCAACAGCTTCTTGGCTGGCAAAATCTACTTTTTTATCAAGCAGCGCAGCATGGACACCCATGACACCCATACCAATAGGACGGTGACGAGTATTAGAGGTGCGCGCAGCTTCTGTTGGGTAGAAATTGATATCAATAACATTGTCTAATGCGCGAATAGCAATTTTGATGGTTTCTTTGAGTTTAGTGTGATCGAGGCTACCATCTGCTAAGAGATGATTATCAAGAATCACAGAGCCTAAGTTACAAACAGCTGTTTCTTCGTCAGAAGTATTAAGAGTAATCTCAGTACACAAGTTAGAGGAATGAATAACACCAACATGATCTTGTGGACTACGTACATTACATGGATCTTTAAATGTAATCCATGGGTGACCTGTTTCAAACAGCATTACTAACATACGTTTCCATAGATCGATAGCTGGGAGCTTACGCCCCCAAATAGTGCCTGCTTCTGCCATGGCCTCGTATTCTTCGTAACGTTGCTTAAAGGCTTTGCCGTATAAATCATGAAGGTCTGAAACATCATTAGATCTAAATAGAGTCCATGATTGTCTAGCTTCCATACGCTGCATAAATAAATCAGGAATCCAGTTAGCTGTATTCATATCATGACAACGTCTGCGTTCATCGCCTGTATTACGACGCAACTCGAGAAAATCATCAATATCATTATGCCAAGTCTCAAGGTAAGCGCAGCCTGCGCCCTTACGTTTGCCACCTTGGTTAACCGCGACAAGCTGATCATTGTGCAACTTAAGGAAAGGAATAACACCTTGGCTATCACCGTTAGTACCAGAAATATGTGAACCTGTACCACGTACAGACGTCCATGAACCACCTAATCCGCCTGCCCATTTTGAGAGATAAGCATTTTCTGCAATACCTCTTTGCATGATTGATTCGATAGAGTCATCCACTTTGTAGAGGTAGCAACTAGATAATTGAGAGCGTAAAGTACCTGCATTAAATAAAGTAGGGGTAGATGAGCAGAAGCGTCTTTCTTTATAAAGACCGTAGAGATCAATAGCGAACTGTTCTTTCTCCCCTGGTTTTTCATCACGGAAAATACCCATAGCTACACGCATCCAGAAAAACTGAGGCACTTCAAGACGCACATGAGTAGAGCCTGTTTTATCAACGATGAGGTAACGATCGTAGAGTGTTTGAACACCAAGGAAGTCAAAGTTAAGATCAGCTTCAGGGTCTAAATGAGACTGTATTTTTTCTATATCGTAACCTTCGAGCATGCTTGGGTGCAAGCGCTCGATTGCGATACATCTTTCTAAATAAGGCTTGAATTGCTTTTGATGCGCAAGAATGAGACCTGGCAAGCCTTGTTCAACTTTCCAGTCGAGTACTTCTTGGTAGATATAAGACAGAAGAATACGTCCAGAAAAGAAGGCGAAATCAGCGTCTTTCTCTAAAAGAGACTTAGCATTAAGGATAATAGTATTTTTTAAATCTTTTTCAGAAATTTCATTGCCTACAGAGCGTAGCAACTCTTTTTCAATCTCAGTATTGCTAAGGCATAGATTGAGATCTTTAGAGGAAAAAGCAATACGTTGACGTAATTCACTGCCATCCCAAAATGCTGTGTCACCGTTATTAGAGGTGAGCACCACCATAGATTCTTGATCAGACACATCATTTGATTCCTGCTCTGTTTCAATAGAAGTGCTTTCTTTTTGTGCAAAACGAATACGCGCACGCTCAGCACGATAAAGGATATAAGATTCAGCTACTTTATAATAGTTGAACTCCATAAGTGTTTCTTGCACTAAGTCTTGAACTTCTTCAATTTCTATAGTGGCTAACCCAAGTTCAGCCACTTTGTCAGTCACAACTTGGGCGATGTGAGCTGCTTTGCCAGGAGCTGTTTTAGCAGAGAGGAAAGCCTGCTTGATAGCTTTAGCAATCTTAGCTTCATTCCAAGGGACCACTTGACCATTACGGCGAATAATTTGCGTATTGATTTCATCCTTGATAGCAGGTTTCTGAAAAGATTCCTGGAACACCAAAGCTTTGGCAATATGATGCTTACCTTGCGCGATGAGTCCTGTTTCGATGAGAGTATAAATATCTTGTTCTGAGAGCTCTAGTTCACTCACTTCACTAGCTTTTCTAGCGAGAACATCAGTAACACTTTGGGTTAAGCTCTCAACGAGGTTGACATTATCAGCGCTAAAAATAGTGCTTTGTGCTGTTTCGTCTTTGGCTAAATGCCAATCAACAATCGCGCAACCAATGGTTTGAGCGATATCTTCGCTGAGAAAAGGCTGAATTTCGTAACCACGATTAATGGTGATGGTTTGGCTGATTTCTCTTGGTGTTGTGATACCTTGAGCCCAATTAAAACTTGGCTTGTCCGAGTTGGGGGTCAAGACCATTTTTTTGAGTTTTAAATCTTCTTCAGGAGAGGCTATTTTTCTATACATAATATTATTTGTTTTTTTCTTAACGCGTAAAAGCTAAAGATATTTCGGCTTTTATGGCTTATAGGTCGTCATCACTTGGCATAACGAGGGCGCTTGATTTTTGGTATTCAGTAACACGACCTTCAAAGAAGTTTTGCTCTTTTTTGATGTCAATCATTTCCGCTAACCAAGGGAACGGGTTTTCAATAGGATCATTAAGCGGATCTAAACCGCAATTCACCAAACGTCTATCTGCAATATGATCGATATAGGCATCGAATTCTTGCAAAGAAAGTCCTACAGATGCTTTAGGCAAGCAATCAGCAATAAAAAGTTTTTCTAGTCTTACGCCTTCAGCCATAGTTGCACGCAAGTCCTCTTGGAATTCAGGTGTCCAGATTTCTGGGTTTTCCTCAATGAGAGAAAGGAAAAGGGACTTAAACAAATCAATGTGATTTGATTCATCACGCAGAGTGTAACGGAACATTTGACCGATACCTGGGAATTTATTCTGACGATACAGAGAAAGAATCATGCCAAACAAACCATAAAATTGCGTACCCTCCATGACCTGACCGAAAAGAAACATATTTTTTGCTAGAGCCTGCTTATTTTCAAGCTGAGTCATATCCATATCACGTCTAAGAGCACGTGAATTATTAACGACAAAATTATTTTTTTCCTGGATAGTTGGGATATCTTCAAACATGGCTTCGCACTCATGTGGATTGAGCCCAAGAGACGAAATCATGTATACTAGAGAATCAGCGTGGATATTTTCTTCGTGAGCATGACGACCAAGCACCATTTTAAGCTCAGGAGCAGTGATAAGCTCGCGAGTCACGTGTAATACATTGTCACCCACAATGCCCTCTGCCGCAGAGAAATAGCCAATCCCCATTTTAATAATCCAACGTTCAGAATCAGAAATCTCATTACTGCGCCATTGCTCAACATCTTTTTGCATGGCAACATCCTCTGGCTCCCAGTGATTAGATTTCATGTTTTTATACAACTCATAAGCCCATTGATATTTGAGGGGCAAAATATTGAAAAACATAGTATCTTTACCATTAATCACACTCTTAGCTTCAAAAGCGGCTTGCGCCTTATCTTCATCAAGGGTGAATGTGCGATTTCCTAGGGTGATTTCAATAGTACTCATAGATTAAAAAAGGGGGGTGTAAATTAAATAAAAAGGCAAAAAAAGACCAAGCTTTCGAGATGAAAACTAACGAAACACATAATACCTATTTTAAATCACTTAGCAACGATTATTTACAGCATGTAGTCGCTTGATTTTTTAGTCTATACCATATGTAGTACTTCCCATATAAAAGAAAGAATTGGAATAACGTTATTTCAAGCGTTTCACGTTGGTAAAATGAAAATTCTAGTAGGCAAAAAAATATTATTTTTTTATGGTTAAATCATGAGTTTTTTTGCGCTAAAATATTTTGCAAATAACCTACCCCTTGTTAGCGCTTGGCTGGCACGTTTTTTGTCTTAATAAGCTAAACTATTTAGATGGCTTGACTAAACTTATCTAAAATTTTGATGGATGACTTTTATGATTTAATTTCAGTTAGTTTGCTATCAATGAAATTAAATTTTAAAGATAAAAAGCAAAAGAACCGGCCTTGCTCCTAAGTAAAATAGGTAAGCATCTAGGCGTTATTGGGTTTCATTAATAATCCCTAACTTTTCTTGAAAGGGTTTAAATGAGCGTTCGCGCCCGAGGAAATTTGTGATGGACTCATTAATATCAATGGTGTTGCCAACTTCAAAAATAGTTTTTCGTAGCTTCATCCCCAGCTCTGGGTTAATATAATCAGTTTTGGCAAACTCTGAAGCCATATCAGCTGCGATCACGTCAGACCAAGCGTAGCCGTAATAACTAGCATCATATCCCATGAGATGGCCAAACCCACAGATAAATGAGCTGCCCTCTGGCTGATTTAGATTGTAGTTATCTAACAAGATTTGATTCGTGAGTTTGGTGAGTTCTGCGCCGTTTTTATAGCTGTATCCTTGTTGATGCAGGGTAAAATCAACACGGGCATAACCCACTTGACGTGCGTATTGAGTACCCATAAAGGCCTGTTCGGAAGCTTTGAGGCTAACAAGGTACTCATTAGGGATGCTTTCTCCAGTTTTCCAATGTTTGGCAAATCTATCGAGGACAGCCTTTTCCTTAACCCAGTATTCAAGAACCTGTGAAGGAGCCTCGACAAAATCCCTAGGAACGCTGGTGCCTGAGAATCTGCCATAAGGAGCTTGAGTAAGCACACTATGCAAAACATGACCAAATTCGTGGAAAAGAGTCTCAACCTCTCCAATAGATAGTAGCGAAGGTTGCTCGCCTAATGGAGGAGAAAAATTACAAATAAGAGCTACAGTAGGTCGTTGCTTCTTGCCCTCATAATTAACACGAGCATCAATAATGCCGAACTGGGCAAAATGATTGTACTTACCCTCGCGTGGGTATAAATCGAGATAAAATAATCCTAGAGTTTCCTGACTCTGCGTATCTGTAATGGTATGTAGAGTGACGCCTTCACTCCATGGATCAGGGTTCTCGATTTGCTCGATTTTAATTCCAAATAGTAGTTCATAGAGCTCAAACATTCCTTGCAATGAGGCTTCCATAGAAAAATAGTTTTTGAGAACTTGAGAATCAAATTGATAATGCTCTTTTAAGTATAACTGCTTATAATAACTCACATCCCAGAGTTTGAAAGGTTTAGTGCTAGTTTGAGCTTTGAGGTTGATGAGCTGTTGCTGCTCCTCTTTGAGCTTAGGTTGTACAGCTACAGCCAGGTCATCGAGGAAATTAAGTACAGTTGCTGGCGTTTTTGCCATGCGGTCAGCTACTTTGTAAGCTGCCCATGTTTCATAGCCTAAAAGAGCAGCAAAAGATTGGCGTTTTTGTAAAATAGTAAACAGGAGATCTTCATTTTTATCTTTGGCGAGAGATGCTCTAGCGGTTGAAAATTGCTGACGCAGAGACTCATCTTTGGCGTAAGTGATGACTTGTCGATAATGAGGATTTCGATTAGCGTAGAGAGTGACTTGCTCTTTGCCGCTATTTTTGTCAGTAGTCTTAGCTAGTGAATCGAGAAAATCTTGGGGGATTCCAGCCAATTGCTCTAGATTAACCGTGATAGGCAGCTGTGTTTCGCGAATATTTTTGCTAAACAAGCTAGTAAGCTCACTGAGTTCTTGCTGTAGAGCCTGTAGTTGCTGTTGCTGCTCTTTGGGTAGGTGCAAGCCAATACGCTTGTAATCATTAAGAATATCATCAGCCAAACGTTGCTCAAGAGCTGATAATGGCCTGTCTAAATTATCTAAATAGGTTTTGGTTTTTTTGTAAACGTCTTCACGATAGGCTTCAGCAAGAAAAAACTGCTCAAATTCGAGCGAAGTTTTGTGAGCTTGCTCACGTAGTGCCGCTTGAGGAAAAGCATTCTCCACAATACCAAGAATGCCAAATAAATCACCAGCCTGACTACCTAAGTCCTCAAGCATTAAAATCGTATTTTCAAAGGTTAGCACCTCATCATCTAGAGCCAACCATGAATCAACGCGATCATGATAATACGCCAAAAAATCGTTATAAAGCTGTTTAATTTCAACTTCTGATTGGGGGAACTGTGGCTGAGTGAGTATAATATCACTTGAGTTAGCAATAGCCGAAAAACTAAACAAGCCTGCGAGCAAGGTAAAAATCAATAAATATTTCATAAAATGATGAGTGAATTAAGACAAAGCCTTAAGAAAACCACTCTCAAGAGTAAGAGTCTCTTGAGCATTAGTCTTGAGGTGATTCTCTAATTCTTCAAAATGATTATAGCGTTTAAGTAGAGAGTCAAGCGTTATATTGAGTAAGTCGTCGCGGTAGTCTTTATGTGTGTGTAAAGGACTCAGATTGCTAAGAGTGGTAACGTCCTGCTCAACTATTTGATAAGTCGACGGATCTTGCCCTGAATGCTGCAAGATAAGCTCACCTAGCCAGTTTTGACAGAGCTGAATTAACTCAGTACGCTCCTCGAGATAAAGTGATTCGATGAGTGACTCTAGTTTGTCTTCTTCACCTTTAACCCATTTTTTATAAGTAGCATCACTATATTTTTTTGTATCTGATTTAAATTGATTTTCTTGAGACTTAGTAATCAAGGCTTTGCGCTCTAAGAGTAAATTTTGAAAATGTCGTTGAGCTATAATAGCTTGAATCTCATCATTAAAACCAGCTTTAAGAGTCAGTTCAAGAGCAGGAATCAGCTCCAGCTGCCAGTCTTGGATTTGCGGTTGGTCTTGATCGCTAATCGGCAGAATAAGGCAACGTGAGCGAGTAGTAGGCAATAGCTGGTGCAATTCTGAACTAAGCAAGATGAGGTAGCAGCCAGCAGGAGGTTCTTCTAAAGTTTTGAGGAAAGCATTTTGCGCGCCAACAGTCATGCGATCAGCATCCTTGATAATAGCGATTTTTGATTGATTGGCTCCACTTTTTTGCGAAAAAAACTGCTCTAATTCTCGAATAGAAGCGATGGCGATTTGTCGAGATTTAGACGTAGGTGCAATGACCCTTACAAATTCACTGCTTTGTACGACACCTGTTTCTTCTTGAGATTGAGGTTCTGCGGTAAGACTCAAATCAACAGGTTCATCCCAACCTAAGGCATCGAGCAATCCCTCTGCAGACTCCTCTTGTTGCCCAGACTCAACCATATGTTCGCAGAGTTGAGAAGCGAGAGTTTCTTGTGCTACTTTAGACTGACTCGTGATGAGTAGAGCGTGAGGCAAACGTTGCTTATGATAAGCATCACTAAGTTTAGTAAGGAGAAAGGAAGCTTGATGACTCATAATGCAAGTGTAACGATTAGTAACTCGGATCGTACATGATACTTTGGATATACTCCTTGAGGTTAGCGGGTCTTTCGAGCTGAGCAATACCTAACTCATAGGCTTTTTCTGCAACTGCCGTGGCAATAGCTAGTGACATACCCCGAATCTCATCAAGAGGGGGATAAATCGAACCTTGCTCCAAATCTTGCTCATCAATTTGATAAGCCAAAGCCCTAGCCGCAGTAAAGAAAAGTTCATCAGGAATGGTGCGAGCTTGGCAAGCCAACGCTCCTAAACCAATACCAGGAAACACATAGGCATTATTACCCTGTCTAGGATGGAAGACACGCACATTTTTAGTGCTCCTGCCGTCATTTTCCTCATGGTACTCAACAGGCTCAAATGGGCTACCACTAGCAAATATAGCTCTGCCATGACTCCATGTGTAAGCTTGCTCGGCTGTACACTCGGCTTTAGAAGTCGGATTAGACAGAGCAAAAATAATAGGATGCTCATTAACCTCGCTCATAGCCTCAACAATACTCTTAGTAAAGCTACCAGGAGCTCCAGTAGCACCAATAATAGCATGTGGTTGGTGCGTAGCGATAGCTTCCTCAATACTCATATTAGGAATATCATGGGCAAAAGGCAGATTGAAATCTTGCAATGCGCAGTTTTGAGGATTGATGAGGCCTTCTTTATTAAAAAACCACAACCTTTGGCGTGCTTCTTCTAAGCTAAGCCCTTCTGCTTGTAGCGCTGAAACAATAATATTAGCCATGCCAGTTGACGCTGAGCCCGCACCTAAAAACAAAATCTTTAAATCAGCAAAATTAACACCAGAAATACGTTTAGCAGCATAAAGTCCAGCTAGAGCTACAGAACCCGTACCTTGAATATCATCATTAAAACATAGCACAGTATCTTGGTATTTTTTAAGTAGGGCAAAGGCTTTGGGAGCTAAAAAATCTTCAAATTGAATCAGGGCCTTTGGGAACTTATGTTGCACGGCTTGAATAAACTCATCCATCAGCTCAAAATAAGCCTCTCCGTCAAGACGATGATGAGGGTAACCTAAATAAAGAGGGTCATTGAGCAAATCCTCATTATTAGTACCAACATCAAACATGACAGGCAGACAATGCCTAGGCTCAATACCCGCACAAGAGGTATAGAGAGCCAGCTTGCCAATAGGGATACCCATACCATTAGAGCCTAAATCACCTAAACCTAAAATGCGTTGCCCATCTGTAATAACGATAGTACGGATATCGTCCTCATCCCAGTTATCGAGCATCGACTCAATATGACCTTTGTCAGTAGGATGAATATAAAACCCCTTGGCTTGCCTAAAAATCTGAGAAAACTCTCGACACGCTTGCCCTACAGTTGGCGTATAAATCAAAGGCATAATCTCTTGAATATGCTCAATAATCAGCTGATAATAAAGCCGCTCATTGCGGTCTTGTAACTGAGAGAGAAATATATAACGCTCAATATCTGAGTTCTTGCGCTGCAAATTGAGCAGAACGCGTTTAATTTGTAATTCCTGAGTACTCGTAGCAAAAGGCAGTAGACCTCGCAAACCTAAATTCTGGCGTTCTTCATGACTAAAAGCCAAGGACTTATTAAGTGCAGAGTCATGCAGAATTTGAAAATTACTTTTGTGAGACATACGCCACTTAAAGTATGATAATTAAATGAATAATTAAAGCAAAATTAATCAGATTTCCACAGAGGAGCATTGACATTTACTGGTTCACGTTTCATTTTTTGCACTCACTACTATGAAAAAGTTTTTTAATGATTTTACCTGTGGAGTCAAAAACGACGTTTTGGCAGGAATTACAGTATCGCTAGCTATGATCCCTGAGGTCGTCGCCTTTGCTTTTGTAGCTCACATCAACCCATTAATGGCTTTATCAGGAGCATTTATGGTAGGATTAATTACTGCTATCTTTGGAGGCAGACCAGGTTTAATCTCTGGAGCTGCAGGAGCGGTTGCAGTCGTCTTTGCACACATGATTCTCAGTGATCACGTCAAAGAAGTAGCCATGGACCTACCCGCTCATATTAAGAATAATTTAGGTATATTTTATCTCATGGCAACTGTCATGCTTATGGGATTAATCCAAGTACTTGCAGGAGTATTTAAATTAGGTCGCTTTGTACGTTTAATCCCGCATTCAGTTATGATGGGCTTTGTAAATGGACTATCTATCGTAATTTTTTGGGCCCAAGTCAAAATGTTTACCAACAAAGAAGCGCACACAGATGAAAAAGGCTACACCCATTACGAAAGCGTATGGATGAAATTAGACAGCCCGCAACTCTGGTGGATGATAGCTCTAGTACTATTAACCATGGGCTTATGCTGGGGACTACCGAAATTCAGCAAAAAAATACCAGCAGCACTAACCGCCATACTCATCACTACAGGCGTCGCCATCATCTTCAAAATCGACGTCAGCACGGTAGGATCTTACATCATCGACGGTGGAGGAACAGGACTCAAAGGAGAACTACCTAAAATCAACCAAGATTTTTGGCAGTATCTACCATTTAACATGGACACACTCATGTTTATTTTACCCTTTGCATTCTTAGCTGCTTCCGTAGGACTCATTGAATCATTAATGACCATGAACCTAGTCGACGAACTAACAGAAACCAGAGGCAAAGCCAGCCGCGAATGTGTCGCGCAAGGTGCAGGCAATATAGTCAGTGGGCTTTTTGGAGGCACAGGAGGTTGTGGCATGATAGGACAAACCGTCATCAACATCAAAGCAGGAGGCAGAGGCCGCCTATCTGGAATCATCATGGCAGTCACCTTACTCGTATTTATCTTATTTGCAGACAAATATATTGAGCAAGTCCCTATAGCAGCACTTATAGGAGTTATGTTTATCATGGTAATTGAAACCTTCGCTTGGTCAAGCTTTAGAATCCTACGCAAAATACCCAAAGCTGACGCCGTAGTCCTCATTACAGTATCTGTAGTCACTGTAATCTTTGACCTAGCAATTGCAGTATTTGTCGGTGTGATTATCTCAGCCCTCGCCTTTGCTTGGAAAAACGCAACCATGATCAGAGCTCGCATCAGATTCAAAGAAGACGGCACCAAAGTCTACGACATCTGGGGCCCATTATTCTTTGGAGCCATACAAACATTCAATACCCGTTTTGAAATCAAAACAGACCCAGCCAAAGTTGAAATCGACTTCACAGAATCTAAAGTATGCGACTACTCAGGCGTTGAAGCCATCAAAATCATCGCACAAAAATACCGTGAGGCAGGCAAACAGCTATCACTTAAGCACCTCAGCCCCGAATGTCAGCTGATTTTACTTAAAGCCGACCCCAGCCTAGACGGCGTCATCGAACAATCTATTGATGACCCGCGCTACTACATAATGAACAGCCAAGAAATAGATATAGACCAAATCAGCGACGAAGCAGTCAAAGCAAAAGTCAAAGAAGAGCAAGAAGCCACCTCCAGTGAAACTATTTAATTATTTTACAATAAATCTTTGACAACTTTCATAAGATTAGTTATATCAAGCGCCTCTTTGATTGTAGATACCAGGATTTACAATAATTGGAATGCCAGCGTGGCGGAATTGGTAGACGCACCGGATTCAAAATCCGGCGAGCCTTGCTTGTGAGGGTTCGAGTCCCTCCGCTGGTACCAAGAAAAGCTTTTAGGAGAGATGGCAGAGCCTGGTTTAATGCACCGGTCTTGAAAACCGGCGTGGGGCAACTCACCGTGGGTTCGAATCCCACTCTCTCCGCCACTTTAAACTCCCTACCTTCGAGGTAGGGAGTTTTTTCGTTTACGGATAAGATGGGGGATAAAGAAACCCAAAGAGTTTAAGTAGTTTAAACTCTTTGCAGGGTTCGACTGCAACTACAGAGCTTAGCTCTGTGATAAAACCTTCCCGCACATGCGGGGGTTACTAGCAGAGCGTCGTTGCTTGGCAACGAGGATAATCCCCATTCGAACTTTAGCTAATTAGTGACTTAATCAGAATGTTCAACTTTAAGCGCAAACCATTAACTTCAAAAAAGAGCTTCAAATATAGCTCTTTAGTTGCTTAGATGACCCCTAGTGAAACTCTTTAAGTACATTATCGTATTACTAGCTCTACTTAGTTGTGGGCTACAAAGTGCGTTAGCAGTTTTTGAGCGTGCAGACGAAAAAGCGCACTATGGGATTTTTTTGGAAATAAACCATGAAATCGCACTAGCCAAACAGGTTCTTTGATTTTTGATTTAGCTGTATGAAATGAACACACGAGCCAACCAAATCAACGATCGTGCAGTGTTGAGGGTTTCTCCCAGTTATTAAGTTGGTTTAATTTATTAAAAAAGTTAATTAAATGAAGTGGGAGCAATGTTTGAAATAGCTTTGGTTAACTTTTTTTAAATAAAAAGTGCTTGACCAAGTTTATTAGAATCAATAGTATCGCGTCGCTATGAATAAACTTACTTCATTATTAATTGCTGGTGCCAGTGTTGTTTCACTAGGCGTGTCTTCAGTATCTGCTCAAGAACCTATTGGTGCAGATCTTTCATTTGGTTACTCAAGTGACTACGTTTTCCGTGGTGCAGAGTTTGGTTCTGATCTTGTTGATGTTGACCTTTCTTATGGTGGCGCTCTTACCGAAGACATCAACTATGGTGTTGGTGTATGGTATGCTTCATTTGATGAGGGTAAAGAAACTAATGTTTATGGTTCTTTGGACTGGGAGCTTCTTGGTTTAGGTTGGAATGCAGGTGTATTATTCTACAACTACCCAGGTAGCACAGATGATGCTGAGTATGAGACTTCATTTGGTAGTACTACATCTATCGCAGGTATTGATTTTTCACTTACATTTATTAATTATCAAGTTGCTTCTTCTACAGAAACTCAAATTCTTGAAGGTTCTGCAGGGTATTCTTATGAATGTTCATGGACTGAAAGAACGTTTGACCTTGGTCTTACTTATGGTGGTGATATTTCAGAAGAAACAAATGATTATTTGAGTGCTTCAGTTTCTACTGATTTTGCTGTAGGTACAGGTACTCTTACTCCATATGTTGCATACAACAATGGTAATGAGGATCTTAGCTCTGATGTAGTTTTCGGTGCGTACTTTGGTCTTTCTTTCTAATTAGTTAGAATTTTTAGCAAAAGCCGCTTGAGATTTGTTCTCAAGCGGCTTTTTTGTGTTTAGGTTTAATCTAGGTAGTGGTAGCTGTGGTTGTTTATTGTGATGCTGTGATTATGTAGAGGGAGTTCATGTGTCCATGGGGCGCTGGTTGCGGTGCTGATAGTTGTGGGCTGTCTAGGCTGTCTGGGTTGTTTGCGGTTATGTTTGGGGTGTTGCTGGTTGAGAAGTTGGGGTGTTTGAATGGATGGGTTTTTGTATGAGAGCCGGTTGGTTAAGGTTTCTAGCTGTGTAACTCGGTTGTCATGGTTTAATCGGTCTTGTATTGAGTAACCTAGTTTTTTTAATGCGATGAGTGAGAGGCTCATCACTAGGCTAAAGAGTATGATGCTGGAGACTGTTTCAATAATACTGATGCCTTTGTGTGTTCTGTGGTTGATAAGGTTAGTCATCATAGAATAAAAAAATAGAATTAATATTCTAAGGCTGGAGTTGTGAGTTGTCTAGTTAGTTTTTTGCTAGGTTGGTTGTTAGCTTGGTGGTTTTATAGGTTTTGATGAGATGCGAATAGGTGGCTTTGTTGAGATTTGATACGATTCTTTTGTATTGCATTTAGTGTGGCCATCATATAAATTTTAGACATGGCTACTCCATCAAAAACTATAACAGATACACAGCGTGCTAAGAATTTAGAAGATGCCATTTCTAGTATTCAAAAAGAGTTTGGCGAAAATGCAATTATGCGCATGGGCGATTCAGCTCGTATGGAGATTGCCTCTGTACCTACTGGTAATTTGCTTATTGATAGAGCGTTAGGTGTAGGTGGTTTTCCTAAGGGGAGAATTGTAGAAATTTATGGTCCTGAGTCTTCAGGTAAGACGACGTTGACTCTTACTGTAGCTGCTCAAGCTCAAAAAAATGGTGGTCTTGCGGCGTTTATTGATGTGGAACATGCGCTCGATCCGAAATATGCACGTAGATTGGGTGTGAATACAGATGAATTGCTGATTTCTCAGCCGTCATCTGGTGAAGAGGCTTTGCAAATTTGTGAGACTTTGGTGCGCTCTAATGCTGTGGATGTGGTGATTCTTGATTCTGTGGCTGCGTTGGTGACTAAGCAGGAGCTTAATGGTGATATTGGTGATTCTACGGTTGGTGCTCAAGCTCGATTGATGAGTCAAGCGATGCGTAAGTTGACGGCGTTTATTTCTAAGGCAAATACGGTTTGTATCTTTACTAATCAGATTCGTGAGAAAGTGGGTGTGATGTTTGGTAGTCCAGAGACAACTCCAGGTGGACGAGCTTTGAAATTCTTTTCATCTGTGCGTGTAGATATTAGGAGAATTGGTGCTATTAAAGCAAGTGATGGTACGGTTATGGGTAATCGTACCCGTATTAAATTAGTGAAAAATAAGGTGGCGCCCCCATTTACTGAAGCTGAGTTTGATATTATGTACAATGAAGGTATTTCTTCTATCGGTTCACTCTTAGATTTAGCTCTTGAATACAATATTATTGATAAGAAAGGTAGTTGGTTTAGTTTCGAAGGAGAGCAGTTAGCTCAAGGTCGTGATGGAGCTAAAGATGCTCTTAAAGCAAACCCAGAGCTTGCAGACAAGATTGAGGCTTTGGTAAAAGTGCAACTCTACCCAGAGCCAGCTCCAGCAGCCGATAAGAAGTCAAAATCCTAAGCCTTCAATAGCTTAGATTGTAATTCTATTAAACGCTTAACATTATGCAGATTGCAGAGCTGCTGACTCCAAGTAATATTATTTTGGATCTTGATTCCAAGACCAATGAGCAAGCCATTGAAGCGATGTTGCAATATATGCAACAGGAATTACATTGCTTAAGTGCTGAGCAAAAGGAATCTATTTTGCAAGGATTCCTAGATAAGGAGGAGCAGGTTAGCTCGGGTATTGGTTATGGTGTTGCGATTCCTCATTTTAGGACGGAGCTTATTAAAGCTCCTTTGATGGTTTATGCTCATAGTCATGAGGGTATAAATTTTCATGCGCCTGATCAGCAACCAGTGCATTTTTTGTTTATGTTGCTTGTTCCTGAGGATCAAAAGAATGAGCATTTGGCTATGTTAGCGGCTTTAGCTAAATTGGTGCGTTCAGCTGTGCGTAGAAAATCTCTTAAAGGAGCGGTGACTGCTGAGCAAGTTTTGACTATTCTCACTACGACAATACCTGATTAATTTAGGTAGACTGATATGACTTTATTATCTCAATTACAGCAGGCGCTTGAGCCGATTTTGGCTCCTTATTTAGAGCAGGCGGCTCAACTAGGTGTTAAGGTGCCTCATACATGGGTGAGTGAAGCTGCGGATAAGAGATTTGGTGATTATCAATGTAATATTGCGATGATACTGGCTAAGCCGCTCAAGCAGTCTCCACGTGATTTAGGTCAATCAATTATGGATGAGCTTAATGCTACTAGCATGAGTGGTTTAGCGGAGCTGAGCTTAGCGGGTCCTGGGTTTATTAATTTTAGTGTGACTCGCCAATCTTGGGAGCAGCAGTTGTCAGTAGTCGCGGCAGATGAGTATCTAGGGGTTGAGCAAGCAGTTGATCCTAAGACTATTGTTGTAGATTTTTCTGCACCTAATGTGGCTAAACCTATGCATGTAGGGCATATCCGTTCCACTATTATTGGTGAGAGTTTGTCGAGAATAGCGAGTTATTTAGGGCATAACGTGATTAAAGATAATCATATTGGGGATTGGGGTACTCAATTTGGGATGATTCTTTATGCTTGGAAACTTGAATTAAATGAGTCAGCTCTCGAGCAAGATCCGATTAAAGAGTTACTACGCCTCTATCAAAAATACTCATTATTATGTAAGGAAGATGAGGTCGTTTTAGCTGCTTGTAAGGAGGAGTTGGTTAAGCTCCAGCAAGGCGATACGGATAATTTGGCAATTTGGAAGCGTTGTTTGGAATTGTCTAAACAGGGTTTGAATCAAATTTATGATCGTTTGGATGTGAGTTTTGATTATTGGTTGGGTGAGAGTTTTTACAATGATGAGCTGCCGGCAACTGTCGAGTTGCTCGTGGATAAGGGTCTGGCACGTCAGAGTGAGGGTGCTATGGCTGTTTTTTCTAGTGGAGAAAAGAAGGACGAGCAAGATTGCTTTAGAATTAATAAAGATGGGGTGTGGCAAGATAATCCCATGCTTATTCAAAAGAGTGATGGTGCTTACAATTATGCAACTACTGATTTAGCTACTTTGTTTTATCGTGATGAACAATGGTCACCTGATGAGATTTGGTATGTGGTGGATTCTAGGCAGAGCTTGCACTTTAAGCAGTTATTTGAAATTGCTCAGCGCTTAGATTTTAAACCAAAGCTTAAGCATATAGCATTTGGCACTATTTTGGGTCAGGATAAAAAGCCGTTTAAAACGCGTTCAGGTGAGACCCCGCAGCTTGCATCTGTACTCGATGAATCAGTAGAGAGAGCGGGGCAGGTCATCGCTGATAAAAACCCAGGTTTACAAGGTCAGCAGAGAGATGAGGTAGCTGAGATGGTGGGTATTGGAGCGGTCAAATTTACGGAGTTGTCTCAACACCGATTGACTGATTATATTTTTAGTTGGGATAAGATGTTAGCATTACAGGGTGATACAGCACCTTATCTGCAGTATAGTGTCGTGCGTATTGAGTCGATTTTTCGCAAGCTAGATGCAGAGTATGATGCTCAGGCAGTTATTCAACTCAATGAAGAGGCGGAGATTCGACTAGGTTCGATACTGTGTCAGTTTGCTGAACGATTGCCTCAGGTATTGGATGATCATCGTCCTAATTTGTTGGCACTTTATTTATTAGATTTGGCCAAGGCGTTTCATTCGTTTTTTGAGGCTTGCCCTGTACTTAAATCAGATGGAGAGACTCAAGCGAGTCGTTTGGCGCTGTGTGCTTTGACTCAAAAAGTCCTCAACCAAGGATTAGAATTGTTGAGTATCAAGGCTCCTAAGAGAATGTAGTTTTGGCTCTAAGATACATCAGAGCCAATATAAAGGGTTCAGCAAAAAGTTGAATATTTTATAGAGCTACTGAAAATCAGCCCTATTTCTTTGTTGACATTGAGTCTCAGTAACGGTAATAAGTCAGCGTTATGAGAAATATTAATTTAGCCATAATTACTGCAGCAGCCCTAACTGCTAGTTTGTGTGCACAAGATGACCAATTTGATACAGTTATTGTTTTTGGTAAAACACAGGAGGACGCTTTGGTTAAGAGTAAAGAAATTAGTAATCTACAAGCGAACACTCTGCAGGATATATTTCAAAATACGCCTTCTGTTTTTGTAAGTGGTGGTCGTGATGTGTCGCAAATGATATTTGTTAATGGTATGGGATCTACATTTAGTAATACCACTATTGATGGTGCGTATCAGAGTAATTTCTATCACCATGCAGGCTATCTCTTGATTGAGCCAGAATTATTAAAGCAAGTAGGTATTAATTCTGGTGCAGGTTCTGCATTAGATGGGCTGGGTTCTCTCAATGGTTCTATTAGGTTTGAAACTAAATCTGCTTTTGACTTGCTTGGAGAAGAGGATTTTTATGGGTTAGCTCGAGTGACTGGTTATAGCAATGGTGAGGGGTTTAAGTTTTCTCAAATTTTTGCGAATAGACTTAATGATAACTGGTCATTGCTGCTTAATGGTTCTCATGCTGAGCTTGATGATTTTGAGGGTGGATCAGGAGTGAAATATGCTAACTCAGGTTCAGACACAACCAGTTATTTTGCCAAGATATCTGCTGATTATGAGGCGCATCAATTCTCTGCAAGCTATGAAAATATTGATAGAACTTTTTTTGGTTTTGCACGTTTAAATTACACAAATGGGTTTTCGCTTCCAAGTGGTAATGATAGAGGTCAACAGTCTCAAAAACGTGATGTGTTTGCCGTTAATTATGATTTTGCCCCAGGTGGTGACTGGATTAATTTTGAAGCTGACTTAGCTGTTTCAAGCCAAATATTCAATGGTGTTGATAATAATAATGTTGGCAATGATGATGATAGAGCTGCTCTTGATACTATCGATTTAAGTTTGACCAATACTTCATATGTTAGCGACAGTACTTCTGTTGCTTATGGTGTGAATGTAAGGCAGATTGATGCAGCATTCCAAGATGATGCTAAGGTTACAGAGGAAGAAAAAGCGTATGGTATCTTTGCTCAAGCTGATGTAGATTTTAGTGATTCATTTTCAACAAGTTTTGGTGGTCGGTTTGACTCATGGGACTACACAGATAGTGGTACTAGTGATGCTCAATTAGATAGATATAACTTTAAGGATGAGAAATTTAGCCCTAATATTTCAGTTACTTATGCGCCATTAGACAATTTAGAGTTGAGTGTTGGTTATGCAGAAGCGTTTCGTGGTGTAGGTATTCGTGAGGCTATTTACCTTGATGCTAATAGAGGAACTAGCGCTCAAAAAGCAGCTCTTGAAGGAGAGGAATCAAGTAACCTTGAGGCTTCTGTAAGTTACTTAGCAGATAATGGCTTTTATGCTAGAGGTTCGGTTTTTAAACAACAAATCAATAACTACTTAGATGAGGTAGAAGGGCAAAATGAGGATTTTCTTAGTACTATAGACCATAAGAACGAAGGTTATGAACTCAGCTTTGGTTATGAAAATGAGGCTTTTTACTATAGCTTAACTGTCACTGATAATGACCATAGTTCTAACACTCCGCAAACAACTATTAATAATAACTATAACTTAGGTGCTGAGGGTATTGGTCGTTTCCAAACGGGGAGACGTTGGCTCGCTATTGTGGGTAGCAACTTTCAAGATCAAGGCTTGAATTTAGGACTTACTGCTGAATACCAAGAAGGTCAAGATGAAACAAGTATCGCTGGTGAGCGTGATGTTAAAGAGAAAAAGAGTTTTGTTGTCTTTAATGCTTTTGCTGAGTGGGATGTGGCTAGCGTTGACGGTCTTAAGGTTCAGCTCAATATCGATAATATTTTTGATAGAGGGTATTACGAAGCAACTTATTATGCGGATGAAAGTATTTACGAGGAGCCAGGACGTCAATTCCGTCTTGGGCTTTCTTATGAATTCTAGGTGATTATTTTCATAAATTTAGCCTTGTTATCGATAATGAGACTGAATGTCGTTAATATATTGACATCATTGGGATAGGGCTGTATAAACTTTAAAGCTGTCTTAGGTAGTATGTGTGCAAAATCGCACAGCTAATCATTACTTACCCCATGAATTAGTATTCCCCTTAAAAAATGTTTAATAATAAGTAAGATGAATTTTATTGAATTATTTATATCGGGAGGAGCGTTAATGTGGGTGCTTTTAAGTTTGTTCTTAATTAGTATGTTTCTTATTATAGAAAGGTTTGTGTTTTACAGTTGGCATTATTTTCGCGTAGAAGATAGTTTGAAAAGAATTCAAGAAATACTAACTTTAGGTGGTGCAGATGCATCTCGTCAGTTGCCATTAGACAAGAGTTGTCATAACCCATTGTTATTAGCTGGAGCACAGATGTATGAAGCGGTGTTTAAAGGGAGAGTGCACTTTGAAAATATTGCACAAAGGCAAGCGCACCGCTGGATTAATAGGTATGAGAGAGGTTTGCGACTATTAGCTCTCATAGGTGTTATTTCTCCTTTAATTGGGCTCCTTGGAACGGTGTGGGGAATGGTTTTGGCCTTTGAGAAAATGGCTGCTTTATCAGACAAGGTCACGCCTGCTGATTTTGCTGAGGGTATCTCTCTTGGCTTAATGACGACTGTAGCTGGCTTGGTTGTAGCAATTCCTGCGATAGCAGCGACAAAAATTTATGAGAGAAAAGTAGATAAATTAACAGATGGGTTTAATGAAGTAAGTTCACATTTAGAGGAATGGTTTTTTAATGAAAATGAAGATTGAAAGACGCAAAGCCATATCAGCTAATTTAGATCTTACGCCATTAATTGATATTGTTTTTCAATTAATCATCTTTCTATTGGTAGCTAGTAATTTTACCCAAGTTAAAGAAGCATTAGTTGAATTACCTAAATCAGAAAAGCAAGAGAATTTAAAAGAGCAAGTGAGCTCACCTGTAGTGACTCTAGTTATTCACAAAGATAATAAACTGCAACTGTTACCTAGTGATTTGGTATTTAAACTCGAAGAACTAGAAACTCAGTTGCAGCAAAATATCCAGCAATCTAAGGAAAAAAGATTAGAAATCAGAGGTGATAAAGAGTCGAATTTAGCTACTTTTGTAAAAGTTATGGAGGCTGCCAATGAATATGGCTTTAAATCAGTAGGTCTATTTAAAATGGTAGAAAAAAAGTAATATTAGTAAAATGAGGTGTTATATTACATATATATTGGTTAAGGAATGGTATTCAGTTGTGTCTTTTGCCTTGGTCACTTTTTTTTGTCTAATTGTCACTTACTATGCTGTTAATATGGATGTCGTGCAAAAAGTACAGTTATTAGATAAATCTGATACTATTATGCCTTTGGAACTGTTGACACCTCAGCCTCATCCTCAACCTCAGGAAAAAGTTATCACCCAAGCAAAACCTAAACCCATAGAAGACAAAGCAGCTTTAATTGAAGCCTTTGAAAAAGAGGTGATAGCTCAAATACAGTCAAAACCTCTAGAGGAGATTCCAGTTGTTGAAGAGACTCATGAGTTTGAGCCAATGGAGCTCAACGAAATAAAGCCTAATCAAGTCACCAAAAAAGTCATAGAGACCAAATCAAAGCCTCTAATTTCACCTGACACCGCTAGCTTGGCTAAAAAAATAGTTTCCAAAGCTTCTGCGATAGAGAGAAAACATCCAATTTATCCCAAAAGAGCGCTTAAAAGAGGTCATAAAGGTAGCTGTATTGTTAGAATTTTGGTTAATCAATATGGGGCAGTAGAATGGGCTAGAATTGATAAGAGCACAGGCTATCCATCGCTAGACGAATCTGCGTTGCGCGCTGTAAATAGTTGGAAATTTAACCCAGCTCTAAACGGACTTAATAAGAGAATAGCCTCTGAAATAACAGTACCTATTAAATTCAAATTGCAGTAAGTCGAATCTATCACTCTAAATGCAATTTGCTGATTTGTAGTTAAGAAAAAATAAGCTTTTAGATGAATTATCGATGATTTTCGATGATATGCCTAAGTCTTACGGCGAGGACTTTGCCCATGGTGTCACAGTTTTTAAACATTTCAGGGTAGTAATTATAGCGTTGACTGAGCCATTCTCTGACTTGGTCGACTTTGTGTTTGGGGCTGATTTCGCAGTCTTGTACCGCCAGCATGAGGCGGGTGAGACGGCGTTTTTCAGATAGGGCTCGCCTTGCTAGTTGGGTGCGTTCTTCGTCTTGGTATTGGACGATGGTTTCGTGGTTGAGGTATTTAAATACAAGATCTTGAATGGGCAAGTTCTCCTCCCAACGGTAAGCTCGATAGATGTCGCGCTCGCCCTCGTAGCATTGTTGGTCAAAATCAATGGGGCGCACACGGTATTGAATTTCCTCAAAATCTGGGGTAATATCGACGACGTAATTTACAGGGCGCATGTCTCCGAGTAGGCGTATCCAGCAACGCTCATTAAATTTAATAAACTCTTTTGAAATACGTACGTGGTTGAGGCTGATGTCTGGCAGATAGTCTTTGATAAATACATCGCCTGGGACGCCTGGGATATGCTCTTCGATAAGGGTGTTATCCTTATATAGGTAGTTCATCCTATGTGGAGAGAGGATATGCTCTAACTCAAGCCCTAGAATACGCGAGGCATCAGCCTGTTTTACATAGAAATAATCTGCATTATCATTAAACATGTTGGTAATGCGGATGCGAAAAGGCTTAGAATTACCGAATTCACCAAAATCAATTCTATCTACCATTAGGTGATCTGTGCTGGATTCTTCACCAATGCGTAATTGTGTGTAGATGACGAGGAGCTGCTTGCGAAGACGCTTGGCATCTTCGTGTTGGTACATGACGGTTACCCATAAAGTTTCTTTGCCCTTGGGGTCTTCGTATACTATAGAGCCATTGAATCGGCACAGGTCATCGTAGAGAGTGGTGATATTAGCCTGTCTACCATATTGCTTGAGGTATTCGTCAAAGGCGACACCAATGGGGTAGATGATTTTTTTTTGGCTGATTTGCATAATTAAAGATTCAATATGAAACACTCTCTAGTCAATGGAAAATTGCGATTTTAATCAGGACGCAGGATAAAAGACAAATAACTATAAATCTTATTTGTTTATTAAGCACATATAACTCCCTTAGCTCTATGAACTGCAAAGCTATCTAGTCTATTATGATAACTGTATAGACTTTGGTATTATTTTAGTTAAATAAATGCTTTTTCTATGGTTGAATTATTATACTGTGGAGTGATTTTCATTGCGTAAATATATAAAACTCGTTACTACTGCCAAAGTTTTACTCAATATAAACACTAAAAAAGACACAAAATAACCTTTGTGTGTAGATGTTGAATACAAGATTCCTGTTACTACTTTTTTACCAACTCAGCCATGTCTAAAATACTCATAATTGCAGAAAAACCATCCGTAGCTACGGATTTAGCTAGAGTTTTAGCTAAATTACCTGAATTTGGTAAGTTTGATAAAAAAGGACAGGCGCGTAACACCTATTTTGAAAATGATACAGCCATTATTACATCTGCTGTAGGTCATTTAGTAGAGCTCAAAATGCCAACGACAGCTGATGGCAAAAAACTTCCATGGAGTTTCAAGCATTTGCCAGCGATCCCTAAAAATTTTGAATTGCAGCCTATCGAGCGTACGGAGTCACGTTACAAGCTCGTAGTTAAGCTAGCTAAACGCAAGGATGTTACTGAGATAGTTAATGCTTGCGATGCTGGTCGTGAGGGTGAGCTTATTTTTAGATACTTGCTCGAGGCGGCAAAGATTAACAAACCTACTAAGCGTCTTTGGATGCGATCCATGACCCAGGATTCCATACTCGAAGCATGGGCAGCACTACGTAGTGAAGATAGCATGCAACCTCTAGCTGATGCTGCCAAGTGCCGCTCTGAGGCAGATTGGTTAGTGGGGCTTAACTCGACTCGCGCTCTTACAGCTTTTCGTTCACGTAATGGGGGGTTTAATATTACCGCAGCAGGTCGTGTGCAGACTCCAACTCTGGCTATTTTAGTAAAGCGTGAGTTAGAAGTACGTAATTTTAAGCCAGATACTTATTTTGAGGTGAGTGCAGATTTTGAGGTGAGTGCAGGTAGTTACTCTGGGCTATGGTTTAACCCTAAATTTAAAGCTAAGGATCAGCCTGATTACCTAAGGAATAACCGTTTAGCAAGTGAGCAAGAGGCTCAAGCCATTGTTGAACGTTGTGCGAATCAAGTAGCTAAAGTAAGTGAAATCAGTAAAGAAAGTAGTGAGATTTGCCCACAACTCTACGATTTAACCACCTTGCAAAAAGAAGCGTCCAAACTATTTGGTCTTTCTGCCAAAAATACACTTAGTATTGCGCAATCATTATACGAAAAACACAAGGTGCTTACCTACCCACGTACAGATTCACGCTGCTTGCCAGAGGATTACATAGGCAATGTGAAAAGCACGCTTAAGTCGATAGCGAGTAGTGATAATAATCTAGCCGACCCCGCAAGTAAGGCTCTGAGCAAAGGTTGGGTCAAAGCCAACAAGCGTATTTTTAATAATGCCAAGATTTCAGATCACTTTGCTATTATTCCTACAGGTAAAATTGCTAAACTTTCAGAATTAGAGTTTAAGGTCTATCAGCTTGTGACTCAGCGTTTCATTGCAATATTTTATCCCTCAGCTAAATATCATAACTTAACTCGTACTACGGAAATTAGCCATAGCGAGGGTGTGGATAGTTTTAAAACTACAGGAAAAACACTCGTTGAGGAAGGCTGGCGTGAGGTATTGCGTGTCTCGAGAGGGGGGCAGACAGGTGCTCAAGATTCATTATTGGTGCCAATCAAAGCTGGCGAAAACGCTCAATGCGAATCAGTCGAATTAGCAGCCAAGGAAACGCGTCCCCCAGCGCACTATAATGAGGCAACTTTACTTGGTGCCATGGAGGGAGCGGGTAAGCTAGTCGAAGATGATGAATTGCGTGAAGCCATGGCAGATAGAGGTCTTGGCACACCAGCAACTCGTGCAGCTACCATTGAGGGACTTATCGCTAGTAAATATGTCTTACGTGAGGAACGCCACTTGCGCCCATCACCACAAGGACTCAATCTCATAGCCTTAATTGATGAAATCAAGATTAATACGCTCAGTTCAGCTGAGCTTACAGGTGACTGGGAGTATAAATTACGCCTCATGGAAGCACGACAGTTCACTAAGGAAAATTTCATGAACGAAATTACTGAAATGACTCGAGAAACAGTGGCCAAGGTTAAGAGCTACACCGAAGAGCTTCAATCTCAGAAATTTGATGATTTAGAAGCCGCTTGTCCACAATGTGCAGAGACCCCAGTCAAGCAAACAGACGCTACTTACGAGTGTTACAGTGATGAGTGTAAATTCCGTATCCAAAAATTTATTGCTCAACATGAATTAAAAATGGCAGAAGCCAAAACCCTACTCGAAACTAAAGAAGTAGGTCCATTTGATGATTTTAAGTCTCGTTTTAACAAGCCATTTGAAGCCAAGCTCAAAATTAATGATAAATTTAAAGTGGAGTTTGATTTTGGTAATGAGGAGGACACGTCAGTGGCGGATTTAACAGACGACCAAATATTTGCTCGTGATTACACCATCTCTGATGGACGTATTGTCGATGTCTATGAAACGGAAAAATCCTACCTAGTACCTAAAATACTCACAGGCAGTAAAAAAGACGAAGTGCTTAAAATCGGGCGTAACATACTCAAGCACGAAATCACCCGTGACGAAGTGCTCATTCTATTAGGGGAAGGCAAAACCCCACTTATCAAAAACTTTGTATCTAATAGGACTAAACGCTCTTTTGAAGCCTTTTTGACCCTCAATTTTGATACAGGCAAGATTGGCTTTGATTTTCCGCCACGAGAAGCCAAAAAAAGCGCGAAGAAAAAGCCAGCTAGCAAGAAAGCTCCTGCTAAAAAAGTGGCTAAGAAAAAATCTTAATCTAATCCATCATGCTTAAATTTAATATCTTTGGAATACCTGTAACAGTGCACCCCATGTTTTGGGTGTTTATGTTTATCTTTGTTGCTTTATTTGCAGGAGCTAATGCTACAGCACCAATAATTATACTCAAGGTCTTGGCTTTCTTTTTATCTATCCTCATTCATGAGTTAGGTCATGCCTTAATGGCTAGACGTTATGGAGCACCTGTTCGTATTGATTTACACGGTATTGGAGGTCAAGCAAGCTACCTGTTACCTAATTCAACGAAGAAAAAAACAATTATTATTACCGCAGCAGGACCTATACTGCAGCTAGGAGTTGGTCTTATCGCGTTATACTTGCTAGCTCCTTTGGCTCAAGGTACATTAGCAGCCGCTTTTGTTTCGCCATTTGTATGGATTAGTTTGCTATTAGCTGTGTTCAATCTTCTCCCTGTTTACCCTATGGATGGAGGGCAGATACTACATGAAGCTTTGCCTTATAATAAAAAAAATATTGCTTTTATCGTAGGTATTATTGTGGCAGCCCTAGGTGTACTAATAGGTTTAGCTATAGGTCAGTTCTTTCTCGCTATCTTTGCTGGACTAGGAGCATGGGGCAATTATCAACGCCTAAATAATAAATAAGTTAAGGCGCTATCATTTGGCTAGGCTTTATAAATCTAGTTAAGACATTTAATTATCAATTATTATGGCAGGTTTAATCATTAGCCCAAGGGCACGCATTTTTCATGGACACGATTGGGTCTATGCTACCGAAATCAAAAAAACATTTGGCAACCCTCAGCCAGGTGATGTGATTTCACTCAAGGATTTCAAAGACAGAGCCCTAGGCTCCGCTATCTACAATCCACAGTCACAAATTGTAGCGAGGCGATTCTCATTTCGTAAGCAAGATTTGAATCTTGATTTTTTTGAACGTCGATTCACGCAAGCTCTCAAAGCTCGTCAGGAAACCGACATCAACCCTCGCCTTATGCGCCTCGTTTGGTCTGAGTCAGATGCTCTGCCAGGTATTGTCATTGATAGATATGGTGATGTGCTCGTACTCCAGGCCACGACACTCGCCATGCATCAGCGCTTAGATATCATAGTTGAAGCAGCACAGAATGTATATCAACCGCAAGGCATCTTGCTCCGCAATGATTCAGCCATGCTTAAATCAGAAGGTATAGAGCCAGAGCTCAAAATCCTCAGTGGAGATGTTCCTGAATCATTCATTGTCGCGCAAAACTACAGTGTTGGTAATATCAATTACGAAGTGCAACTATTTTCAGGGCAAAAAACAGGTCTCTATATCGATCAGCTCCAAGCCCATGATGAAGTCGCTCAATATGCTAAGGGACGCCGTGTGCTAGATATATTTTCTAATCAGGGGGGCTTTGCCCTAGCTGCTGCCAAAGCAGGGGCCACAACTGTAACTGCTGTAGATATTTCAGAATCAGCGGTAGAATCAATCTCAACTAATGCTAAGGCTAATGAGTTAGAAATAACGGCTATCAAATCAAACGCTTTTGATTATCTAAGAACGCTAGAAGAACTTAGTGAAGAAGAGTCTCACGATCTCATTGTCCTCGATCCTCCTTCATTCACTCGTAACAAAAAAACAGTCAAAGAAGCCCTAAGAGGTTACAAAGAAATCCACCTGCGAGCTATAAAACATCTCAAAGCAGGCGGCATCATGTCCACCTTCTGCTGCTCGCATCACATCACCCAAGAACTCTTCTTAGAAAACATCGTCTCAGCCAGCGTCGACGCCAAAAAAACGATTAAGTTGATAAAGACACACACCCAAAGGCTCGACCATCCAGTGTTACCAGCCCTACCTGAAACCTTGTACTTAAAAGGCTACACCTTCGAAATTTTGGCGAGTAAATAGCTCTTTTAGCGAATAAGGGTAACTAGCTCACATATTTTCGGGGTCGAGTAGCTTTTTCTACAGCCACACCTCCAACGCCTAGCATCTAAAGCCATTTGAGCGATTTTCTGTCTATTAATGAATTAGGGTTTAGATTTTTTCTGTGTTTTCTGTGTTTTCTGTGGTTATATTTCTAGCAGAAAATGAAAGCGGTTTATACATTAGAGGATTTGCGTGCGGGATTGCCAGTGAATGAGGCTGGGCAGTCATTGTGTCTGGCTGTGGTGGGTAATCCTGTGGAGCATTCTAAATCCCCACAGTTGCATCAAGCGGCTCTAGAGGAGGCTGGGGTTTCTGGGTTTTATGGGCGTTTGCAGTTAGAGGTAGGTGAGTTAGCGCAGGCTTTTGCCTTGGGGCGTGAGCTAGGTATGTTAGGTATGAATGTGACTGTGCCACATAAGCATGAGGCGATGGCTGCCTGTGATAGGCTTGATGAATCTGCAGAGTTTTTAGGAGCGGTCAATACGGTGTGCTTTACTGATGAAGGTTTAGTGGGTTACAATACTGATGGCGGTGGTTTGTCACTCGCAGTGGCTGAGGCATTTGGGCGACCATTAAGTGAGTTTGAAGTGACAATTATTGGGGCTGGAGGTGGTGCAGGTGCCGCAGTAGCAGCTCAATGCGCAATTGAAGGTGTGCAAAAATTGCATTTGGTGAATCGCAGTGTGGAGAAATTGGCTATTTTGCAACAGCATTTGAGCGTGTTACCAGTTGAGGCTGCTGCTGATGTTGATATTAGTAATCATGGTTTAGAAGATGCTGATTTACCTGAAATTTTAGCCAGGAGTAGTTTAATTATTAATGCAACTTCGCTTGGGCTTAAATCTGATGATGCGCTGCCTTGTGAGTTAACAGCTATTAGTGTTCAGCAGTGTTATTACGATATGGTGTATCAGCCAGATTTGACTCCATGGTTAAAGCAAGCTCAGAGCCGAGGTGCTAAAATTGCTGATGGACTAACTATGCTCTTGCATCAAGGGCAGTTAGCATTTAAGTTATTCACTCAGAAGAAGCCTAATATCGAGCTCATGCGCCGCAACTTATATAATAAGTAGTTTGATAATTAGTAGATAAACAAACTTAAATTTCATGAAATACGAACAACTTTTAGAGCTATATAATAAGCCTTTATTTGAACTTATCGAGCAATCTCGTGCTGTGCATGCAGAAAACTGGCCTGAAAACGAGGTGCAGCTTTGCACTTTGCTTTCTATTAAGACGGGTGGTTGTTCAGAGGATTGCTCATATTGCGCTCAATCAGCGAGGCATTCAGCTCCAGTAAAAAGTGAGAGCCTCATGGAGAAAGATGATATCATGGAACGTGCTCAATCAGCTCGTGATAATGGCTCCACTCGTTTTTGTATGGGAGCAGCATGGCGTGGCGTACGTGCAGGAACTAAGCGTTTTGATAACGTGCTCGATATTGTGTCTTCTGTCTCAGAATTGGGCATGGAGGTTTGTGTGACACTAGGTGAACTCGGAGCAGAAGAGGCAGCAGCCCTTAAAGAAGCTGGAGTGACTGCATACAATCACAATATTGACACTTCACCCGAGCATTATCCAGAAATTGTCACGACACATACTTTTCAAGATAGACTAAATACAATTAAGCATGCTCAAGATGCAGGTATGAGTATTTGTTGTGGTGGTATTCTTGGTTTAGGTGAGACTTACGAAGATAGACTCAAGATGATTGAGGTGATTTCAGAGTTTAATCCGCAGCCTGAATCTGTACCGATTAATTCGCTCATGCCAATGCCGGGTACGCCTCTAGCTGAATCAACCAAAGTAGATATATTTGATGTGGTGCGTATGATTGCTATTACTCGTATTGCGGTTCCTAAAGCAAAAGTGCGTTTGTCAGCGGGGCGTAAGCTTATTAGTGAAGAAGGGCAGGCGCTGTGTTTCTTTGCGGGGGCTAACTCTATTTTCTATGGAGATAAGTTACTGACAGCTGCTAATCCGTCATTCCAAAATGATCAAGTGTTACTCAAGAAGTTAGGTATGAATTATCAAGCGCCTAATCCGAATATGGCAGCCCCAGCTAAAGACTGCACTAAAGAAGCTTCACCTTGCTGTAATTAATGTATTCTCCATTAGCAAAATTAGGATGAAAAAAATCATTGTTTTTGATTGTGATAGTACCTTGAGCTGTATTGAGGGAATTGATGAATTGGGCAGGATTCTTGATGCTGATACCTTTGCCCAAGTAGAGCAACTCACCAATGATGCTATGGACGGTAAACTACCCTTAGATGAGGTGTTTCCTAAGCGTATGGAGTTGATTGCTCCCAGCGCTCAAGAGGCCGAAGCCATCGCGCAGATGTACATTGATAAGGTTGAGTCAACTGCAATAGCGACGCTAAAAACATTGCGTGATCAAGGCTGGACTCTGATGATTCTCTCTGGTGGTTTTGCACCGTTGATTCAGCCCTTGGCCGATTTACTTGAAATAGAAGAGGTGCACGCTGTGCCTATTTATTTTGATGAACAAGGCAATTACGCTAGCTACGGTAAGGACTACCCTACGACGCGAAACCAAGGTAAGGTAGAGATTATCAACGATATTAAATCACGCCATAATCCAGAAAAAATAATCATGGTAGGTGACGGTATTTCAGATTTAGAAACCAAGCCAGTTGTTGATCAGTTCATCGGATTTAGTGGCTTTATTGCCAGAAATAAGGTCGTGGCTGATGCAGATATTATGATTAACTCCTTAGATGAGTTAATTGAAATTTTATAAAAATTTAGTTCCTATAAAACTATCATCTTCATGCTCTAATATTCTCTGGGGCTCGTTGCCGTTAAGTATGTAACAGTTGATATTGGCATTTTGTGCTTTTTCAACGGCTTGGAGTTTAGAATGCATGCCACCCATAGAGAAGTGACCTGTGTTTTTAGGGTCTACCATGGCGTAAGCTTCATCTAGAGTTTTAATTTCTGAGATAAGGTTGTCAGTTGAGGGGTCGAGTAATCCATCTACTGAGGTGAGTAAAAATAATTTTTTGGCACCAAGTTTAATAGCTAAAGCTACAGCGAGATGGTCATTATCTCCTAAATTAAGTTCCTCAGTGGCTACAGAATCATTTTGATTTATTATAGGAATAAGCTGAGGTGTCTCTAGAATAGAGTTGAGCATATTTTTTAAATTAATTTTGCGCTCATGATGGTGTAAGTCATCATGAGTCATGAGGATTTGAGCTGGCTCTAACCCATACAGGCTAAGCTCATCACGGTAGGCTTGAATCAATTTAGGTTGCCCAATAGAGGCGCAGACCTGCTTCGTGACTAGAGATCTTGGGTACTCACTAAGCTCTAAGCTCTGAGCGCCAGATGCTACTGAACCACTTGAAACTAACACGCACGCATGATGGCCTTGATTTTGAAGTTTTGCTAACGTTTTTGAAATAGCCTTAATATTTTCGAGATTAAGACTGTTGTCATTTAAAGTTAAGACACCTGTGCCAACTTTTATAACTAAAATAGAGGGGTGGTTTTTTTCAGACATTGTTAAAGAGCTGTTGAAAATATATGAATGACAAGCCTAAAGCTATTTTTTGAATAAGCAAGGCGCGACTGCAAGCTGTTATAAATATACCAGCTAAAGGAGAAACACAGCTTATGGAAAAAAGAGTTTAGGTTACTAATAATTTCTTTTGCGTTAGCAAAGTGAAAGTCAAATACTTATTTTAAAACTTGTTATTTAGAGACTTGTAATAGCTCTTTATAGACTAGCAATAGCATCAGCCACTGCAGGAAAAAGCTGTTTTTTGCGACTTACAACGCCAGGTGCGTCGAATAAGGTAGGCTCTAAAGCTGACCAAGGTAAGGCTTGAATTATAGAAGCATCTCCACTCGCAAGAATAATACTATTGTGTTTAAGGATGTCAGTGACTGCAACAAGGGCTAAATCGTAACCTTTTTCTATACGCAGAGCGTCTAAGGCTTGTTGGATATTGTCTTGTCTATCTTCTAGAAGTTTGAGGCTAATTTCTTCTATCTGAGCTATAGTGATGAATTTGCCTCCTTCGTTGAACTCTTTGCGATCAGTATTAAGGATGGCGTCCATATCGCCGTTAACAAGAAGCGAGCCTTGAGCAAAGAAATTCTCAGTGAATTCTTGTGGGTTGATGTCTGCAATTTCCGCTAGAACAGCTAAGACTCTTTTATCAACTTCTGTTGTAGTTGGAGAAGTGAGGCAAAGTGTGTCAGAAATCATGCCTGCGACGAGGCATAGTGCGATATCACGACTAGGCTTTTTGCCTGCGTATTCATAAGCTAGCGCCACCATAGTACAGCTTGAACCTACAGGACTATTCCAAAATGCAATAGGTTGTTGAGTTTTGATGTCTCCAGAGAGGCGGTGGTGGTCTACGACTTCTACGACTTGTTCTGCTTGGATACCTGGAATGGACTGGGCTAACTCATTGTGATCGATGAGGCAAAATTGGTAATTAGCTAGTTGAATTTCATCGGTATGCATATAGCAAGTAGGTGC
>DGKB01000007.1 GCA_002386905.1 Akkermansiaceae bacterium UBA4581 | reverse complement strand
CCTGGACAATAGATGCTATAGATTCCCCTAGAAATGATAGCTGGTATTTAGCGACATTAGCCGCAAGAAGAGCTATTACTTACTTAGAACAACAACCGCAAATCAATCCTGAAAAAATAGGTGTTTATGGACACTCTATGGGAGGAAAAATCACCGTCTTAACTGCAGCCTCTGACAAACGCATTAAAGCCGCCGTCCCTTCTTGTGGAGGTATTAGTAACAATGATAATCCAAGTGAGCTCTATAACAGAACTATCGGTGATGTTATTAACTTACAAAATATTACTGCACCGACTCTATTCCTTAAGCCTTCTAATGATTTTCATAGTGATATCTACGATTTACCTAAAGCTATCCAACTCATCCAAAGTCCAGATTACCGTGTGAGCTCTTCTCCACATCATAACCACCAAGATACAGGTGAGTATATCATAGCAGGATTATTATGGTTTGACCATTATCTAAAAGACTCTCCCTCACTACCAAAAACTCCTGAAACTAAAATTGAATTTAACTCAAATAAGCTACACTTTAGCGTAACTCCAGATAACTCTTGGAAAATAAAGTCTGTAGATATCTATTATACTCAACAAGGTAAGCCAAGCAGGACTAAAGGCTTTGAATCTAACCCTAAATATAAATTCTGGCATCATGTCGATCCATCACAGCAAGGTTCGCAATGGAACGCTGAACTACCTATCCACGACTCAAATAAGCCTGTTTGGGCCTACGCCAATATTCTCTATGAATTAAAATCTCCAGAAACAGGAGCTAATTATTACTATGGATCTTACACTACAGAGTCTCTCAATTTATCCTCTGTATTAACTATAATTGATGCTAACACTCTTCAATATAATGAGATCAAAGCAACTTTAGATTCTTCACTTATTATTGAAGACTTTCAAGGCGACTGGAGAAAAGACTGGTTTACTTATAAGCCTGAAGCGTGGGGAATTAAAACCAACAAATTATTTAGCCCACTATGGCAAGCTCCAAATAAAGAGTCCGACTCCACTAAATTGGAGTTGAGCATTCTTAGTGAGCAACCTAACACCCTAGTTTTAAGAATTGATAATCATGCCACTGAAATTAAACTTTTAGGTGGTAAAAAATGGCAAACAATAAGTATCTCACCTCAAGATTTAAAAAATGCTTCTGGAGTCGCCCTAATTAATTGGGAACAACTTGCTCAACTAGAGCTAGCTCCTTATATCGCTATAACATCTAAATTTAATCATAATGGTATTGTTAAATCTGACAGACTTGTATTAGGGGTTAAAACATGGCAAGGAAAAGCCCCAGAATTCAAATATCTACGCTGGACCTCCTCTAAAGATTAAAAAATATAAATCAGTTAGCTTAGTCAAGCTTACCTAACTAAGCTTTATTAGCTTCAAACTCAGCCATTTTTTGGAGCTTGTTGAGAGTGTCTCGCAACTCTATCGCACGTTCAAAATCGAGATTTACCGCAGCCTGTTTCATCTCGGCTTCGAGTTCAATGATTTGTTTTTCTCTTTCTATTTCAGGTAGATGCTTGAGGCCGCCTATAATCTTTGAAGCACCTGATTTAGTAGATACTGCATAACTCTCACGGATATCTTTGAGGACAGTTTTAGGAGTGATTCCCATCTTGTCATTATGCTCAATTTGCACCTGACGACGCTTAGCTGTCTTGGTCATAGCTACCTCCATAGAATGCGTAATACTATCAGCATACAAAATGACCCTCCCCTCACTATTACGAGCAGCTCGTCCCATAGTTTGAATCAATGATCGTTCATTACGTAGGAACCCTTCCTTATCCGCATCCATAATAGCTACTAAGGACACTTCTGGAATATCCAACCCCTCTCTGAGCAGGTTAATTCCTACCAATACATCAAACTCACCTGCTCTTAGCTGGCGAATCAGCTCGATTCTGTCGAGTGAATCAATGTCAGAATGCAGATAACGCACACTAATACCTTTTTTGGCTAAGTAGTTAGTTAAATCCTCAGACATACGTTTAGTCAGAGTGGTCACTAAACTTCTGAACCCATTTTTAGTCGTCTTTTCAATTTCTTTAATAAGGTCATCAATCTGCCCTGCTATGGGGCGCACCTCAACGGTTGGGTCAAGCAAACCAGTTGGACGCAAAATCAACTCTACTACCTTTTGCGATTTGACAATTTCATAATCAGCAGGTGTGGCACTGACAAATAAGGTGCGTTTAAAAAATCGTTCAAACTCTTCAAATTTCAAAGGCCTATTGTCATAAGCACAAGGCAGACGAAATCCAAACTCTACCAGGTTCTTCTTACGTGCGTAATCACCCTTATACATCCCATGTGACTGCGGCACCGTCTGGTGAGACTCATCAATAAGCAACAGAAAATCATCACCAAAGTAATCGAGTAACACATAAGGCGGTTGCCCTGCTTTACGCCCATCGAAATGACGTGAATAGTTCTCAATTCCTGAGCAGAAACCTATCTCAGCCATCATCTCTAAATCATACTTAGTACGTTTTTTTAAACGCTCAGCCTCAAGTATGCCTAATTCAGGTAGGCGCTCCTTGAGCTCTTCTCTAATAAGAGACATGGCTGCTTTGGTTTTCTCCTCTGGCACGACAAACTGCTTAGCTGGATAGAGACGAATCGCATCTAACTCCTGTAAGACTTCTGCTGTGACTGGATGAATCTCCTGAATTCTATCTATCTCATCACCAAATAGCTCGATACGAATGATATTATCATCATAACTAGGAAACACCTCAATCACCTCACCCCTAACTCTAAACTGCCCTTGTTCTAAACTCTGAGGGTTACGTTCATATAACATCTCGACTAATTGCTCCACCATCGCAGAACGACCAAACTCATCACCAATATGCAACGGCATAGATAAGTCTTGGAAATCTTTAGGGTTACCAGCCCCATAAATACAAGAAATCGAGGCGACCACAATGACATCATCACGAGAGAGCAATGAACCCATCGTACGCAGGCGCATTTTTTCAATCTGCTCATTGACGGTAGATTCCTTTTCTATGTAAGTATCCGTTGTCGGTAGATAAGATTCTGGTTGATAGTAGTCATAGTAAGAGACAAAATACTCGACTCTGTTTTCAGGAAATAACTCTTTAAATTCAGCATAGAGCTGAGCTGCTAGGGTCTTATTGTGAGCTAGTACCAATGATTTTTTGCCTTGTTGAGCAATCACATTAGCCATGACAAAGGTCTTGCCCGACCCTGTAATTCCCAACAATGTCTGCTGGGAATTACCATCATCAAAACCCTGGCAAATACTCTCAATCGCTTCTTGCTGAGGAGCTGAGGGTTGGTAAGGAGATTTTAAGTTAAATAAAGACACGAGTTAATGGATAAGTGAAATCAGCTAGCGAGTAGCGTAGCTGATAAGAATCGCAGTCCCACGCCTGTGGGACGAGAAACCCCCTTGAGGGGTGAGCGACAGCCTGGATAAGGCTGGGCGAATCAAAATGGATAATTGATAGTTGATAATGGAAAGTGACAAAGTTAGAACGTACCCCAACCCTACATCTATTTAAAGTAAAACTCAATTATCAGATAGATTTAATTCTTTTAGCGCTTAATTATATCTAAAGCTCAAGATGCAACACCAAAAGAACCACACGTAAAAAAATAAAACCACTAGTTTGGTTTAGCTACGCGGCGTTTGAGGAAAGTAGATAAGCTAAAATAGTGCGCTTAACTTACTCTAAAGTTTTCTAAGGTTTATCACTTGATACAACACTCCCTCTTTCTTCTTTAAACCGTTTTATCAAAAAAAGATTGATATTTGAGAGACTATGTTCTAGTTTCCTCGCACTATGTCAAAAACGAACGTACTCGGATACCCTAGAATCGGCGCTATGCGTGAGCTCAAAAAAGCCACAGAAGCTTATTGGAAGAATGAGCTTTCAAAGGAGCAACTCCTCGAAGCAGGTGCTGAGATTAGAAAGATAAATTGGAAAAAACAACAAGCCGCAGGCATTGATTTTATTCCTAGTAACGACTTTAGCTTTTACGACCAGGTATTAGATATGACTTGCCTTCTTGGTAACGTGCCTAGCCGTTTCCATTGGGATGGTGATTCTGTAGATTTAGAAACATTCTTCCTCATTGCACGTGGTTCTACTGGTGAAGGCCACCAAGATGCCGACTCTTGTGGCTGTGGTAGTAGCCACCAAACTGAGGCTATTGCTAGTGAGATGACTAAGTGGTTTGATACTAACTATCACTATATTGTTCCTGAATTTAATGAAAAAACTACTTTTCAACTTTCTGCTGATAAGATCTTTAGTGAGTTCCAAGAAGCTCTCGATTTAGGCATCAAAACTAAGCCTGTACTTATTGGGCCACTTACTTATTTGCATTTAGGCAAAGTACAAGATGCAACTGATGCCAAATTTGATAGATTTTCACTACTTGATTCTCTACTTCCTATTTATGTTGAAATTCTCACTAAGTTGCAATCGCAAGGAGCTGAATATGTTCAGATTGATGAGCCTATTGCTTCATTAGACATGACTCAAGAGCTACGTGCAGAGTTACGTGAGATTTATTCTCTATTTTCTCAAGCAGTTCCAAGCTTAAAAATTATTTTTACAACTTACTTTGATGAGACTCGTGAAAATTTAAGCACTCTTGCTAATCTCCCTGTAGCTGGTTTACATTTTGACGCAGTACGTGGCGAAGCTGAGGTTGACGCCATTGTTGATCAAGTTCCTACTGATAAACTTTTATCACTTGGTTTAGTTAATGGCCGTAATATTTGGATTAATGATTACGCAAAAAGCTTAAAAATTCTAAAAGCAGCTCAAGCAAAATTTGGAGATAATCTCCTAGTAGCTAGCTCATGTTCTCTTGTGCACTCACCTGTGAGTCTCGCTAGTGAAGATCAACTCAATGAAGAGCTAAAAGCTTGGATGGTATTTGCTGATGAAAAATTAGTAGAAATCAAGCAACTCAATGACATCCTTAATGGTGATACGTCATCACTTGCGGCCAATGAAGCTGCTATAGCATCTCGTAAGGCAAGTGAACTTATTCATAAAGCAGAGGTTAAAGAGCGTGCAGCAGCTATAAAAGCAAGTGATTTTGAGCGCCAATCAAAATTCTCTGAGCGTCAAAAACTACAACAAGCTAAGCTTGGGCTCCCAGCTTTCCCTACAACTACTATTGGTTCATTTCCTCAAACTACTCAAGTACGTCAAGCACGTGCTGCTTGGAGACGCGGTGAACTTTCAGAAGCTGATTATGACACTTTCCTCAAAGAAGAAACTAAAAAATGTATTGAGTATCAAGACTCCATTGATATCGATATGCCAGTACATGGTGAGTTTGAAAGAACTGACATGGTTGAGTATTTTGGTGAGCAACTTGACGGATTTACATTCACTCGTTTTGGTTGGGTTCAGAGTTACGGTACACGTTGTGTAAAACCTCCAATTATTTTTGGTGATGTATCTCGCCCAGAGGCCATGACTGTTTACTGGTCTAAATTTGCACAAACTGTAACAGACAGACCAATGAAAGGCATGCTTACAGGCCCTATCACTATTCTCCAATGGAGTTTTGTACGTGATGACCAACCTCGTAAGGACACCACCTTCCAAATTGCATTAGCTATTCGTGACGAAGTTGTTGACCTTGAAACTTCAGGTATCGCAGCGATTCAGATTGATGAGCCAGCTATTCGTGAAGGTCTTCCATTACGCCGTAGTGATTGGGCAGCTTACCTTGAGTGGGCAGTTAACGCATTCAAGCTCTCTGCAGCTGGTGTTAAAGATGACACCCAAATCCACACTCATATGTGTTACGCAGAGTTCAATGACATTATCACTTCTATTGGTGATATGGATGCCGATGTAATCACTATTGAAACATCACGCTCTAACATGGAGTTACTCGAAGCATTTGTTGACTTTAAATATCCAAACGAAATTGGACCTGGTGTTTATGATATTCACTCTCCACGTGTTCCTAAAACTGAGGAAATGACTAAACTTATGGACAAGGCTGTTGCCCTACTCCCTAAAGAAAACCTCTGGGTAAATCCAGATTGTGGTCTTAAAACTCGTGGTTGGGAGGAAGTCAAAACTTCTCTTGAAAACATGGTAATCAGCGCTAAAGAGCTTAGAGCTAAGCACGCTTAAAACTCTTAGTTGTTTTAATAAAAAGCCAGTGGATTTAATTCCACTGGCTTTTTTTATGTGTAATTATAAAATTGCTATATATACTTAATAAAAATTAACTCTTTTAAGTTATCTATATATTTTATGAGATCACCTACTACAATTCTTAACTGCATCCTTGTACTCAACTTGACTTTGTTAACTCAATGTTCACCGCAAAAAACTTCTCATTTAGCAAACTGGAAAATTAAAACCCAAGAAGATTGGAAACAAGTAATTCAAAATAGCTCTAATCTAACTATTGAAAATGGGCAAATATCTCCCAATACCGCAGAAGCCACATTAGAAAGTCTAATTAAAAATTTAGCTACCCCTGCTTCACTTAAATCAATTACTATCAAGCAATCTGATATTTGGGAAAACTGGATCCCTATAGACAATGTCGGCCCAAATAACGCACGAGACGCACCTGTTACGCTGTCTTTGGAAGATAAAAATTATTGGTTTTTTGCTCGCTTTGGCTCAAACAAAAAAAATTCATTTCAAGCCCAAGAAGCTAGTTTAGAAGGTTTTGATGAGCCTCTACTCACCTCAGCAATCAAAAATGTGTATACCGCCAAAGGTGGCTTAGAAAAAAACACAGGTGGTTATCACGCGTGGCAGAGTAAGGATATGATTAACTGGGTTCATAGAGGTCCCATTACTGAGCAGAAATCTCGCTGG
>DGKB01000021.1 GCA_002386905.1 Akkermansiaceae bacterium UBA4581 | reverse complement strand
ACCAATGATGCAGCAATGCAACAGATTTATCATCATGAGCAGGGTCAAAAAATCGACTCTTTATTGGTGGGTGCAGCAGGTAAGACATTTATTAACTGCGCGACATTAAGCCCGTCTATTCAGCAGGAGATTGATAAGTCTGTGCAGCAGGCAGGCGCATATTGCTTAGAAGCCGCTATGGCATCAAGTATTGATCAAGCACGTCAAGGCACACTCTATTTGATGGTGGGGGGAGATAAAGCCGTATTTGAGGCGCAACAGCCATTACTAAATGCGTTGTCTAAAGATTTACAGTATGTAGGCGAGATGGGTTCAGCGGCCAAGGTCAAAGCCCTGGTAAATATGGTGATGAATATTAATACAGCAGCTTTAGCAGAAGGTTTAGGATTGGGAGATGCATTAGGCTTAGATATAGCTATGCTTAGAAAAGTCTTTTCACAAACTGGAGCCGCTTCTAGGGTATTAGAAACTGATGCTGAAGATATGCAAATTAGAGATCATGAGTGTTATTTTTCATGTGAACACGCTGCCAAGGATAGCAGTATTGCTAATAATTTAGCTGATATTTGTGATTTAGAGGTACCGTTATCCAAAGCGACTCAAGCTCAATATGATAAATTAGTGCAGATAGGGCTAGGGCATTTAGATAAATCCGCAGTGGCTGAGCTTACGTTTAAAGGTCGCTACACGTCTTAGTTGATATAAGTAGAGCACTTAATTAGTTATGATGCAAAAAATAGTAAATTCACAGGGAGAGGTCTTAGATTATAGTTTTCACTCAGCAAACCTGCCAACTAATAAAGACACGCTAGTCCTTATAGGGCATGGTCTTACAGGGGACAAAAATAGAGAGCTCGTTGTAGCAGTCGCTCATGGGTTGGCCGAGAAAGGCTGGAATTGTGTGAGGTTTTCTTATTCGGGTAATGGTGATTCTCAAGGCAGCTATAAAGATATGTGTATTAGCAAGGAGGTCTCTGATTTGAAGGCTTTAATCCAACATTTTACAAAAGATTATCAGAAAATTATCTATATTGGGCATTCTATGGGTGCTGCTGTAGGTGCCCTAGTTGTCGCTGAGGATAAGCTTGGAGATATAGTGGCGATGGTTTCACTGGCAGGAATGGTTAATACCCAAGTATTTTGTGAAACAGAGTTTGGTAACCAAGTACCAGATGATAGTTATATGTGGGATGATGCTAATTATCCTTTAACTCAGACTTTTGTTGATGACTTAACCCAGATTAGAACGGTACTTCCTGCTGTAGAGCAAGTGGAAATACCATGGTTAATGATTCATGGCAGCGAGGATGATGTCGTATTACCAGTAGATAGTGAGCAGCTGTACCAACAACTCAAAGGCGCTAAAAAACATGTAGTGATAGAAGATGCTGATCACAGTTTCTCTGAGCATCACCCACAGGTAATTGCAGCTATCCAAGACTTTCTAAGTACTCAGGTTCACTAATTTTTTGTTTGCTAAAATTATACTAATATAAGCTCTTGTCTTTTTGACACAGTGCTTGTTTCTTGTTAGTCTTTAAGCCATGGAGAAGTCGGTAGATTTTAGAGAGGAAAATCAGTTCAAACAATCAGAGCGCTATCAGGCTATCGTTAGATTAATAGATAAGGCAAATAGCGAAGATATTGAGTTTGAAGAGTGGCAGGGCGAGGCGCACCCTAAACGTTATCTTTATGGTTTACGTATGTCGCAAGCTTTGGAGGTGTTTGAGCCAGAGGCGAGTGAGTCGTTATCAATTGCAGTGCGTGCTCAGCATATCTACCGTTGGAAAGTGCCACGCAGTAGTTACCCCTTAGGTAGGAGTGGTTATTTGCAATGGCGCACTTACCTCAAGGGCTACCATGCACAGCAAATAGGGCTACTTATGCAACAAGTAGGCTATAGCACTGATGAGATAGAGCAAGTGCAGTTGATTCTATCTAAAAAGCACCTTAAAACTCACGCAGACACCCAAACGCTCGAGGATATTATCTGCCTCGTCTTCCTTCAATACAATTTTGTGGAGTTTGCTACAGGTGACATTGCCAAAGACGAAGAAAAACTTCTCAATATAATCCGTAGAACTTGGAAAAAAATGTCAGCCAAAGGCAACCAAGCTGCCCTCAAGCTCAACTACTCAACAGAGTCACTCAACCTCCTCAAAAAGGCTCTCGATTTGTAGGAGTGTCAAATAGCTAGAAAAACCTGAAGAATTACTGCTGTCGCCGCTAAGAACGTGGCGTAGGGTGTTAGATAAGTAAAGTATTTATTTTTTTACTTCATCCATAAACCTTTGCAGTGCATAGTAGGATTTGCCTCCAACGCCGTCTTTTACTACTGCATTCTCTAAATAGCCATCAGTTGTAAATATTCTGAGCCAAGCATTTTTAGCATAGGCTAAATTCTCAATCGTTTTTAAATCAGTAGCAAAGCTTTGAGAAGAGGTTTTTAATGATAATGAATTGATTTCAAAGTCTGTTACACCATTAGCTTTTAAGCTAGATTTAACACCATCAATATTTAGGTGCAATTTGGTAATCCCAAAATACTCGCTACCTGCAATTTTTAAATGAAGCAAAGCTCTATTTCCATTAGACTCACTCCATTCTGCGCCTAAAGAGCTTCCTTGTTCACTCAAGCTCCAAGCATTATTTACTAAATTTCCATGAGGCCTAATGTAGACAGTCTTACTTTGATCAAAGCCGCTAATCGTTGTTTCAGGCTTAAATCCCAGATTAGCAGAGCAACTAAAAAGAGCTAAGCTAAAAATTGAAAACAAGATTAATTGTAATATGTTTGACATACAAAAAATATATACAAATATGAATCTTAACACAATGCTAAACAACGAGGGATTTTAGATGAGAAAGTGTGCGATGCAGAAAATCGTGGCGCGCAGTGAATAAAAAAATTCTCGAGCACCGCGAAAGTTTTAAATCCACACATTATCGCTAAAAGGCTCGTTATATAAACTCTACCTACCTTGTAAGAGCTTAGCTGGTGCACTACGGCTAGGCTCTTGAGGCGCAGCTGTAAAAGAGTTACTGCTGTCGCCGCTAAGAACGTGGCGTAGGGTGTTAGATAAGCTCTGCCTAACCAGTGAGATACAACTCACCACTCGCTAATGATAATAAGCTAAAATTCAGCTTCATTAGCCGTTTGCACCAACCCGGATAAAATCTTCTGGACTTCTGGTCGACACGACCCACACCCAGTCCCCGCATTAGTCAGACTGCACAACTCTTCAAATTGGTCGCAGCCCTTGGCAATCGCGTTAGTGATATTACCCTCGCCGACATTGTTACATGAGCAGATGATAGGGCCGATAGCTTGCTCAGCTGGTTTGCCACCTCCTCGTAGGAGGGTTTGACGTTTGTCTGCGAGTTCTAGCCCTTGTTCGATGAGGGTTTTGAATTCGGAAAATTCGCTTTTGTCACCGATGAGGATAGCGCCGATGAGGCGATCATGTTTGAGAATGCATTTTTTGTAGTAATTACTATGCCTGTCGAGCATGGTGATTTCCTGGTATTCTTTGCCCTCTGGTTTATCGATGATGCCGATACTGCAGAGTTCGAGTTGAGGGATTTTAAGAACATTAAAACTCAATGAACCTTCGTAGTGAGCGTAGATGTCACCGTTGAGACTGCGTGCGAGAATGCGTGCCTGATCTTGGGCTGCTGGAGTGGTGCCGTAGGTGAGTTCACGGTGCTCGGCTATCTCGCCCATAGCATAGATATACGGGTCTGAGGTTTGGAGTTGGTCGTTGACCTGTACGCCTCTTCCGTAATCGATGCCTGCATTTATTGCAATTTCGATATTAGGCTTGATACCTGCGGCAAAGAAGAGTCCTTTGGTGGGAAGTTGCTTGCCGCTCTTGAGTACGAGGTTGTCAACCTTGCCGTCGCCTTGCTTGTCTTCGATGCGCTCGACTTCTTCGTCGAATAGAACTTTAATGCCTCTGTTTTCGACTTCTTCGTGGAGGATTTCGGCACCAAGTGCGTCAAGTTGTCCACGCATGAGGCTATTTGAGCGTTGTAAAATAGTGACCTTGATACCAATAGAGTTGAGTGCGCCTGCCAGTTCGAGACCGAGCAATCCGCCACCCACAATCGTGGCAGTTTCTCCCGCTTTGAGGTAAGCCATAATAGCATCAGCGTCTTGTTTGGTGCGTAGCCCAAAGATACCTTGCATATTTTCTGGTACAGGCATCGGCTGAGCAGGTCTACTGCCTGTGGCAAGGATGAGCTTGTCATAGCTGTGAGTCGTGCCGTTGCTGTCAGTGATGTGGCGCGTATCTTTGTCGATGGTATCGATTGCGGTGCCTTGGTGGAAATGGATATTGAGTGAGGCGAGTTCCTCGTCATTACTCGAGAGCAGGGAGTCCCAGCTCTTGTCCTCGTTAATATAGTCAGGTAGAAGAATACGGTTGTAGAATAGATGTGGTTCTTTGGCGAACACATGAATCTCGTCTTGGGCATTCATGGCGCGGTAGCTATGAATAAATTCGAGACAGGACGCTCCTGCACCAACAATGATGATTTTCTTAGGTTCTTGGGTGATTTTACTAACCTTGACCGCTGAGAATTTGAAATCAGGCTCTTTAGAAGTAGGGTCGACTTTGAAGGTAGTGAGGTTATTAGCACGCGCTTCGATAGAGTTAAATATACGGCCCCAATGCATCGGAGCAAATACAGTCCCTTGTTTGATACTATCGGTAATCGTAGCTTTAATCTTGGATTGAGAATCAGGGTTGATGATTTGCACGAGCTCGCCTTCTGCAATGTCTAATGCTGCGGCATCATTAGGGTGAATCTCAAGGTAGGGCTCTGAGATATGTTGGTTGAGTTTGTTGACTTTGCCGGTTTTGGTCATGGTGTGCCACTGGTCACGGATACGTCCAGTAGTAAGAACGAGGGGGAACTCCTCTGTAGTAGGGTCAGATTGGTTCTCTGGCTCAACGGCATAGACATTAGCCTTGCCATTAGGTGTCCAAAATTGATGATTAGAAAATAAGCGTGGCGTACCTGGATGATTCTCTTCTGGACAAGGCCACTGAATAGAAGCTTGCTTGAGACGGTCGTAAGTTACACCTGTGATATCAATGTTGGTGCCTTTAGTGAGTGCGCGATGTTCGTTAAAGATTTCTTCTGACTTGCTGTAGCTAAAGGCATGCCCATAACCCATAGCTTGAGCAAATTGAGCAATAATCTCTACATCTGGTTTGGCTGAACCTGGGGCTTGGATGACCTTAGGAAGGTAGGTCATGCGTCTGTCTGAATTGGTCATGGTGCCTTCTTTTTCCAGCCATGCAGCAGCAGGGAGTACGACATCGGCAAATTTAATGGTGTCTGAACGGTTAGATATTTCAGAGACCATGACAAATTCGGCTTTGCTAAATGCTTTTTCCACACGCTCAAGGTTAGGTAAGCTGACCAATGGATTGGTACAGATAATCCAAATCGCTTTGAGTTTGCCTGATTCCATGGCTTCGACCATTTCTGTAGCGGTGAAACCTGGTTTGTCAGAGAGGGTTTTGACTCCCCAAAAATCTGCGACTTCTTTGATGTGCTCAGGGTTGGAGAGTTCACGGTGCGCCGCCAGCATATTGGCTAGGCCTCCAACTTCTCGACCTCCCATAGCGTCAGGTTGCCCTGTGAGTGAGAAAGGTCCGCTACCTTCTTTGCCAATTCTCCCTGTAATAAGATTGAGATTGATAAGAGAGAGGTTTTTATTAACTCCTATAATACTTTGATTGAGTCCCATGGCCCACATGGTGAGAAGGGTTTTGGCCTCACCAATCATAGTGACGGCTTGCTGAATTTGCTCGTGTGGAATACCACAGATGTCAGCAGCTTCTTGGGTATCAACTTTTGCTAAGAAGCTCTTGAGATCATCTACATTATTTACGTGAGCGGCAAGAAATTCTTCATCTGAATAACCTTGTTCAATGAGGAGTTTTGCTATTGCATTGGTTAGGTAGATGTCGGTACCAGGATTAATTTGCAAAAACAAATCAGCGTCTTGTGCAGATTGAGTTTTACGAGGATCTACAACAATAATTTTAACATTAGGATTAGCTGCTTTGCGTGCTTCAATGCGTCTAAACAAGATAGGGTGACACCAAGCAGGGTTGGCGCCAGAGATAAAGAAACAGTCACAAGATTCAATATCAGCGTAGGAAATAGGCGGAGCATCTTCACCTATGCTTTTTTTGTAGGCAACGACGGCTGAGCTCATGCACAGACGTGAATTTGTATCTACATTGTTGGTGCCTAGAAAACCTTTGGTGAGTTTGTTGGCTATGTAGTATTCCTCGATGAGCATTTGCCCAGAGAGGTAAAGACCTACTGAGTCAGGTCCATGCTCTGCAATAATAGATTTAAACTTATCAGCAGCATAGCTAATCGATTCTATCCAACTAGTATCTTGAAAGTCTTGATCACGGTTTTTGCGCCATTTTGGCTGAAGGATACGATCAGTGGTATCCATAGCGACATGATGCAAGTTCATGCCTTTGCTACAGAGCTTGCCATAGTTGGCAGGGTTTTGCTCGTCACCTGTAAGCTGTAGGTGGCCTTGTGAATCTAGTTCTACTTTGACACCACAACCTACACCACAATAAGAACAAGTACTGCGTGCGGTAGTTTTCATAAGGTAAGCAAAGTAAACAGCAAATGGATTGATAAATTAAGAGGTATTAGGCCACTAGGTTCAAAATTACTTGAGCAGCAAGTATTAAACACCTAAATCTCTTAATCTAACATAAGTATTAAACTTGTAAATAAACGGTGTCGTCTTCGATTTTGACTGGATAAGTCTTGAGATCACATACGTCACCCTCACTGATATGCTCACCAGTTTTAATATTGAAATTATGCTTGTGCAATGGACAGGCTACTTTAAAGCCTCCATCGCCATCGCAATCACCTAAAATACCACGAGAGAGAACCATGCGGTTATCATGTGGACAGAGGTTTTGCACAGCGTACCATTCTGTTTTTTCTTTGACGTTATACACGGCAATTTGTTCATCTTTGACTTTGACACAACCGCCTAAATCGGCAGTAAAGTCACTAGTTTTTCCTACAGGAATCCATTCGTTACTCATAAATTTGTTTAGTTGGTAGTTTTAAAAGTTGTAGTTAAGATTTGATAGCGTTACTTTGGGCTCTTTCACTATCATCTACAGGCCTAATTTGAGTGCGTTGTTGAGCAAAGACTACAGTTTCATCATCATCATCTGTATTAACAAAGTGATTGAAACGTTTAAGTTTCTCTGGATCAGCGAGGGTGTTTTGCCACTCACATTCGTAAGTATTTACGAGATGCGCCATTTGCTCTTCGAGTTCTTCATTGATACCTAGGCTATTATTGATAACCACTTCTTTGAGATGATCAAGCCCACCTTCGAGTTGATCCATCCATGTAGATGTACGCATGAGTTTATCTGCAGTTTTGATATAATACATGAGGAAAATATCGATGTACTTAATAAGAGTAGCTTCGTCTAAATCACTGGCAAGTAAGTCAGCGTGACGAGGTTTGATACCTCCATTACCACAAACATAAAGATTCCAGCCTTTTTCAGTAGCAATAATACCAAAGTCTTTGCTCTGTGCTTCGGCACATTCGCGGGTACAACCACTAACAGCTGATTTAAGTTTATGTGGAGAGCGGATACCACGATAACGTAGCTCAAGTTTAATGGCTAGACTGGTTGAGTCTTGCACACCAAAACGACACCACGTTGAGCCTACGCATGATTTAATGGTACGTAGAGATTTGGCATAGGCGTGACCTGATTCAAAGCCTGCAGCGATAAGCTCTCTCCATATATCTGGTAAATCTCCAAGTTTAGCACCTAGTAAATCGATGCGTTGACCTCCTGTGATTTTACTGTAGAGGTTGTATTTTTTTGCGACTTGACCAATGACAATAATTTGATCAGGAGTAATTTCTCCGCCTGGTACACGTGGAATAACTGAATAAGTGCCATCTTTTTGGATATTAGCCAAGAACGCGTCATTAGTATCAAGAATGTGTGGTTGCTCTAAAATTGGCTTGTTCCATGTAGAAGCGAGAATAGATGCAACTGCAGGCTTGCAGGTTTCGCAACCTTCGGTGCCTTTGCCATGTCTACCTAAGAATTCATTGTAGGTTTGGATGCCCGTAGCGCGAATAGTTTGATACATATCTTGACGAGTCATATCAAAGTGCTCGCATACATTGTTGTTGACTTCGATACCCGCTTCTTTGAGCTTGGCTTTAAAGAGATCAGTTACAAGTTGAGTGCAACCACCGCAGCCTGTGCAGGCCTTAGTTGCTGATTTGATATCGCTAATAGATTGAGCTCCATCGTCGATGACTTGGCAGATGTCACCTTTTGTCACATTTTCACAAGAGCAAATTTGGGCAGTATCAGGAAAATCTAAAATATTAGTACCAGAAGCTACGACTCCATCACCAGAAGGAAGAATCAGCTGAATAGGTTCAGCTGGAAGCTTCATATCATTTTGATACATTTGGAGTAATGTTCCATAGGCATCTGCATCGCCAACTAAAATTCCTCCTAGAAGTTTTTCTCCATTTTCTGAAATAAACAGATTTTTGTAAATACCAGCAACAGGATCGTTAATCGTGATGTTTTTATGAGGTATTTTTGGTTCAATATCTCCAAAACTAGCAACATCTGTGCCAATAAGCTTTAATTTAGTAGACATGTCCGCCCCAGTAAAGCTGGCTGATCTGCCGACAAGCTGTTCAGCGACGACGTCTGCCATTTGATAGCCTGGAGCTACCAGTCCATAAATCATTTTATTATATAACGCACATTCACCAATGGCATAGACATCAGGATCGCTGGTTTGAAGATTATCATTAACTAAAATTCCTCCACGTTCACCTATTTCTAGTCCTGCTTCTTTGGCGACTTCGTCACGAGGGCGAATGCCTGCGGAAACAACAATCATATCAACATCTAGGCTACTAGTGTCAGCAAACTCCATTTTTTCTACTTTGCCATCGCCTGCGATATTTTTAGTCGCTTTATTGAGGTGAACTTTAATGCCACGTGATTCAATAATATCTTTGAGGATTTCACCGCCAACCTCATCAAGCTGCCTAGGCATGAGGCGTGGAGCAAACTCTACAACATGAGTTTCGGCTCCCATATCTTGAGCTGCTTTAGCTGCTTCAAGTCCGAGTAAGCCGCCACCAATTATAGCGCAGCTTTTGGCTTTTTTACCGTAGGCGATGGTGTCATCTAAATCTTCAATGGTTCGATAGACAAAGACTCCGTCTTTCTCTATACCAGGTACAGGAGGAACAAAAGGTGCTGAACCAGTGGCAAAAATGAGTTTATCATATGATAATTTGCGGCCTTGTTCTGAATAAACAGTCTTGCTGGCAAGATCGACTTTGTGAGCTTTATCTCCAATATGTAATTCAATGCCGTTTTCAGCATACCAATCAATTTGAGCTAAGAGTAGCTCGTCCGCAGTAGTTCCAGAAAAATATTTGGAAAGTTGAACACGATCGTAAGCAGGGCGAGGTTCTTCACAGAAGGCGGTAATTTGGAATTGATTATCGATATCTTTCTCTGCAAGACGTTCGCAGAATTTATAACCAACCATGCCATTGCCAATGACGATAATTTTTGTTTTCATACTATTTTATTGAATGCCTAATGCGGCGAGTTTAGTACGAAATCACTATGTTTTATAAATATAATAACAATACATTAGCATCTAAACCTACTCGATATGGAGCGTGGTAAAGGACTAATAATAAAGAAAATTAAATATGCAAACAAAGCAAATTTCATACGGAATATAAGATAGGAAGCTTCATTCTTGCAACGATATGTGCAATTTTAGATAACTTCCGTTCGGTTAGAGCTTAGTTTTTAGTCGGTTTTTGTCAAGAATAATGAAAGCTTTAATCGTTTGATTAGATAAGTTTGACCAATGTAAGTATATGTGCAGAATAGAGGATATTATGATTCGTCGCACGATACTTATTTATACATTTTCATTACTTTTAAATTTTTTTCTATTAGGGAAAGAACAAGTCTTTTTAGAGACAGAAGAGTTTTCTTTGACTTTGTCTGCAGACGGTTTTCCTAAATCACTAGTCCTCAAGGGTGATGGGAGAGATAGAGAACTACTGAATCAAAAAACTCCTGGTGAAGGATTTTATTTAGAAATTGCAGGGCATGATAAAAAAATCATTCTTAGTGATCTTACCTACGATAAGGAAAAAGGTTTGATGACTGCTCGTCCTGAAATTAAAGGTAAAAGTAATTTGACGCCATTAGTTGTTTTTGAAATTAAGCAGCACCCTAAGTATATAGCTTTTCATTTAAAAAAGACAGAGGGTATTCCTAGTAATGCTAATATAGCTTTAAAATTTGCACTTAATACTAATACTAGTAACTTTCGTGCTTTTGATTTTAACTACATGACCACCACAAAAGAACAAAGAGCTAAAAATGTACAGGTTGAGTGGCCGTGTTTGTGGCAATATGAGGAAGATTATGGTTATGGTGGTTTTGCTGTCTATTATTTTAATTCTGAAGATGAGGAAGATGATATTATTACGCATATTTGGGCTGAGCAAGGTTTAGCACACCCAAAAATAGATGGAGAGTGGACTTATGAAAGAGCAAAAAAATGGATAGATGAGTACTATCAAGCTTTAAAAAATCGTAGCCGTTATGGTGGTTGGTATGGAACACTGGCTGCAGAAGCTGAAACACTAGAAGAGCTTTATACTCTAGCTGATTATGCTGAGAAAGGTGGCTTTCCAGGAGTCTACCTTATGCCATGGATTTGGCGTGGAGAATATTGGACTAGAAAAAAATCTACAGTTGAAGTTAACACTAATATTTTTCCAAGAGGAGAAGATGACTTAAAAAAGTATTCTAATTACCTTAGTGAAAAAGGACTCGCATTGGATTTGCATTATGTGTCTGGTGGTATTGGGTTAAATGATCGTGAATACGTTGCGGGAGCATCTGGTCCAGACTCACGTTTGGCCACATGGGGTGAGGGGACATTAGAGAAAGCCATAGGGACAAAGGATAAAACGCTTTATTTTCGTCCAGCTGAAGGCACAGAAAGGCCTTCGCAACTCTTTCGCCCTGGAATCACTAGAATTCCTTTGTTAGATCATAATACTCAATACAACGTTATTAGTATAGGTAAAGAGCTTATTAAGGTAGGTGAATTTGAAGATACGGATAAGCCCGTATGGAAACTTACAGGATGTGTACGAGGCCATAGAGATAGCGCTATTAGTCAGCATTCATCAGAAGCAGGTGTGCGAGGCTATCTACTTGGCTATGGTCAGGTTTTTCTTCCAGACCAGAAAACTACATTATTCTCTGATATAGCTAAAAGTTATGCTCAGTTTATGAATCGCTGCAATATTGCTCATGCAGTTTTTGATGGCTTAGAAATTCATAATAACAACGGGTTTCAGCAAGGGGAAAAATTTGCTGAAATTGTTTACAAGGAACTAGGGCACCCTACTCTATCTCATACTAGCGGAGGTAGGCAGGCTAAAGCCTGGATAGAAACAAGGCTTAATCGCCGTGAAAAAGAATGGGGAGATGGCGAAGGCAACTATGCTGTATTGCTTACAGACTCACCATCTCGTATTGCGACAACTCCTCGTCATGCCCATTTTATGTTGAGTCATTCTGCCGCATTTGGCGTTGTAGGCATGGGCTTTGCTGCCGATGATAGAGGTGTTAGCGTACAATCTCTTGCAGCACATGGAAAAACTGATGAAATATTGCAGGCTGTAAAAACTTGGCGCCAAGTAGTACCTTATTTGAATCCAGAGCAGAAAGAAAAATTGCGTGCAGAACGATATATTGGTCGACACCCTTATTCAAAAATTTATCATGAAATATCCAGTAAAACTGATGGTTGGATGATTTACCCTGTTGGTTTTATGGAGCAAGATAATTACGATGGATATTGGAATACAGCTCAGGAACACGGAGCTATGGCTCCAAAACAATTTATAAAGGCGAATCAAGAAATAAAATTAAATAATCCATTTAAGGAGCAAGTGCCTGAAGTTGTGATTCGAGTATTGTCAGCAACTAATAGAGAAAATCCTGAAAATATAGATTTAATGCCTTTGAAAAAAAATCTCAAAAACTCTACTGATAGCAGGATAATCATCGAAGGCAAAACTCTATCTTTATCGCATAATCATAAGAAAAATGAAAGTTATGAGAGCATAAATCTAGCTACCTGGAAAAAACCTATAAACATGATATCTCATCGCGTCCTTGGAATGTGGGTAGAAGGAGATAAAAGTGGCGCTCTATTAGTCGCGAGCCCAGGTAAAAAACGCTATTACGCCAGTCTCATCGATTTTAATGGGCGACGTTATATTGAGATTCCTCATGGTGAGGCTTATTTTGCTCAAGAGATGTTAGCTAGTCCAACTAAAAGTAATAGTGACATACTTTCATGTGCTAAGTTTTTTAATTATAATAGAGTGCAAAACTTTCAATTAGGACTTAGTCGTATTCCATCTAATACTAAGGTAGATATAAAAATTTCAGAATTGCAAGCTCTCAAAGAAATTCCCACACAACTTGTCAATCCTGTAATTAATATAGGGTCAAGCTCTCTCAAAGTTTTAGGCACTGTAAATACAAGTGAGTATTTAGAGTACCTAGGAGGTGATTACGCTACAGTTTATGATGCTAATTGGAATGAGATAAATAAATTGAAAGTAGAAGCAACTGAATTTAAAGCCAAACAAGGTAAACAAAATGTAAGCATAAGTTCTAAAAGTGAAAATGCTAATAATCCATGGCTCGAACTTCAACTCTTTGTCAAAGATCAACCCATTAAAGTTAGGAAAAATAAATAATCACTATTTATATGACGGGTGACGGTTTAAACCTATATGATAAAATATAGATTGATAATAATGCCAATTTTGCTGCTTTTGCTTACGCAGTGTAATGATAATTTAGAAAAACCTGCTTATCAACTATTGAAAAAAGAGGGTGATATTGAATTACGAGCTTACCGAGAAATGCCTCTGATTACGGCCAAAATGGAAGATAATGATTCTAGTAATAACGCATTTCGCCAGTTATTTAAGTATATAGATAAGGGGAACGAAGCTGAACAAAAAATAGCGATGACAGCCCCCGTGATTATGACAGCCACAGCTAATCAAGGTGAATCAGATGACCAACAAGGAGAAATGAGTTTTGTGATACCGGCACAAGTGGCTAAAGCTGGAGCGCCTGAACCTAGCAGCGCTCAAGTACAGCTCGATAAAATGAAGGCGGGAAAAATAGCTGTGATTAGGTTTTATAAGTACGATGACTCAGCAGCTATAGAGCAGGCAACAGCTACGCTTAAACAATGGATAGCACAACAGGGCTTAAAAGAGGCAGGAGAAGTGAAGCTCGCTTATTACGATCCACCATGGACGCCGGAGAAGTATAGGACTAATGAAATCTGGATAGCTGTTAAATAAGGGTCTTTTAGCGCAAAAACGCAGCTAAATCGTAGTTATTCGGGGTCGAGTAGCTATAACTACACTCACCCTCTAAATATTATCCTGTCGCTAAGCTCCACGCTCTGCGGATAGCATAACTCCGTTATGAGGAAGAATTGCAGTCCTGCGCCACCTTTTTTCATCTAAAACTCCCTTATTTAAGGTTGAGTTAGATTTTTTAAGGGTCTTTTGGCGCAAAAAGGCAGCTAAATCCTGTTTATTCGGAGTTGAGTTAGTTTTTTGTAGCTCTTAACAGCTGCTTCTCAGGCTGTTGATGTTCGCTGGGGTGAAATTATGGTAAATAGGTTGACTCTAGTTGTTTAGCGTTTTAGAAAAAAGCATGGAAAATTATATTACAAAAAGCATCATATTTAATCCTGTAGAAGGCAAAGAAGATGAGCTTAGAGCATTGCTGATGAGTTTAGTTGAGCCTAGTCGAAATGAAGCTGGCTGCCTCACTTATGATTTATATGAAACAGAAGATGGCGATTTTCTTATTGTTGAAACCTGGGAAAATGCTGATTATTTAGAAGGACATAAAACGACTGATCATTTTCTTAACTTTAAAGAACTTGGCCCAGATCTCATCGAAGACAAGATGAGTGAGTCGCTGACTCTTCTTGTGTAACGCTTGTTTAAAGGCTTATCATGATAAACAAACTAAAGGTATGGTCTGATGAGCAAATCATTGAGACCCAAGCATTGCCAGAGCAACTTAATCGCCTACGAGCAATTATGCTGCGTTTGAGGCAACCTGATGGCTGTCCTTGGGATGTTGAGCAGACTCATGAGAGCCTTATTCCTTATATGATTGAAGAAACTTATGAGGTAGTTGATGCTATTCATGAGGGAGATAAACAGCATTTAAAAGAAGAATTAGGAGATTTATTGCTTCAATCAGTATTTCATGCTCAAATTGCCGAAGATAATGGTGATTTTAATCTCGATGAGCTTACTTATGAGTTGTGTGAAAAATTAGTGCGTCGTCATCCCCATGTATTTGCTAAGGATTCGAGTGCACAGGCTGAAGACTCGGCTGAAGTGCTCACACAATGGGAGCAGATTAAGAAAAAGGAGAAATTAGCATCAGGTATTTCAGAAGACGAAATGCAAGGTTACCTGAGTCAGGTAGGTTTAGGTCTACCGCCTTTACTTAAAGCCTATAAAATCCAACGAAAAGTATCCAAAGTAGGCTTTGAATGGCAAAATGTAGAGCAGGCTATCGAAAAATTAGAAGAAGAAATAGCTGAAATTAAACAAGCAAAAGCAACAGAGAGCTCTGAGCGCTATGCTGAGGAGGTGGGAGACGCGTTGTTTGCCATGATCAATGTAGTCACTAAGGCTGGTTTGCATCCAGATGAACTGTTGCATCAAGCTAATCAGAAATTTATGAGCCGTTTTCATGAGATGGAGTCGCAGCTCAATAAGCAAGGAGTTACAGTGCAACAATCTTCACGTGCCGACATGCTAGAAGTGTGGAATAGGCTTAAACAATCTAAATAATTATAATGAATCACATTACACGACAAAAAATCAACGATAGGAAGAAGAATTCAAGGGTCATAGATGAATTAAAGTTAATTAAAAGAATGATGATAAATAAGAGAATGAAAGTTTTAGTAAGATTAGAGCAACTGCGTTACTTTAATAAAATAAAAGAAGCCATAGCTCTTTTGCCCTTATGTTGTGTTGTTCCCTTAACTGGTATGCATATACCAGTTGGCGGTCACGCCTTGCCTAAGAGCAAAATACCTTATGGTATCATTAATTTTTTTGTCGTGTAGTGTGATAATGAATAAAATATTAGCTGTATTAGTCTTTGCGCTGGCACTAGGTTTGATGGTGTTAGGTTTTAATATGCGTCAGCAGGGTTTAGTTTATCCTATATATACTCATACCGAGGCAGTTAACAAGGTGCTCAATCAAATTAGCGAGTTTTCATACGCAGAGCAAGCTGCAGCTTGGCATGCAGGATTAGAGCAGTATGAAACCCCTCACAAACAACTCGTTGATACAGGTGAGAGCTGGATTGCTTTAGGTTTAGGGATTTTAGTCGCTTTACTTATTTGGTTGGTGCTTAGATTGGCTGTTAGCAAGATGAGTAAAGGTCTTAATATAATAAACTTTGTGAGTCTCTGGGTGGGATTGTGTTTAATACAAATTCCTTTGATATTTCGCTATTATACAATGAGGCAAGAACGCTTTGATTATCACCCATCTATAGACACAGTGCTTATGCCTATTATCAATGAGAGTTTTTTAGTCTTGGTAGGTTTAACTATGTCTGTGGTGATTATTTATTTTGCTATGAGAAAGCATGAATTAACCGCTACGATTAAAGTTAAAGAAGTTAATCTAACACGACTCATGCTCATGGGTTTATGGATATTTTTGTTGGTGCTTACCATCGCGCTAGGGTTTCAAGATGCTAAGCTTAGCTCTATTCTTTGTTGCGCTATGATGATTCCCATGGTTTTTTGGATGATGATTTCTAGACCAAAGGTTAATAAACAGGGTGTAAATAAAACGATGTAAGTCAGTTTATGCTCCTTTATTTACATATTCCTTTTTGTCATAAGATTTGTCCATATTGCTGATTTTGAGACACTTTATTTTGGTGGTGGGACACCATCATTGCTGAGCACTAAGGCGGTGATAACTTTGATGGAAGGGTTTGCTAAGAGGTTGAATTTTTCGCAATTAGATGAAATCTCGATTGAGACCAATCCTCAAAAAGATCGTAAATTTTAGTATTAGACATTTTTCACACAATAGCATTTCCTAATATAGAAAACATGCTCTATTTATTTTTTATAGCGCCAAATATAAATACTAATTGCGACAATATTATTTTCATGTAAAAATAGTATTGACCAATTAAAATATTACTATAAAAATAACTCTGTATGAAATATTTATCAAAAATAATAATTATTGGGGCCGCATTATTATATAATGCGCATTCGGCTGTGATTTATACACAAGACTTTTCAGATAACTCTGGAGTTAGCTCAGATAATTTAGCTAATACTGACTTTTCTGATGATAACGTGTTAACTGCTGTAGCTGGAGAGATAGTTACTGGTTCAAATTATACTCTTGTAATAAACAGTATAAATGGCGGCCAATCAGATGGTTACGTTTTTAATCCTTCTGCAGCTAATACTGTTGGAAGATTTAATACAGCGGGTTCAGGGCTTGCACTTAGTGATACGAGCTTTACTTATAGTTCATCGAGTATCTCTTTTGTCTCATCAGCGGGCGGTGCAATTTCCACTGGTACGTTTAGCTTATCAGGATCGATTTTTAATGTAGGTGAGGAGTTTGCTAGTTTTAATTTATTTGAAGTTGTGCAAGACGATATTACCGGTAGAGTTACATTAACTATTGATTATAATGCATTTGGAGATTTTGGATCTACTGATGGTAATGAATCTTTAAGATTGACTACAAATTTTGGTTTAGCGACTGATGTTACAAACTTAAGAATCTCAGATCTTGTGGCTGCATCATCAGGGGCTGATCAGACGATATCTGACACTTATGTTTTAGAGTTAGTGCCTCAGATTGTACCTGAGCCAAGTGCTATGCTCTTGCTTAGTCTTAGTACATGTTTATTACTTACTCGTAGAAAACGTTAAGAAATTGTAAATTTTCAACACATAAAAAAACTGCATAAATTTTTATTTATGCAGTTTTTTTATGTAAAATTTACTGTAGATATAAAGTTAATCCAGTTAATAAAATATAAATAAGCATAGCTTTTTTGGAAGCGTTGATAGATAATTTTAAGATATTTCTTATAGTTATGCTTCTTTATTTACATATTCCTTTTTGTCATAAGATTTGTCCATATTGTTCTTTTTATAAGCACAAGCCAAGTGCGCAGGCGCAAATGCTGGCATTTGTAGATGCGCTCTTAATTGAATTTGACCACAGGGTAGAGCAGCATGGTTTAAATATTGCTGATTTTGAGACACTTTATTTTGGTGGTGGGACACCATCATTGCTGAGTGCTAAGGCGATAAAAACTCTGATGGAGGGGTTTGCTGAGAGATTAGATTTTGCGCAATTGGATGAAATTTCTATTGAGACCAATCCTCGAACATTTGATCAGGCTAAGGCACAGCTGTTTGCCGATCTAGGGTTTGGCAGGGCTTCACTAGGCATCCAGTCTTTTCATGCTAAAGAATTGGCTTTTCTTGGGCGTGATCATAGCACTGACGAAGCTAAGCAGGCGGCAGGATATTTACAAAGTGCTGGGCTTAAAACTAATTTAGACCTGATGTTTGGGCTGCCTAATCAGAGCTTGGCCTCATGGGAGTCGAGCTTAGAGCAGGTTGCGATGCTAAATTCTACCAGTCTTTCTTGCTATCATTTAACTTATGAGCAGAACACGCCTTTTTATGAACCTAGAGAAAAAGGTCTGTTAAGGAGTAATGAGATTTTAGATGAAGGCTTTTTCACGATGGCAGATAAATATTTGACGAGCTTAGGTTACGATCATTACGAAACCTCTAATTACGCTAAGTCAGGTTGTGAATCTATACATAATAGAGGCTATTGGGAGGGGAGAGACTATTTAGGTTTAGGGCCTTCGGCTGTATCAACTATCAATGAAGGTGATGGTTTTGTGCGTTATGAAAATGTGAGCTCTACAGATATTTATATAGCTCAAGCTGAATTGAGAGAGTTTAACCCAACTAAAGAAATCCTCACTCAAAAAGATTGGGAGATTGAACGCATAGCCCTGATGTTACGTACAAATACAGGAATCGCTAAGAAGCATCTTGGGCAAGTTAAAGAGCAAGCCATTCAAGATATTATTAATCAAGGCTACGCTTATTGGAGGCCAGATAAACAAGAATTAGAAAGCCTAACTCTTAAAGGGAAAGGCAAGTTGCTCGTAGATGGTATCGTCGAGCATCTTATTTCCACGTAAATCGACTCAAGTAAGCGGTTTCTAATAGATTTAACTATTATTTTTGCTTGTTTTAATTAATAAAATTAAGAGCTAAAATAAAAAGTGCTTAAGCAAGTGAGTTTTTTGTTGACAGCGGGTACTTCTATGCTATTTTCTCAATCCGCTTTTGTATAGTTTGCGTTTTCGTAAACAGCTTATTGAGTTTTGCTCATGTAGCTCAGGGGTAGAGCGCATCCTTGGTAAGGATGAGGTCGGCGGTTCAATTCCGCTCATGAGCTCCAGGGTTACAAGCAAAATTAAAAGCAGCTATGCAAAACAAACTTAAAACAACTTAATTATTATGATGGCTAAGGAAGCATTCGAAAGAAACAAACCTCACGTTAATGTGGGTACAATTGGTCACGTTGACCACGGCAAAACAACTCTTACTGCTGCAATCTCTATGGTTCTCGCTGAGGCCAATGGTTCAGAAGCTAAGTCTTATGCAGATATTGATTCAGCTCCAGAAGAGCGTGAGCGTGGTATTACTATTTCTACTGCACACGTTGAGTACGAGACTGAAAATCGTCACTACGCACATGTTGACTGTCCAGGTCACGCCGATTACGTTAAAAACATGATTACAGGTGCTGCTCAAATGGATGGTGGTATTTTGGTTTGTTCTGCTGCTGATGGCCCAATGCCTCAGACTCGTGAGCATATCTTGCTTGCACGTCAGGTTGGTGTTCCAGCGCTTGTTGTTTTCTTGAATAAAGTCGACCAAGTCGATGATGAAGAGCTTCTTGAGCTTGTTGAAATGGAGATTCGTGAATTGCTTGACGCATACGAATTCCCTGGTGATGAGATCCCTGTAATTAAAGGTTCTGCGCTTGGTGCTGTTAATGGTGATGCAGAGCAAAAAGAAAATATTCTTAAGCTTATGGCTGCTGTTGATGAGTATATCCCTGAGCCAGAGCGCCCAGTAGATCAAGACTTCTTGATGCCAATTGAAGATGTGTTCTCAATCGAGGGTCGTGGTACTGTTGCTACAGGTCGTGTTGAGCGTGGTATCGTTCATAAAATGGAAGAAGTTGAGATTGTAGGTATTCGTGATACGCAAACTACAACTGTTACTGACATTGAAATGTTTCGTAAGCTTCTTGATGAAGGTCGTGCAGGTGATAACGTAGGTTTGCTTATGCGTGGTCTTAAGAAAGAAGATTTAGAGCGTGGTCAAGTTATTGTTAAAAAAGGTTCTGTAACAGCTCATACTAAGTTTAAAGCAGAAGTTTATGTTCTCTCTAAAGATGAAGGTGGTCGTCATACCCCATTCTTTAACAACTATCGTCCACAGTTTTATTTCAGAACTACTGACGTAACTGGTTCAGTTAGTCTTCCTGAAGGTGTTGAAATGGTTATGCCTGGTGATAATGTAGAGATTACAGTTGAGCTTATTGCTCCAATCGCTATGGAAAAAACAATGCGTTTCGCTATCCGCGAGGGTGGTCGTACTGTAGGTGCAGGACGTGTTGCTGAAATCCTTGATTAAGTTGAACGCTTTTTAAAGCGAGCGTTTAGAGGGCTTACCCAGTAATTTTATGGGTATGCCCTCTTTGCTCCTTAGAAAGCTAAGAATTTAATAAACGAATAGGCGTAATTGCCTCTTCGTGTTTTTCGTCTAAAACCCCAATTTACAGGATAGTGGCTCAATTGGTAGAGCAGTGGTTTCCAAAACCGAAGGTTGGGGGTTCGAGTCCCTCCTATCCTGCCAACTTTTCATTTGTATTTATCACCTTATTTTATGTTTCGTAAATTTTCTATTTTTATTGCTGAAGTTAAGTCTGAGCTAAGAAAGACTAGCTGGCCTTGGGATGAAGCTAAATCTAAGAGCGCATCTAAATACAAAGAGTTAGTAGATTCTACTATCGTTGTTTTGATCGCTATGGTTTTGTTAGGTGGTTTTGTTGCAGCTTCAGATTTTGTAAACAAGGAAGTTGTTGCGTTTATATCTGGCCTGTTAATTGGTAAGTAGTAATTAATATTTATAGTTAATATATAATGAATTCAAAAGGTCAATGGTACGTAGTGCATGTTCTTTCTGGTAAAGAGCAAAAAGTTAAAGCTAGATTAGATTATTTAGTGGAGTTTGAGGGCTATCAAGATGTGCTGCATCAAGTGTTGGTTCCTACTGAGTTAGTTTCAGAAGACCGCAAAGGTGTTAAAGTTGAGAGCAAACGTAAATTTTTCCCGGGTTACATCATGATTCAAGTTGATCTAAAAGGTGAAAATGATGAACTTAACAGTGATGCTTGGCGTTTGGTGACAGGTACTGATGGCGTTATTGGTTTTGCTGGTGATAAGCAAAATCCGCTCCCTATGCGCAAAAAAGAAGTTGATGTGATGTTGCATCAAATTAAAGAGAGAGAGGCTACAGCCCGTCCTTTGATTTCTTTTGAGTTGGGAGATTCTGTTAAAATTAATGATGGTGCCTTTGCTGATCAGGTAGGTATTATTGAGGAATTAGATCAAGAAAAAGGCAAGTTGCAAGTTTCTGTATCTATGTTTGGTCGCTCTATGCCAGTTGAGCTTGATTTCTGGCAAGTTGAGAAGGGTTAAGCTCTTCTAAAAAATTTAAAATACACATATAAAATTATGGCAAAGGAAGTAAAAAGAAAATTGAAGTTGCAGATCCAAGCAGGTCAAGCAAGTCCGTCTCCACCAGTAGGTCCAGCTTTGGGTCAAGCAGGTGTTAATATTATGGAGTTTTGTAAGGCGTTTAATGCTAGAACTCAAAGTCAAGCAGGTGATTTATTGCCGGTAGAAATCACTGTTTATGCTGATTCTACTTTTGACTTTGTCACTAAGCAACCGCCAGCATCTGTCTTACTTAAGAAGGCAGCAGGTATTGCTTCGGGTTCTGCTGAGCCTAATAAAGTTAAGGTGGCTAAAATCACTAAAGAGCAACTTATGGAAGTAGTGAATGCTAAGATTTCTGATTTAAATACAAATGATCCGGAGAAAGCAGCACTTATTCTTGCTGGTTCAGCTCGCCAAATGGGTCTTGAAATCGAAGGAATGTAACAATTTTTTGCAGGAGGAAAGTATAAAGCTCATGGGGAGCTTAAGTTTCCGCCACTTAATTAAATAAATTAAATACTGCTAATATAATGGCTAGAAATAAAAGTAAGCGTTTTGAGAAAAACGCAGCATTGATAAGCGCTGATGCGCGATATAGTTTGGAAGATGCGGTTAAATTAATCAAACAATTTACCCCGCCTGCCTTTGACCCTACGGTTACTTTGTCTTTCTCTTTGGGTATTGATCCAAGGAAGAGTGAGCAAATGGTTCGTAGTAGTGTTTCATTGCCACACGGTACAGGTAAAAATGTGCGAGTATTGGTATTTGCGCAAGGCGAAGCCGCAGAAGCAGCAACAGCTGCTGGTGCAGAACACGTGGGAATGGAAGATTTAATCGCTAAAGTTCTTGGTGGTTTTGTTGACTTTGATGTAGCTATAGCTACTCCAGAAGCTATGACAGAGGTGCGTAAAGTGGCTCGTGTTTTAGGGCCACGTGGTTTAATGCCTAACCCTAAAACTGGTACAGTTACTGATGATGTAACTAAGGCTATCGCTGAAGTAAAAGCTGGTCGTGTCGATTTTAAAGTTGATAAAAACAGTAATGTGGCAGCGGGTGTAGGTAAGCTTTCATTTGATGAGTCAGCTCTTCTTGAGAATTTAACTGCTTTTGTTGATAGTGTTAAGAAGGAAAAGCCTTCTTCGCTTAAAGGTGCTTACATCCGTTCTATAACGGTTTCTGCAACAATGTGTCCAGGTGTAAAGCTTGAGGAGCAAGTATGGATTAACGCTTAATTAATTAAAAAAATGAATCCAGATAAAAAATATATTATTGATGAATTGCTCGAAAGAGTGAATCAAGCTAGCTATATTATAGCGATTAATTATGATCGTATGAGCGTAGTTGAGTTTGCCGAGCTTAGAGAGAAGCTTTCAGAAGCAGGTGGCGAATGTCACGTAGCTAAAAACACTTACATGAAGAAGGCTTTTGTCGCAGCAGAGCTTCCTGAATTAGATGGTTTAGTAGGTCAAATTGCTTACATTACTGGTGATGAAGATGTTTGCGCTGCAGCTAAAGTGGTAAGCGCATTCAAAAAATCTACTGAGAAAGGTTCTTTTGTAGCAGGTGTTCTAGATGGTTCAGCTCTCGATGCAGAGCAATTAACAGATCTTAGTAAGCTCCCTGCTCGCGAAGTGCTTCTTGCAACATTGCTTGGTCTTATCAATCAACCAGCTGGCACATTGGTACGTACAATCAACGAGCCCGCTTCTTCATTGGCGCGTGTTCTTGCTCAAAAATCTTAAGGTATATTATTATACTTATTAACCCCTTTTTTTACTTTTAATTTTTTAAGCAATTAAAAAGAAGAGAGTAAAAATATTAACGGTTCCTCGTCGGATGGCTAGTCAAGCCATCTTAAATAACTTAAAGCTTTAA
>DGKB01000037.1 GCA_002386905.1 Akkermansiaceae bacterium UBA4581 | reverse complement strand
AAGTTCGCTTGCCAAGCTATCGAGCTATCTGAGCTTAAGGATTTATTTCTTAGCGCAATGGAGGAAGATACTAAGCTCGCAGATCTTATTTTGTCTGACCTAGAAGCAGTAAAAGATCGTGATGCAGCATGCCATAGCTTGCTCGAACCTTTATTATTTTTCAAGGGGTTTCAATCGCTAGTTATTCATCGATTTGCTCATCATTGGTATAAAAAAGGTCGAAAAATATTAGCCTTTTTCTTACAGAGTCGTTGCAACGAGCTTTTTGGTGTTGATATTCACCCGGCTGCACAGCTAGGTAAAGGCATCATGATGGACCACGCTACAGGAGTCGTTATAGGTGAGACCGCCATCGTAAAAGATGATGTCTCTATTTTGCATGAAGTCACTCTAGGAGGAACAGGCAAAGAAGATGGGTTGCGTCATCCAATCGTGTGTCGTGGTGTCATGATAGGAGCAGGTAGCAAAATATTAGGCCGTGTAACCATAGGAAAGCATTCAAAAATAGGTGCAGGTAGTGTCGTCATTAAAGATGTCGAGCCCTACAGCACCGTAGCCGGAGTACCCGCTCAAACAGTAGGCAAGCATGATCAGCGATTGCCTTCCTCCACCATGGATCAAAATTTCTCCATTTAAATGGGTGCTTTTGGTGAGTAAGAGCCCTTCACCAAACTTGCTTGCTCCTTGAGTAGCTTTACCTACACAGCGTAGCAAGGTTTTGGCTCATGACTCTTACTCACCAAAATCACCTCATTTAAATCTTTAGTCGGCTTTATAGGTTATTTTGTTGTGCTGTGGTGTTCGAGTATTTTTTTGACCTCATTTCAATTGATAGATAGCCTAGTGCTGTTTTTATGATTTGATTTTGCGAGTTTTGGGTTAAGCTGAGTTGGTAATGTTGGAGCAAGCCGTAGATAAAGCCATTCGAGACTATTGGGAGATAGGTTTTGATGCAGAATACAAACTAGAGCCGATTCAGCAGGGGGCTTCAGGTAGGGCTATTAGTCGCGTGACTTACAATTATCAATCTATTATAGCTATAGAGTATGATGATTCACGCGCGGATAATGCTCAGTTTGCTCCTTTAGCAATACAATTAAGTCAAGCTGGCATCGTTGTGCCAGAGATTATTTCACATCATGACAATAATGGTTGTGGTTACTGCTTGGTTCAAGATTTAGGAAAGCAGACTTTACTTAAGAGTTTGGAAAAAATAAAGCAGTTGGATGATTCAGTATTAGAAACTGTAGCCATTATCAACCTTTACCAAAGCGCTATTGATGCTATTGCTAAAGTTCATCAATTAGAGATAAGTAAGATAGACGCTATTTACTTGCAACCTAGCTTTGGTGTAGAGTTGTACCGTTGGGAACAAGAATATTTCATAACGCATTATGGAACTAGTATAGGATTAAGCGAGGAGCAACAGCAGGCATGGCTTAATCAGCCTGCACTTATAGCATTAGCTGAAAAATTAGCCAGCCAACCACGCGCCCTCATTCATAGAGACTGCCAGTCTGAAAATATCATGCTTAAGCAAGATTCAGTGTATCTTATTGATTTTCAAGGCATGAGATTAGGTTTGCCAGAATATGACTGGGCATCTCTCATCTACGATCCTTATGTAGCAAAAAATCTATCACCTAGTATGCAACAAACCTTGCAAGCTTATTTGATAAAAAAATATCAAATAAATATAGATATATTACAAGCTTGTGCACTGCAGCGCCTGATGCAGGCTACAGGTGCCTATGCTAAGTTAAGCGCTTTAGGAATAAAGCGCTACCAAAAATATATTGAGCCAACTTTTAAGCAATTACAAAGGTTTCAATCATTAAGTGGCATAGATATTAAATTAAAAAAAAACCTCTTTTTAGACAAAAAAAAATAATATAGCCGTTTTCATGATTGTATTTATTAACTAATATACTTTAACAAAATTATGAAAAAATATAAAATAATCTTAAGTTGTGTAACTGTGCTTGGCGCATCAATTTTTGCAGAAAATATACCACCATCCGCAGAAGCTCAGAAAGCGCTTACTCCGGATATTGTATTAGCTGACTTAATGGCTGGTAACAAAAGATTTGTTAATACAGATCACACAGCCGCAAATCTTAAAGAACGATTGGAAATCACCTCAAAAGGACAGTACCCCAAAGCTTATATCTTATCTTGTGTAGACTCACGTGTTCCTGTAGAGCTAGTTTTTGATCAGGGTATTGGAGATATCTTTGTTGGGCGCGTTGCAGGTAACATCGAAGGTGTCGATCAGTTAGGTTCAATGGAATTTGCTTCAGCAGCAGCCGGAGTCAAATTAATTATGGTTCTTGGGCATGAGGCTTGTGGCGCAGTTAAAGGCGCTTGTGATGATGTAAAATTAGGTAACCTTACCGATTTATTAGCTGAAATCAAACCGTCTGTAGAAGCTGTAAAAGGCTTTAACGCTGATGAGAAAAACTCTAAGAATGAGAAATTTGTAGCAGCTGTTATTGAAGAAAATGTACATCAGACTATTGCTGATATTCGCAAGAAAAGTCCAGTTTTAGCCGATCTTGAGGAAAAAGGTGCTATTAAAATCGTTGGAGGTCTTTACTCACTACACACAGGTGAAGTGACATTATTAGACTAATTAACCCTTAACCAATTAAAGAGCCCACTGTATATATTACAGTGGGCTTTTTTGTGCTTTTATTTTTGCCTTAGTGATGCCGATGGGTGAGGCTAAGCGCCTTGCCAGCTTTTTTATAAAACCTTAACCAACCTTGTAAGTCTTAAGATGCAGCTGTAGAAATTAGAAAGCGTGAGCGCAACTGATAAGAGAAAATTATGAAATAATTTTGCCCGATAGGGTGAGCGACGCTTTGATTAAAAGCGGGCGAATCAAAAATAGCTACTGCGAGCCTCAACCAGCAAGTTCAATGAGGCAAGAGGTTAAGTGCCTCGCCAGCTTAACCCCTAGATTAAGCCGTCAGACTTAGCTTGCTTCCAGTAGGCATACTCTGAGCGATTGAAATCTACATATTCAGGTGATAAATCACTGCTATAAATAGTGGATTGAGCCTCGCCTATTTGTAAATCTATTTTAATAGCAAATTCAGTTTTAGAAACAATAGCTTGTAGAGTTGGCATATCAATTTTTGCCTGCAATCCATTTTCACAAGGGGTAATAGAGGTGCTTGAATCACTGTAGCTAATAGTGATACTATTTGGGTCTAGTTGCTCTGCTCTCGCATAACCTACAGCATGAATAACACGCCCCCAGTTAGGATCTTCGCCATTCCATGAAGATTTAACTAGTGAGGATGTAGCTACAGCATTGGCAATTTTGCGAGCATCACTTTCTGATGCAGCATTCACTACATTAACGGTTACAAATTTAGTGACACGTTCACCATCACGCACCATACTAAAAGCTAGGTGTTGCATAACTTTGAGTAGGCCTTGTTTAAAGATAATGGTATCAGGGCTTTCTGCTGTGAGAGTAGGTGCATGACTAGCTCCATTAGCAAGCACAAGCAATGTGTCATTGGTGCTCATGTCGCCATCAATACTAATAGCATTAAACGAGTAAGGGAGCGCCTGAGCACTTAATTCTTTGAGAAGTTCAGCCGAGATAGCTACATCAGTGGTTATAAAGGCAAGCATTGTTGCCATATTAGGGTGAATCATACCAGCTCCTTTAGCACAGCCGCCAATCGTTATCGTCGAGCCATCACTAAGCGTAGTTTGAATAGCTATCTGCTTGATTTTTGTATCCGAAGTCATGATAGCCTCAGCAAATAGAGTTCCATTAGTTTTAGATAAACTTTGGGTAACCTTTGAAAGAGCAGGGGTGATACGTTGCATTGGCATAGGTAAACCAATAACACCAGTTGAGCATACGCCAACTTGCTCGGGAGCAAGACTGAGTTGTTCAGCAATAGAGTTGGTCATAGTTACCGCATCTTGATCGCCTTGGCTGCCTGTACAAGCATTAGCATTACCACTATTGACGATGACTGCTTGAAAATGGTGGTTTTTTAAGTAACTTTGATTAAGGCGCACAGGCGCAGCGCTCACTGCATTAGTCGTAAAAAAACCAGAGCTTACCGCGGGTTGTTGACTCACGACTAAAGCTAAATCAAGCTTAGGGCTTTGAGGGTTCTTAATTCCAGCACTAATAGCTTGAGCTACAAAGCCCTTGGGCGAGGTGATGCTACCCTCATTAATAATTGTCCAATCACTCATATCTATTAGACGTTAGGGATTAAACCTGTAGCTGTAGGTAGACCATACATCAAGTTCATGTTTTCAATAGCTTGAGAGCTAGCGCCTTTCATTAAATTATCAATAGCAGAGCTTAAAATAATTTTGTTATTACGTGTGTCAAAATGCCAACCCATATCAAGCCAATGATGATTAACTACAGCTTTAGTATCTGCAAGCCCTCCCTCACCAAGTAAACGTACAGTCGATGAATCAGCATAAGCTAATTGATAGGCAGCAGTAACAGCCTCAGGTGTAGCTTGAGCTGTAGGCGTTGCAAAAATAGTCGTTAACATCCCAGATTTAACAGGGACTAAATGAGGAGCAAAAGTGACAGTGACATTCGTGTCTGCAGCTAGGCTTAATTCTTGCTCAATCTCAGATAAATGACGATGTTTAGGTAAGCCGTAGGCACGACAACTGTCGTAACATTCACTAAATAGCAGGGGTATACTAGCGCTACGTCCTGCTCCACTCACACCACTCATGGAGCTGATAATGATAGAGTCTGGTTCAATTAAACCTGCTTTGAGTAGAGGTAGTAGAGGTATCAGTGAGCTAGTAGGGTAGCAACCTGGATTAGCAATGAGCTGAGCCTGAGTAATCTGAGTTGCATAAGATTGAGTAAGTCCGTACACGGATTTTTTTAACCATTGAGGAGCAGGGTGTTCACCATAAAACTCCTGATAAGTAGCCAATTCATTAAGGCGAAAATCAGCACTCAAATCAATCACCTTAATGCCTGCGTCGAGGAATTTAATTGCGTATTGAGCTGCGGTGCCATGAGGTAGAGCTAGGAATACAACATCAACACCAGCCTCTATAATAGGTTCTGGAGCATGATCACTACAGCAAAGCTCTGCTTGAGCTAAGCCTAAAAACTGAGGAAAAACTTGAGCCAAGGATTGCCCAATAAAAGTACGTGATGTAGCAGCCACCAAAGTAACTGAAGGGTGAGAAAATAAGCATTCTAGTAGAGCTTTCCCTGTGTAGCCAGAGGCTCCTAATACAGCTACTTTAATAGCGTCATTAATTTTTTCCATGTGCCAAAATTACAATAAAATTCAGGAATGGCAAGATTTTACAGTAAAGCAAGCTTGATTAACTAGAGTTAATTGTTTAACAAAGCATTTCAATTTGGTTGTTGAAGTTTCTCAAGTAGGAAATAACAACAAAAAATTAATAGCTTTTAATAGGCAAATATCATGTTTTTGATGATAAAAACGCAGTTGCTTTAAACCGTGGAGCGCAGTGTAGATAAGCTACTCGAGCACCGCGACAGTTAAAGTTGCAAGTTTTTAGCTCTAAATGCACATTAAAACCTACTAATTTTCGGGCTGTGGCGCAGCTTGGTAGCGCGCTTCGCTGGGGGTGAAGAGGCCGCAGGTTCGAATCCTGTCAGCCCGACCAAATTAATCAGCCTCATCTAAAATATAATATGAGTGAAAGTAAGCCTAAAAATTTAACACTATTAGGACAAAGCCAACTCATTTTAGATAGTTTGCTTAACTCTCAATTATTAGTACAAGAGATAGGGGGTATACCTGCCTTTGATAGAGACTTGCTAAATACACTAACTCTTACACATCCTCTAAAGTTTGAGCAAAAACTGGGACATTTATATGAAGATGCTTTAGAATTATTATTTAGAAGCTCAATTGAGTTTAAGCAAGTCTGTAAAGGCGTGCAAGTGATAGAAAATTTACCGCACCCGCAAAAAGGTAACCGTACCTTAGGTGAATTTGATTACTTGCTCCAAAGACAAGACGGGCGATGGTTGCATGTAGAGCTCGCTGTCAAATTCTACCTAGGCACATCCACAGTAAAAGCAGAATCAACGGATAATAGCTACCTTTGGCCAGGACCTGACGCTCGAGATGCTTGGGAACGCAAACATCAGCACATGATCAATTGTCAATTCTCACTCGCTAAACAATCAGCTTCCCAACAAGTCTTGCAAGAAATTTGTGGTACAACTGACATACAAAGCCAGCATCTCATCTATGGGTGTTTATTTGATAGATATAATAGCACCGAGCCTCAAACTGCTGTCGATACATCGCCCACAGCTCATAGGGGCTATTGGATGCATAGTCATGAGCTACCTAATTCTGCCCTAGCTCAACAACAATCACTTTACATTATACCTAAACAACTCTGGCCATGTGTCCCTACAGCAGAGCTTTGCCAAGTACTAAAATCTAGTAATCAACAAACAACCCTAGCAGCGATTCAAACCAAAATACAACAACAGCAACGCTGCGTGATGATAACTGATGGTATAGAGCGATATTTTATCGCCCCTAATTATTACCCAGAGGTGAAACCGCTGTAAAACCACTACGTTTAGCTGGTTTTACCCACACAGTTTGCTAAGTGAGGAGTGAAAAATAAATCACTGTATTTACCTCCAAAAGAAGCTAGCTAAGTGGTGAATCTATGATGCTGCGCATTAGCCACAGCGGTTTGGCTTGAGAAAAGCGTTTAGCAAATAATGTGGAGTGCAGTGCAAAGGTGCCATTAATAAAAATGCTTTTAGAGAAGGTTAAGTAGTTCAACTTTTATGAGTTGAACTACGGTTTTGAGATGAAAATTTCCTGATGCAGTAGACCGTATAAGCTCGTGTAGATGACCTACTCGGGTGTTACGCAGCTACGAATCTGCGATTTTTGCTCAAAAGAACCAATATAAAAGTGTTTTTTAGACGTTGAAGCGAAACTCAACCACATCCCCGTCCTTCATAATATATTCTTTGCCTTCGATTCTCAATTTGCCTTTTTCTTTAGCAGCGACTTTAGAGCCTAGGGTGGTAAGGTCGTCATAACTGACTACCTCTGCGGCGATGAAGCCACGTTCAAAATCGGTATGGATAACACCAGCTGCTTGTGGGGCTGTAGCTCCCACAGGAATTGGCCATGCACGAGTTTCTTTTTCTCCTGAAGTCAGGTATGAGCAGAGCCCAAGGAGCTTATAAGCTCCTTGGATTAGGCTACTTACGCCACTGTCTTCGACACCCATGGCTTCGAGGTACTCCTTGCTGTCCTCATCAGATAAATCCATAAGTTCTTCTTCCATGCGTGCTGAGATGATGACGATATCAGCACCCATTAGCTCTTTAGCATAGTTTGCGACTTTTGTGACAAGAGCGTGACTACTAGGGTTGGCTATAGTTTCTCCAAGTTCGTTTTCGTCGATGTTGCAAGCAAAAAGCATTTTTTTAGCACTTAGTAAGAAGAATTCACGTAGTGTGAGAGCTTCGTCTTCTGATACTTCTAGAGTTGAGGCTGGTTTTCCCTCATCAAGGTGAGGTGCTAAACGGATCATTAAATCGACTTCTTTTTGGGCTTCTTTATCGCCTTTTTTAGCTTGTTTTTCGCGGCTTTGTTTGCGTTTTTCTAGGGTTGCGATATCGGCAAGAATAAGCTCTGAATTAATAATTTCAATATCACGTACGGGATCGACTGAGCCGAGTTCGTGAATAATGTCTTCGTTTTCGAAGCAGCGCACCACTTGGATAATGGCGTCGACCTCACGAATATTGGCGAGGAACTTATTACCAAGACCAGCACCAGTAGAAGCCCCCTCAACTAAACCTGCGATATCTACCATTTCAATAGCGGTAGGTATGATATTAGCTGTGTTATTCATTTCTGCTAGGACAGCAAGGCGAGGATCAGGAACGCTTACCATACCGATATTAGGGTCGATAGTGCAGAAAGGGTAGTTGGCAGCTTCGGCCTTGCGAGTTTTGGTGAGGGCATTAAATAGAGTAGATTTACCTACGTTAGGCATGCCGACGATTCCTGCTTGTAACATCATAATTTTAGAGAGTTAAATAATTTTGAGCTTTGTGGGACTGTTGAAAGTCTATCAACAACAAGTTTTTGATATGAATTTTGGAAGATTGCTTTGCTAACGCAAAGAATAAAAATGGCTACCAAAGCTTCTTTTTCCCTAAGCTGCGTTACTCCCTTAACTGGTATATTTATACCAGTTGGCAGTCTTGCCTTACTTATGAGAAAACTAGCTTTTGGCTTGTCATCAATATACTTTCAATAGCACCACTTATGCCGATAATTGAGTTAATAGTCAAATGAATACTCAGAAGGGATGTTTTTAGTAATGTTTAATTAATTTAGCCATTATTAATTTGTTTGAGTAATTGGCTACAACCATCAAACATGAGGTCAACGACATAATCAAAACCTGCTTGTCCATCAGTGTAAGGATCTGGAATAAAATCATCGTCGTGTTCTGTAAGTAGGCTAGCAAATGGTTTTACCTTGGCTTGTAGTTCTTTGTCGCTGGTGAGGCTTATCACGTCTTCGTAATTACTGTAATCCATAGTGAGGATAAGATCAAAATCTTTGAAATCTTGTAGGGTAAACTGCCTAGCACAGCCTGTAACATTAATGTTTCTTGATTCAAGTGTGCGGATCATACGTGAATCAGGGAGGCTTCCGCTGTGGTAATTAGCTGTGCCTGCTGAGTCGACAAAAAGCGGCGTTCTCTTAGAGCCATTAAATTCAGAGTCGAGCTGTTGTTGCGTGATGAGGTGGTTGAGTACATTTTCTCCAGCTGGAGAACGGCAAATATTGCCTAGGCATACAAAAAGAATTTTCATAATGAGATTAAAAATAACATCTTACTCAAGATAGTTAAGTTTATTAAGAGATTTAAATGGATCTTTTGATGTTAAAATATTACCACAGGTTGCCTCTAATACCCAAAACTTTTTACCCATAATTGAAGGGTGAGTGAGCGTAGAGAACTGCTTGATGAGCTCTTGTTGAGATTGAGTGGGAGGCATGCTGATTTTTGTAAACCAAGATTTTGCATTGATGGTTAAATAGGCTGATTGATCAATAAATAGAGAGGGAGTCCATCCTTGACTCTCTATAGCCTGTTTTAATTGAGTAAAATTGATGTGGCAACTTAGGTCAGTTTGACCACTCATGGATAAGTAATTAGTTACAACTTTATGTTGGTGATAAGCTTGTAGTGTGCCTTGGTTGCGCTCTGGGTGAAGTAATTCAGATTGAGCAAATCCATAATCAATATGTAATTGATGGCCGTCTTGAATAAGCGAGCTCATATTTTGGCACATAGAATTTATATGTGGGTTAAATTCCAATTCATAACCTTCGGTAGGTTTAAAATCAATGTTAAGTAAATAGCTCTTAATATCAGAGGCGTAAGGGCTGCTAGATATAGATAATGTATTTTGAACCAGTTGATTATCTAGGCTATTTATGCCGATGAGCTGCCATTTTTGATTTTGATAAATAAGGCGCTCAACAGCGAGAGCATCAAATAACTCATTACTAAGGATAATTCCTTGCTTAGCCTGGTTAGTCGTATGCTGAGTTTCCTGGATCCAGTTGACAATGGAATGCTCATGGAGCGTGGATTGCTGGTGCTCTTGAAGTTTGGCAAAAGGCTCAAAAATAGTGTAATTGCAGGTTTTGTAGCAATTAGGGTAGGTTATTTGTAAATGATTAAGAATATCAAGAGCTAGCTGTCCATGAAAAGCTCCAATTTCAAAAATAGACCATGCTTGTTGAGGCTCTGGTAAGGTTAACCATAATTGATGAATGCGCTCAGCTAAGAGTTGTCCAAATAGGCAGCCAATAGAGATGCTCGTGCTAAAATCGCCAGATTTGCCTATTTCAGCTTGATTGTTAGCATAGTAACCATAGTCTTCATGGTACAGGCATTGCTGCATATAAGCTTCAAAAGTCAGCGCTCCTTGCTCGTTAATAGAGTTGAGGAGTTGCTTTTCAAGCTTAAGCATGCTCAAAAAGAAAGGCTAAGAAGTAGGTGCCGCTACTTCAACTGGAGTTGCTGGAGTAGAAACTTCAATGATTTTTGGGCTTTGAAAATCAGACCAGTCGATGCGGTTTTGTGAAGCAATGCTAAATGGGTCAGACTCAAATTGCTCAGTAGTTTGTTTCCAAATTTCACGAGCTTTTTCTTGATTACCTTGTTTCCAGTAAGTGTCTCCAAGAATAGTTTGGAGGTAAGCAGTTAGATAACTTGATGTTTGGTTGTTTTCGAGGATTTGCTGAGCTTGCTGGATTTGCTCTGCTGATCCAAGCTCAATAAGCTTACTGCTTAGTGAAGCAGTGATAATGTCGGCTTGTTCGCCAGAATATTGGTTAAGAAGGTTGCTGAGACTGTCAATGCTAGATGAGGGGTCAGTATCCCACTTGATTTCAGCAAGTTTAAGATGTGCGGTAAAAGCCACGCTAGGGTATTTGCTGGCATTTGTGTTGACCCAGGATTCTAATTCTTCTGCGTTAGCTTTAGTAATAGCTTGAGATAGACTTTCTTGGACAGATGTTAGAGCTTGATTCTTAGACTCCTTTAAAAAAGCGATGCCGAGAATAAATACGCCAATAGCGATAATGCTGGTGATAATACTTTTGCTATTTTTTTCTAAGAAGATATTAATCTTTGATTGTACAATTTCTGTTTCTAGGGATAAATCGGTAGCCATAATGAATAGAGGTGCGGGGTCTAAGTCTTTAGTTAAGATTTTTTTGCAGGAGTTGTCAATTCAGGATTATTTTGACTGTAAGTCTAAAGCCACCTTGACAAAGCTTTTAAAGAGAGGGTGTGGTTGTTGTGGTTTGGATTGGAATTCTGGGTGGAATTGAACTCCGATATAATGAGGATGAACACTCTTAGGTAGCTCGACAATTTCAACTAAGCCTTCAACTACTGAAGTTGCTGATATGACAAATCCTTGAGATTCAAGTTGTTCCTTGTAGTCGTTGTTAAATTCATAACGGTGGCGATGACGTTCGCTAATTTCTGAGCTGCCGTAAATTTCTGCTGCGACACTGTTAGCTTTAAGCTCTGCTGTAGATGATCCTAGACGCATAGAGGCACCAAATTGAATTCGATTTTTTTGTTCTTCTTGAAGACAGACTACCGGGTGAGGTGTGTCAGCATTAACCTCTGTTGAGTTCGCCTCATTGAGGTCACAGATATTACGCGCAAATTCGATAGTTGCAATTTGCATGCCAAGACAGATACCAAAGAAAGGAACCTTATTTTCACGGGCATATTTAGCGGCGGAAATCTTGCCTTCGATGCCTCGTCCTCCAAATCCTCCAGGAATAAGGATACAGTCTACCTCTTTGAGTATATCTGTTCCTTCTTCTTCGATAGATGCTGAATCGATGCGTTTGAGATTGATTCTAGTGTCATGATAGGCTCCGGCGTGAGCGAGAGATTCTTCGATAGATTTGTAAGCATCTTGCAGTTCAACATATTTACCCACAAGTCCAACAGTGATTTGATGGGTAGGAGAGATTAGAGCTTCAATAAAGCTTTCCCATGATGTCATATCTGGTTCAGGTGTTTCTAGCGCAAGTCTATCTACTACAAGAGCATCAAGCTTTTGCTTCTTTAATTGAATAGGACCTTGATAAATAGAGTGTTCTAAATCTTTAAAGCAGACAACGTTAGATGAAGGAACGTTACAGAACATGGCAATTTTAGATCTGTGCTCTTCTTCAATTTCAGTTTCGGAACGACAAACAATAAAGTCTGGTTGAATACCAATTTCGCGAAGCTTAGCTACCGATTGTTGTGTCGGCTTTGTTTTGACTTCACCTGCAGCCTTAATAAGAGGTAATAAAGTAACGTGAATAAAGGTAAAGTTATCGCGACCTATTTCAAGCGCATATTGACGCAGCGCCTCTAGGAATAGTAGTCCTTCTAAGTCACCTACAGTGCCGCCAATTTCGGTAATGAGAATGTCTACATCTGGATTTTTCTCTGTAGCTAAATCAAGTCTTTTTTTGATCTCATCGGTGACGTGAGGAATATACTGAACAGTTTTACCTTGGTAGAGACCTTGGCGTTCGTTGCGAATGACTGATTCAAAAACTTGACCAGAGGTCAGCGTATTTAGTCCTGTGAGCTGAGAATCTGTAAAACGTTCATAATGACCTAAATCAAGGTCAGTTTCACGTCCATCTTTAAGTACATAAACCTCGCCATGTTGGTAAGGAGACATAGTGCCAGGATCGACATTTAAATAGGGATCAAATTTTTGTAAAAGAACTTTGAGTCCTCGCTTTTCTAAAAGGGTTCCTAATGAAGCTGCCACGAGTCCTTTTCCTAGTGAAGATACAACGCCTCCTGTCACAAAAACATATTTCATGGATTAGATTCTTGAGGCTTATTTGACAAAGAATCAAGTCTCTTTTTAGTATTTTTTATTTTATGTGAAATAGGGTTGTTAATCCTCCTGCTTAATTATATATTGCAAACATATTTAGATAGACTTTATTATGAATTTTTTAGAAGAAGGAGGTTTTTTTATGTGGGCAATTTTAGTTTGTTCGCTGGTGACTCTTAGTATAGGTATACTAAAGCTTCTGCAATTACGAAAAGCTGCGATTATACCTGCTGAGCTTGAGGAAATGCTCATGAATATTCAAGGCTCCTCAGGAGAGTTGCATAAAATCCATACTTTTGTAGGGTTGCAGCCTTCAAAACTAGGTACATTATGCCAAGTTATTCTAGAGCTTAGAGAGTGGCCTCGTGAGCATATTCAAGCTCGTTTAGAAGTGCGTTCACAGGAAGAAATTATAGATTTGAATAGAGGAGTCAATGCGTTAGAGGTTATTTATACGATTGCTCCGCTACTAGGTTTACTTGGTACGGCGTCAGGGCTAGTTACCGTATTTGCTAATTTGGGAGAGTCGCAAGATTATGGAGTATTAGCTGTAGGTATATCTAGAGCTCTAACGACTACAATTGCGGGGCTTGCAGTAGCCATACCAGCAGTGATTATGCATACTTATTTTGATAGTCTTATTTATCGTTATGTCGCACGTCTAGAGGTATTAATTGAAAGATTAGTAAATAGAGTTATTCAATCTGAAGGCACATAAGTTAAATTTAAAAATCTATTTATGAAAATTAGGAGACATAAAAAGGCAAAGAAAACAGTGCCTATCATACCTCTGATTGACATTTTAGCTATATTGTTAATTTTTATGGTGGTTTCTACTCAGTTTAAAGAAGATAGGCGCATTTTGGTGGTTGATTTACCAGAGGTAACTGAGGTGGAAGTCGACACAGTTCAGCAAATAAGTATGATAATTGAGCTCAGTGTTGAAGGTCAGTTGAGTGTTAATGGTGAAATCATGACTCATGATGCATTAGTTGATAAACTTAAGCAGTCAAAAATAAGCCAAGAAGAAAAATTTGAACTAGAGTTAGATAAGCAAGCGCCTATACAAGAGATGCTAAAATTATGGGACACCTTAGTAAAGGGGGGGTACGCTGTGGATGAAATACCTCTAAGAATGAAATAAACCATCTATAGACAACCTTTATGAATCAATTAATCACTAAACCTAGATACGCTCTTTCTCGTTATTTAATAGGTCTATTACCTCTATTACTAGTTGTTTCCATTATTGGAGCCATGGTTTTATATGTTATTAATTTAAATAAGAGTAAACTTAGTTATGAAAACGATGGAGAAACCCTCATTATACCAGAAGTTTTTAGTTTAGATAAGGCGCGTCAAGATTGGAAAAAGTTGCAAAATATTGAAACCCAAAGTCAAAAATTTATTTGGCTGCAGAGCACACTAGGTCCAACCAATGTCGGCTATCAATTTGAAGAAATAAAAATAGATGGTTTAACTAATAGCTCTAACTTATTAGCTCTTATTAATTGTTTTAAGGTTAAGAAAATTAAACAGTACCGTGTAGTATTAGTTCCTATAGATGAAAAACTAGATGACACTCCATTACTAATGGCAGTACAAGTGGCAAGGCAGCTTATTGCGCAAAAGCATCGCTATACTCAGTTGAGCTTTGTATTTTATAAAAGTGATAAAACTATTGCAGCAAAGGATGTGGAATTAATTAATCAGCATTTCACTCTAGCTTCAAGTCAGCCAATTATAGAGAGGTGGGAAGAGAGTTTTTTTGGCCAGCAATTAGGACAATCGGAGCCTGTATGGAGTCATTGGCAATCATTTTCTAAACAAGCAGAGAAGTTAATCAACTTCTACAGCAAGGATTTAGATTAAAGCTAATTAAATATAAATGTTGAGTTATTGGTTAATTATTTATCTATGCTTAAGTAGTTTACTATGGGCTCAAGAGCTAGTAGCTGATGCCAAAATAGATAAGCGAACTAATGAACAAGCTCAAGAGCTAACTGTACAAAAGGATTTAGAGTTAGATTTGCAGTCTTATCTTTATTACCTTAAAACTGAGTTTGTTGCTTCTTCAGTCTATTTTGAACTTGCAGGGTATATTGATGCGCGTGAGCAGGGTAAGTACCCTTTTGGCTTTCAGCGAAACACTCAAGGGTTTAAGTTAATCCCTCAACCTTTAGATCCAAGATTTGGAGCGTTAGAAGTGCGATTTAATACTAAAGATATGAGTATTAATAGCTACTATTTGGGCAAAGGTAAATTGTGGGTATTATCTGGAAATGAAGATAAATTTAGAATTAAAAATAGCGTGGTTAGCTACCATGATTTAAGTTTTGAATGCCTTAATTGGATCAATGCACGTTGGTTAGAATCAAGTGAGGTAGAGGGTCGTGAGGCTAAAGTAATGGAATTAATAGCAGATGAATTCGAAGCTAAATTATCTAATTATACAAAAGCTAAGCTTTATGTAGATAAAAAGACTCAAGCCTTAGTAAAAATAGAATACTTTGATGAGACTTCTTTTTTGGTTAAAAGACTCGTCATTATAGATGTGTTCAAACAAGACGGTTATTGGTTTCCTCAAAAGATACGCGTAGAAGCCTTTGATAAAAGAAGCTTGGTTTTAACTAAAGTTAATTATATTGTTTTTGAACAAGCTCAAAAACAGTTGCCTCCCGCTTTTACTGAATAATTAATTATGCTCACTTATTTATCAATTAAAAACTTGGCTCTCATTGAGCAAGTTGAGTGGTCGCTTGAGCAAGGCTTGTTAGCTGTAACAGGCGAAACAGGTGCAGGTAAATCCGTATTAATTAGGGCTCTAAAATTGCTTCTTGGAGATAGAGCGGACAAGGCATTGATTCGACACGGTAGCGATCAAGCCAAAGTTGAGGCTATTTTTCAGCTAGATACAAGTAAATTACAAGTCATCAATCAAATATTAGATGAGCTTGGCTTAGATGCTTTAGAGGCAAATGATGGAGGAGAAATCATTGTACGTCGTCAAGTAAGTGAGACTAGTAGTCGCCAATGGATCAATCAATCAGTGGTTACAGTTCAAGCGCTTAAGCAATTAGGGGAGCAACTAGTTGATCTACATGGCGCCCATGAACAACAATCGTTATTCTCTAATGACAAGCAACGCGCTTATTTAGATGCGTACTTGCAACAGCAAGAACTATTGAAATCTTATGAGCATGCCTACCAGCAATGGCGTTTAGCTACGCAAAATTTCGAAGAACTTAAACAGAGTGAGCAAGCAAGCTCACAAGAATTAGAATTACTTAATCATCAATTTGCAGAGATTAGCTCTGCAGAAATTAATATAGAGCAAGAATTAGTTTTGGAACAACATTACCTAAGGGCCAGCTCAGGTGTTAAACTATTAGAATTAAGCAGTCAAGCTGCTGCCTGCTTTGAGCCTCAGCCTGATTCAGCTAGTCTGACTGATTTACTCGAAGTTTTGCAACGCAAGGCTAGTGAAATCGAGCGTCTCGATGAAGCTTGTGAAATTTTTGTAGAGCTTCCACAGGTACAAGAGTCGTTACAAATGATGCAGCAAGAGATAAGCCGTTATGTAGAAGACTTAGATTTAGATCAATCTGCTTTTGAAGCATTAGAGCAACGTATAAACCTACTCGAAAGCCTCAAGCGCAAATACGGACCAAGCCTCGAAGACGTTGAAGCATATGGAATTAAAATCCAAGAAAAACTCTCAACTATAACTAATCGTGATGAAGCACTAGTGGAGTTAAAGCAACAAGTAGATAGCAAGAGGTCTCAGCTAAATCGCATAGGTGAAAAAATTAGTAATAAACGTGCAAAAGGCGCTCAATTACTAGCCGAAACTATCGTACAACATCTGCAAGAATTAGGCTTTCTTAAAAGTGAGTTTAGTATTGAGCTCAACCAATTAGAGCAGCCAAGTGCCACAGGTTTGGAGACAATAGAGTTTAATTTTTCACCTAACCCTGGTGAGCCTATGAAACCACTCAAGCTTGTCGCGTCAAGCGGTGAGATGAGTCGAGTCATGTTGGCAATTAAAGCAGCTCTTGCGGAGCAAGATTCAGTACCGCTCTTAGTATTTGACGAGATTGATGCCAATGTGGGAGGCTCTATTGCTACCCAAGTAGGTGAAAAGATGAAGCAAATAGCACTCAACCATCAAGTCATCACCATCACTCATTTTCCTCAGGTCGCAGCGCAAGCTAAGCAGCATTTTGGAGTCAGTAAATCCATGGAGGGCGATCGAGTGGTGTCCACTATTCAGGAATTATCAGGCGAAGCAAGGCTAACTGAGCTTATGCGTATGTTGGGGGGTGATAGTTCAGAAGTGCGAGCTTTGGCTCAAAGACTTCTAGAAGATTAAAATTTTTTAAAAACTTGCTTGTTTATGGACTTAACGATTTCTACTTACGCACTACTTTTTCCTGCGGTGAGTTTGCTGTTTCTTTCTTACACGAATCGTTTTTTACATCTTTCTTCACTTATTAGGAAGTTACATACAGAGTGGGAGGGGAATCATGAGAATTTATTAATTTTGCAAATTTCTAATCTGCGCCAACGTTTGGAGTTAATAAGGTTCATGCAATTATTAGGTGCTTTGTCTCTACTTTTGTCGGTTTTTGGTATGTTGTTGAAGATTTTTGGAGTAAATGAAATCGCTCAGTACTCTTTTATAGGAGCGCTTATTCTTATGTTTGGTTCGCTACTTGGATTAACTAAAGAAATTTGGATTTCAGGTGGGGCTTTGCGTATTTTGCTCAAAGATATTGAACAAGATTTAAAAGGGAGAAAGCCCAAAACATAGAATTTGAAATTAATAACTAGGTATAGTGAGCTTAGTTTGAAGAGCCATAAAGAGTCAGTTAAATGCAGGCTTAATCGCTGGACTTTTATGGGGCTTTAGTTATAGTCAATGGCATGTCAACTCAGCCTTTTTCTTCTATTACATGTCCTTTAGTTTTAATTCGTCAGGTTAAAATCGCTTCTTCAAGTAGTTCTGAGCTGTCTGCTCCTTGCGACGTTTTAATAGAGAACGGTATCATTACAAAAATTGAGCCTAGCATATCAGCACCAGCGCAAGCGCAAATTTACGAAGGAGGAGGCGAAAAAATCCTCTTACCAGCGTTATTTGATGCGCATGTGCATTTTCGTGAGCCAGGTGGAGATCACAAAGAAACTTTAGCTACAGGTGTGCAATCAGCTATTAATGGAGGTATTACAGGTGTGGTGTGCATGCCTAATACGACTCCTGCTATCGATAGTGTGGCGACAGTTAAACAGCTCTTGGATAAGGCTGAGCAAGTCAGCCCTATTGAAGTATACACTTCAGTCTGTGTAACTCGAGGAAGAGCAGGTAAAGAACTTACAGATATAGGAGCTCTCCATGCTAATGGTATCGTGATGCTCACTGACGATGGTGATACTGTAGAGGATATATCGGTGCTTTATCAAGCGATGCAGTATGGAGCGCCTATGGATATGTTGTTTGCTAGTCACTGTGAAACTAATGAGTTAGCAGGTGATAGGGCGATGAATTTAGGTGCGTTAAGTTATAAGCTTGGGGTGGCAGGAACACCTCCATGCAGTGAGGAAATAGCGCTTAACCGTGATATTGCATTAGCGCATGCTACAGGAGCTCGTATACATATTCAGCATCTTACCACCAAAATCGGTATGGATTTAGTAGGTTTTTGGAAGAAACGAGGAGCTAAGGTGACGGCAGAGGTTTCTCCTCATCACTTGCTATTTACAGCTGATGATATCGCTGACTACGATACACATTATAAAATGAATCCACCATTAAGAACTCTTGAAGACAATGCCGCATTACTTGAAGGGCTTATTGATGGCACGATTGATATGTTAGCGACAGATCATGCGCCACATAGTCCTTTTGAAAAATCATTAGATTTTGTAGCGGCACCGAACGGGATTATAGGTTTAGATACGGCTCTAATTAGCCTCTATGATGAGCTTATTAGTCAAAATAAATTATCATGGCAGCGTCTAGTGCAAGCTTACTGTGATATGCCAAGAACCCTTATGAAGTTAGATGTAGTAAAAGTAGAGCTTGGAGCTGCTGCTAATGCTGTTTTATTTGACCCCAATAAGGAAACTTTAGTAGATAGAAACTTTATAAAATCTAAGAGCGAAAACACACCATATCTAAACAAAACTTTACAAGGTAGCGTAGAACAGGTATTCTATAATAATCTATCCTTGAAAAATGTCTAATTTATTAATTAATACTTATAGAGCTACCCATTTTTTTATGGTGACGCTGATTGTTTTGTTCGCTATAATTGCTTGTTTATATATATCTAAGCAAGCTAATGAATTAGGAAAAGTTAAGTTAGATAAAGATGGTTTAAGGCATGATGAGGCGTTAGCGATTGTGCCTAAAAATCATTATGACAGAGGTGTGGACTCTACTAAATTCGCATTTGTTAATCATCAAAGTGCAAATGAGCCTCGATTATTTAATGAATTAGATTATGAGGGTGTTGATCAAAATGATTTAAGATCAGATGAGGTGCTAGCTATTGTGACGAATGAGGCTTATGAGAGAGATTCAGGAAGAACGATGATCCTAATTAGTTCAGAGTCTTATTACAAAGTAGATGAGCCAGATATTATCATCAGAGAGGATGAGCTCTTAGTCATTAAGTCTAAAGATGATTATGATAAAAAATAAGTAATTTACGTAGCTTATTACATCTTTGTTTAGGGACTTAATATATAAAACTAAACATCTTGTTAAAACCTTGACTACTTAGATTTTAAGCTCTAATTAATAAGGTAAATTATGCCTAAATTATCCCTAAAAGAGCTAAAGGTACAAGGCCAAGAGGTCTTGATGCGTGTTGATTTTAATGTGCCACTTAAAGATGGAGAGATTACAGATGATACTCGTATTGTAGCAGCCCTGCCAAGTATTCAAGAACTATTAGAAAAAGGAGCTAAACTTGTTCTATGTTCTCACCTAGGTCGGCCACAAGGTCAGAAAGTTGAGTCAGCAAGTCTTGCTCCAGTGGCTGCGCGTTTGGCTAATCTCTTAGGTCAAGGAGTGATGTTTGCTCATGATTGTATAGGTGATGCAGTATTAGAGCAAAGAGCTCAATTACAGCCAGGGGGGGTATTATTGCTTGAGAATGTGAGATTTTACAATGAAGAGACTCAAAATGATGAGGAGTTTGCTAAATCGTTAGCTGGAAAAGCTGAGATTTTTGTTAATGACGCTTTTGGTACCGCGCACAGAGCTCACGCTTCTACGCATGGAGTAACTAAGTTTGTTAAGCAAGCTGCAATGGGGCATTTGATGGCTCTTGAACTTGCTTATTTGCAAGATGAGTTAAAGTCTCCAAAACAGCCGTTTGTTGTTATTATAGGAGGAGCCAAGGTGAGTGATAAAATTCAAGTTATTAGTTCCCTCATGGAAAAAGCTAGTGCCTTTATTATAGGTGGAGCTATGGCTTATACTTTTCGTAAGGCACAGGGTTACGAGGTAGGCGATTCGCTTGTAGAAAACGACAAGTTAGATTTAGCGCTTAATTTGTTAGAGCAAGCCAAGGCAAAAGGTGTTGATTTTCTATTGCCTGCGGACACTCTTATCACTCAAGAGTTTAAAGATGGCGCAGAAACTAAAAATACTCAGGTCTACGGCCAAGGCGGTGCTATTCCTGCAGGTTGGGAAGGTATTGATATTGGCGAAGTAGCGATTAAAGAGTTTAGTGAAGTTTTAAAAAATGCCAAAACTGTTCTTTGGAACGGTCCTATGGGTGTGTTTGAAATTGAAAGCTTTGCGACAGGCACGAAAAAAGTGGCAGAAGCCTTAGCTCAAAGCGACGCCCTAAGTATTGTAGGAGGTGGTGATTCAGTTACAGCCGTGAAGAAATTCAACCTTCAAGATAAGATGAGCTTTATTTCCACCGGTGGTGGAGCATCATTAGAGCTATTAGAAGGCAAGGTATTGCCAGGTGTAGATGCTCTCACAGAAATTTAATCGCCCCAATCAACTTTAATACTATAAAAACATGAGAAAATTAATTATTGCAGCCAACTGGAAAATGAACAAAGGGCCACAAGAGACTGAGTCTTTTATCACTGAATTTAACAACCTATTACAATCAGAGACTGACCAAGTAGATGTAGTTATATCTCCATCTTTTATTTCATTGCCTAAGGCTCAAGAGTTATTAGCTGATACAGCTGTTGGTTTATCTGCACAAGATGTGTCAGACCAAGATTCAGGAGCTTATACAGGCGAGGTGAGTGTAAGTATGCTCAAAGAAGTAGGAGTAGAGTATGTAATCCTAGGCCACAGTGAACGTCGCACACTCTATGGAGATACAGATGCTTTTATTAATTCTAAATTAAAAAAGACTCTTGAAGCTGGGTTGATTCCAATATTCTGTATTGGTGAAACACTTGAAGAAAGAGAGTCAGGTAAACTTGAATCTGTATTAGAAACGCAAATCAAAGGAGGTTTAGCAGGTATTGTTGCAGCTGATTTGAGTGAGCTTGTTATAGCTTATGAGCCAGTTTGGGCTATTGGTACAGGAGTTACAGCAACATCTCAACAAGCACAGGATACTCATGTGATTGTACGTCGATTACTTGCTGAGCAAATTGGTCAAGAACTCTCAGACAAGGTGCGCATTCAATATGGTGGTAGTGTTAAGCCAGATAATGCCAAGGAGCTTTTTAGTCAGCCAGATATTGATGGAGCGCTTGTAGGTGGAGCTAGCCTTCAACCAGATAGTTTTTATGCTCTTGCTGAAATTGGAGCAAATTTATAATTTAAGTACAATCAATTGCATAACCAAGAGCAGCAAATTCTAACTGGCCTAGCCACGTTAACGCAGCAGTTACAAAGGCTAGGTGAGCTAGAGCTCATGGTATGCTCAGGAGCTAGAAATTTAGTTCTATCTGTGGCCTTAACTCAGGTTGCAGAACAAAAAGGATACCAAGTTTGGTCTCACTACGATGAACGTAGTGCTGGTTTTTTTATGCTGGGTCGTTTGCAAGCGAGTTATGCTAGTGAGTCTAATAAAGTCGCAGTTATTGTGGCTACAAGTGGCACAGCTATTGCTGAATTATTACCTGCAGTTATTGAGGCTCATGCTCAACAGAGACCATTAATTATTTTGTCGGCTGATTTGCCACGTAGTTACGATGCGTCTGGAGCTCCACAGTGTATGCCTCAACTTGAGTTATTTGATGGGTTTATTGAGGGCAAAATAGATATTGATTTAACTTTAGATGAATCACCTCAAGAGTGGATTCATCAATTGGAGAGTCAGTGGTCGAGCCATGATGTGTGGCAACTCAATGTAAGGTTTCCCGAGACTAAAGTCAAAGTTATTGAAGCCCTGCAAGCGCCAGCATGGAGAGAATCCCTTAATTTAGATTTAGAGGTAATAGCACCTAAGCGTCAGCCTTTTCAAGTGGCTGACTTGATGCGCTTTTTAGAAGAAGATACTTGGAGAGGTCTAGTGGTCATGCTAGGAGGACTAGAGATTGAGGATAGAGCTGAAGTCTTGGCATTTCTTAAGCAGCTTAAAGCTCCAGTTATAGCTGATGTAACCAGTGGTTTGAGAGGTGCATTAGGGCAATTAGAAATATTAGGTGGAGAGAGTATTTTGCAACAAAATAAGCCAGGTAAAATATTACGTATAGGAGAAGTTCCAAGTGGGCGTTTTTGGCGTGATTTAGAAGAATTACCTAAGGTCAAGGTCTTTTCAATTACCAGGCAGCATGAGCCGGGCTTAGCCAGGGAAAATCAATGGATTCAATCTAGCTCAATTACCAGAGTTCTCAAAGGGCTCGGTGATGTTAAAGCTCTAGAAGATGTACTAGACTTGTTGCCACAAGACAGAAAAAGACAGGGAAAACTACAAGAGCTGTTATCTGCTTACCCTCAGAGTGAAGTAGCATGGATGCGTGAAATTTCTATTTTTTCGAGCTTGGGTAATAGTTGGTATATTGGGAACAGCTTGCCAATTCGTAATGCTGCTTTAGCAGCTCAGTCTGATGTGTGTTACGAAGAAGTCAGAGCTAACCGTGGTGTCAACGGTATCGATGGACAAGTCGCGACATTTTTAGGGCTCGCCAGTTCATGTGAGGCTTCATGGGGGGTTTTAGGTGATGTGACGACTTCATATGATGTAGGAGCGTTTGCTCTAGCCAAAAAATTACCTCAAGATGCAGTGGCTTATTTAGTCGTCATGAATAATTCAGGAGGGAGAATATTTGAGCAATTACCTTTTTTTAAGGTATTAAATCCTCAGGTGCAAGAGATGATTCTCCAAAACCCAGAGATAGATTTGTCAGCTTTAGCTCAACTTTGGAAACTGCATTATACTCTAGTAAACACAGCAGAAGATTTAGAAAATTTAGTAGAATCTCAAAAGACTGGGTTACATATTATAGAAATCAGGCCAGATGAATCACAGAGCAAAGCTCTAAGTCAGAGGTTAAAGCAGCTTTAATACCAATTTTCAAATAACGAATGAGTAAAGACAATATCTTTGAAATAAAAGAAAAACCCAATAAAGTTGAAAGAGCTTTCTTGGTTCGTATGACCTTTGATAAAAATAATTCTGAAGATGAAGCTTTGCTCAAAGAACTTAAAGAATTAGTCACAACTTTAGAGGTTGGTATTGTGGCTACAGAATTGGCCTTTGTACGAAAAAAAAATACTAAATGGCTCTGTGGTACAGGTAAGGCTATCGAACTTATTGATCTTGCCAAGTCTTTGGATTGTGACTGCATCATTTTCGATAATGAGCTTAGCCCTATGCAACAGCGTGCTTGGGAAAAAGAAAGTGGGATAACCGTCATCGATAGAGAAGAGGTGATTCTCGATATTTTTGCCTCAAGAGCTAGGACACAGGAGGCTCAATTACAAGTACAGCTAGCTCGTATGCATTATGCCTTGCCGCGCATGGCTAAGATGTGGACTCACTTAGATAGGCAAGGTGGCGCAGGAGGTGGTGCTGCTACCAGAGGTGAGGGCGAGAAACAAATCGAGGTGGATAGACGTATTGCTCGTGAACGCATTGCACGTGTGCGAGAGGAGTTAGATAAAGTATTAGTACAACGTAAAACTCAGCGCAAACAACGCGAGAGAAATGCTCTAAGCCACGCCGCCATTGTGGGTTACACCAATGCAGGTAAATCAACCTTGCTCAATGCCTTAAGCCAGTCAGATATTTACGCCGAGGATAAGCTCTTTGCTACACTTGATCCAACCACTCGCAAAATAGAGTTACCTAATGGTCAACCGCTACTCATTACAGATACAGTAGGCTTTATTCGTAATTTGCCACATCGCTTGGTAGAATCATTTAAAGCGACTTTGGAGGAAGCTGTCTTAGCGGACTTCCTTATTCATGTGCTTGATGCGAGTGAACCTCAATTTGAAGCATTTTATGAAGCCACGAGAAAAGTACTTGCCGAGCTAGATATTGAGAATAAGCCTCAGCTATTAGTGCTCAATAAAATTGATCAAATTTCACCCGAAGAAAAACGCGCTTTTAAAACCAGATTCCCAGACTGCGTTCTTGTATCTGCCAAAAATCAAGAAACCCTGCCTTACCTTATGCAGAGCTTTGCACACATGTTAGAGGACAAAGTCGTGTGTGAACATTACCTGCTTCCGCATGATCGTGGTGACCTTCTGGCTTTACTTTACTCGCAAGGTAAAGTTTTGGATTTGCAGCACCAATCTCAAGGTGCTTGGGTGAGTGCTGTTGTACCTAAAGATGTCGAAAATAAGTTTTTTTCTTACATCACTAAAGAACCCAAGGAGGAATTAGATCTGTAGTTGACATGTTAAATATGACTAGTCCCATGATGAAGAAATTGCTCTGGCGTTTTTCTATCTACATAATAGCTATGGGGTTGTTTACTTTGGATTGGCAGCTTAACGGTCCATTACATCGACTACTAGTCAATCAATTAGCCAAATCACAAGAAACGCAGCTAGTAACTAATAATTCAGACAGAGTCGTTGCGCTAGTCTATCATAAACCTATCTACCAATCACAAGTAGATTGGCACATCGAATACCGCTTGTGGAAAGAGGGATTAGACCAAGATGAGGATAAGGCTCAACTATCAGCGGCACGCCTCAATGAATTACAAATTTGGGCAACATGGCAAGTCATAGACGAAGAATTGCTCAAAATCAAAGCCCGTCACCATTCCAAGAGCTTTCCCATCGACGAGACTCAACTAGATCTACGTTTGAACGACTGGTTAACCCAACATCAATCAGAGGAGCTTGTTCAAGAATGGCGCAAACGTACAGCTTATCGTGCTAATCAAGGCGTTGATTTTAAATCTCAAGCCAGAGAATGGTTGCGTGACCAATGGCGTATGGAGCTGTATCTAGAAGACAAAGTGCAGCAATATCTACAAGAACAACAAGATAGCTACAAAGAGCTATTCACCACCGAGGAACTAGCTGAATTATCAGATGCAGATAAACAAGTGTATAAGCAAGCGTGGCTTATGCTCAAGCGCCAAGAGGCAGTAAAGCTCTACAGAGAACAACTTCGCGAACGAGAGAGAGGTAATATAGAGGTTGAATAAATGGGTGTTTTTTGACCTTGAACCTTTTATT
>DGKB01000049.1 GCA_002386905.1 Akkermansiaceae bacterium UBA4581 | reverse complement strand
CTACTACTTGCTAGAAGTGTGAGGGACAGTCTTAACTTGGAGTGCGCTTTTACCTACACGCTCTCTTAGGTAGTTGAGCTTAGCTCTTCTAACCTTGCCTTGACTGATAACTTCAACTCTAGCTATACGTGGAGAATATGTAGGAAATACACGCTCTACGCCTTCGCCGTAAGAAATTTTTCTAACAGTGAACGCACTGTTTACACTGTTACCCTTTTTGGCGATAACAAGTCCTTGGAAAATTTGGATACGTTCTTTGTCGCCTTCAACAACACGACTATGAACTTTAACTGTATCTCCTACATTGAAGTCTTCAATAACAGCTTTTGAGTTCTCAACTTGTTCTTGTTGAATTTTATTAATAATGTTCATAACTTAGGTAAAAAGGTGGAGGAGTTAATTAAGATAAAAAGCGCTTACTGTCAAACTATTTATTTCTATAAAACAACAAATAATTAAGTCTCATATATTATAGCTTGTTTTTTAGTTTAAATTTATCCATAACCGTTGAGATATGAAGATTGTAGTTGTTGGTAAAGGAGGTCGTGAACACGCGTTAATTAAAGCTCTATTAGAGAGTTCATCTAAAGACCTCAAAGCAAATGATAAAACCCCTGAAATATACGCTTTTCCTGGGAGCGATGCTATTTTTCAATTAGCCAAGCCTGTACCTGCGAACTCTCTACAAGAGCTTATCTCTTGGATGAGTCAGCAACAGATTGACCTATGTGTCGCAGGCGAAGAAAGCTACCTAGTCAAAGACGAAGGTTTAGCTAACCTATGCGCTGAGGCTAACATACCTTGTTGGGGGCCTAAGAAACAACCCGCTCAACTCGAAGCCAGCAAAGCATTTGCCAAAGAATTCATGTTTAGACATGACATACCTACAGGCTCTTCAGTATTAACAGGTTCTAAGCAAGAAGCTCTCGACGCTATTAACAACCAATATCCTACTGTTCTCAAATTTGACGGTTTAGCCGCAGGCAAAGGCGTCATGGTTTGCTTTACCAAAGAAGAAGCCGAAGAATTCCTTAATGAAATTTTTGAAGAAGTTCGTTTTGGCTCAGGCAAAGTACTCGTCGAAGAATTTCTCAAAGGCCCAGAAGTCTCCATCTTTGCCGCAGTGAGTGATGACACTTACCATATCTTGACTCCTGCTAGAGATTATAAGCGCCTCGAAGACGGTGACAAAGGCCCTAACACCGGAGGTATGGGCGCTGTAGCTAGCCCTAATCTCATCTCTGCGGAATTACTTGCTGAAATCGAAAAGAATATCGTAGCCCCTACCGTAGATGGACTAGTCAAAGACGGCTTGCTCTACAGAGGCTTCCTCTATTTTGGACTTATGCTTACCCCTAATGGAGCTAAAATTATTGAATACAATTGCCGCTTTGGCGATCCTGAGTGCCAAGCAGTGATGCCTCTGATTCAAGGTGATTGGGTTGAGTTTTGTCATCAAGGAGCTCAAGGCGATCTCAAGCCTGAATTACTCGTCAAACAAGATGCGTGGAGTGTCTGTCTTGTATCGGCCTCTCATAGCTACCCTCGATCATCACGTAACGGTGATGTCATCACAGGTTTCGAAGCGGCTCAAGCAGCTGGAGCAGAAGTCTACCATGCCGGAACTAAGCTTAATCAAAATAACGAATGGGAAACCGCAGGTGGTCGTGTGTTAGCCGTAGTCGCACAAGGCACTAGTCGACAAGAAGCCGTGGCACAAGCTTACAAAGCCGCAGAACACATTAATTTTGATGGTCGACAATACCGCACAGATATAGGAACCTTTAATTTTTAATCACACTACACGACAAAAAAATTAATGATACCATAAGGTATTTTGCTCTTAGGCAAGGTGTGACCGCCAACTGGTATATACATACCAGTTAAGGGAACAACACAGCATAAGTGCAAAAGAGCTATGGCTTCTTTTTTTATTAAGGCAATGTAGTTGCCCTAATTTTACTAAAACTTTCATTTTCTTATTTATCATCATTCTTTTAATTAACTTCAATTCACCAATGCCCCCTGAAATCTTCTTTCTATCGTTGATTTTTTGTCGTGTAATGTGATTTTTAATAAAAAATATAACCCTCTTTAAGCTTTCAAAGCCACTTAGTTCACACTAAGTGGCTTATTTTATATTATTGTTTCACGCAAATAATAAATTATAACCTGTTACATCTTGCCTTATAGGGCTAAGTTACCTATAAATATGGCATGAAAAGTGTTGCCATCATGACTTCAGGAGGAGATGCAGCAGGCATGAATCCTGCTATTAAGTGTGCTGTTGAATACAGCATTCAAAAAGGTCTTCGACCTTACCTTGTTTATGACGGACTCAAAGGGCTTATTGATGGCAATATACATGCAGCTAGCGTCATTGATACTGCTGACATTATACATAGAGGGGGCACTATATTGCGCTCATCTAGATCAAAACGCTTCTTCGATTACGAGTACCGCAAGCAAGCTTACGAACATCTACAACGCTTAGGTGTAGAAAGCCTCATCGTCATTGGTGGTGACGGTTCATTTGCAGCTCTTCAGCAATTTTATAAGGATTTCAAAGTACCATTTGCCGGTATTCCAGCTACTATTGATAATGATATTCCCTGCACTGACTACTGCCTAGGTGTTGATACCGCACTCAACGTGATTCGTCAGTCTGTAGATTCTATTCGAGATACGGGACAATCATTTAGTCGAGCTTTTGTTATTGAGGTAATGGGTAGAGATTGCGGTTATTTAGCCATGGCGAGTGCTCTTGCCTGCAGTGCAGATATTTGTATTGCGCCTGAGCTGCCTTATGATTTAGATGCCATAGGTGAACGCCTACGCAAAAGACGTGTTGCAGGTGAGCGCTACTTCTCAGCTGTAGTAGCCGAAGGCACAGGCATGGGAGAATACCTAACTAGATGGATGAGCGATACACTTAATATGGATGCTCGTCTCACCACACTTGGACACGTCCAACGCGGTGGTTCTCCAACGGTGCGTGACAGAGTCATGGCTAACGAGTTTGCAGTTGCAGCAGTCGACTCTCTACTTGCAGGACATAAAGATCATATTTGTGTCTACAACTATGGTAACTGGGGATATAAAACCATCGATGAAGTCAAAAGCTCCAAAGCCAAACTCGGAGCCAACCTCCTAAGCCTCTGCCAAGGTTTGAGTAAATAGAGGTCTAAAATTTTAGAGCCCCATACCCATAGTTAGAGTTTTTGTCAGCTACAAAAAAATGGCTAGCTACCCTTCGCAGGATAACTAGCCATTTTATAGTTGTGTGATGGTTGTATGTTTTTGCTTAGAATAAACCTGCTTTAATCACTTAAAATAGGTTTAAAATGCTTAATCTGAATTAGAACAAGAGTTGTACACGGGCTCTGAGTCCTGAGATATCATTAGAATCTCCTGTGCTATTCTTTGCTTCTGCTATACTGTAACCCAACATGTATTTAACTGATTTGTTTACATGGTAGTTAATGCCAAAATACCATTCTGAAATTTCGGCTTCATTGCCTTGTCCTGCGGAGATACTTGATCCTGCTCTGGCTGAACGACGAACAAGTTCATCTGAATCAACTCCAAAGGCTGCTGAGTTAGTCTCTAGATAAGCATAACGAACGACTGGCTCCCATTTACCCATCATGGTTGAAGCGATGATATGGTAAGCATCACTTTGAGAAGTGTATCCATTTTCTTCAATTTCGCCATTGAAATATTCAGCTTGTAATACGATGTCACCTACTTTGGTTTTACCATAAATGGTGTAAGCATCCATACCATCTGCGGCGGCTGATGGTGCTAAATCACTTACATGACCGTAATCAACACCTACTACTGTATTTTTAGCATCGAACTTGTACTGTGCACTACCCCAATAACCTAAAGAGTTAGAAGCTTCTGCAGAACCTCCTAGACGGCTACCCTCAGCTTGAGCTGCGTTACCTATGTGTAAGCTGTATACAAAACCTGTAGCTTTTTTATCAATAGTAGTAAGATTCACTCCTGAGTGACGCACACCAAAATCGGTGTCATCTGAGAAGAATCGTGTGGCTACTGAACGCTCAATAGCAGGTATAGCTGTGGATGATTGCATCTCTTCTAATCCAAAAGGAACTTTGTCTATACCGAATCTAAGTTTAGCTTTTTGACCAAAAATTTTAGTCTTTTTTACTATAATTGCTTTATCAACACTACCTCCATCTCCCTCATCTGAACCAAATTCATAGACGGTTTCTGCTGACCAATCTTGATTAAGATTTGCTTTGGCTCCTAAACGCAAACGACGGTAATAAAAGTGGTTTGTACGTGTCTCCTCACCTGCTTCATCCTCTGAGTAGAGGTTGTCATATTGAAAGTGTAAACGACCGTTGATACGGATTTCCTTGGTTTCTTTGCCTTTTGCGGTAAATACCACACCATGATCATGATGTTCATGTTTATCAGCAGCAAGTGCAAGACTTGATGCAAGACCTGTTGCCAAAAGAGCAACACCTGTAGTTGTTTTAGTTGTCATAGTTATAATGAGTTAAATAATTGGATTCATAAGCAAGTGACTGTTACCAGTCTTCTTAATCATCACGAGGTCAACCTAGCACTTATTTAGGAAGGTTCAACCTATGGTTAGTTACAATGATGTAACACAGCTTGAAACTGTTGATTTATTTAGCTTTTTTTACACGTTTGGCAATTCCTTTGAGTAATCTTCCAAAAATATCGGCACCCGTAATAATACGTTTTTGATCTGTTGTCCAATAAAGAATAACATCACGGTCGACAACTAGGTCATTTTTATTCTCTGCTTCTACCACAAATTCACCAAGTACTGAGTCAAGATGAGTTTTGCTACTAGTTACAATAATAGGGCGATGACAAAACTGATAAATATCTACTTTGTTTCCCTCAATAAATAGTGAGGTAAGAAAACGGTTCGTGTCTAATACCAATACTGGCTCTTCTTCTAAGTCTTGAATAACTGCCCATGCTGAAGGATGGGTTTTAAGTTGTGTGATAAATGATTCCCCTTGAGGACTATCTAAATCAGGAAGAATAACTAAATCTAATTTTTTAGGAAATTTGTAGATCGTTTCTTCTCTAATTGAGTTGCCTTCTGCTGAAATTTCTCTGTCATCTAGATCTAAAAAATTAAGTGCTCCCTGCCCCTCGTTAGCGCTAATTTCAGAAGAAGTTTCGTGTATGTGTTTCTCTAATATAATTTCAATATCTCGCTCATGGAAAAAAGTCAGTCCCTCGCGACCCATCCAGGCATCAAGAATCAATGAGCATCCCTTAGCAACAGGAAATAGTAATATTTGATAAAATCTCATTATGGGAGCTAGCAACGCTCCTACTCGCATGGCATGGCGTGAAAAATACGCTTGTGGAATAATCTCTCCAAAAAATGTAATTCCTATAGTTGAAAACAAAAAGCCTCCAACACCTGCAAATATGCTCTCACTTAAGAGTGATAACAATACATTAGAGCTAACGTTACCCCACAAAATGGTGCAGAGTAATAAATTAGAATCATTGCGTAATCGCAGAATTTTTACTGCGGCTTGGTTGCCTTTTTCTACCTCTGCTTCAAGGCGCATACGCCCAAGTGAAAAGAAAGCTAAATTTGCACCAGAAAACATAGCTGAATGCAAAATACACAGTAAAATCCCAAGCCAAATAAATATATCCATGAATTAATATGATGTAGGGTTATTTTAAGTCGTTACCCATTACTCCTATGATTAAGGCAAATAATATAAAACGTCTATATAATTTATAAAAAATAATGAAATATTATGTCAGAGGATTTAATCAAGGTGATTTTGTATTTTCAAAATTATACCAACAATCTAGAGCTTGTTTTTGTAATATGTAATTGACAACATCAGCAGCTAATTTAGGTGCGTATAACGTGCCTTTTGAACCTAATCCATTAATCGCTATGAGCTGATTATTGACTTGCTTGAAGACGGGTTGACTCCTCCTGACAATAGGTCGAATACCTACATGATGATCTATTACTTGGTAATCGAAACTCGTTTTTTCTTGTAGTCGAGCCTCTAATTCATCACGTCCTTGCTGACTAGTTTTTAACGATTTTAATGGTTGCTCAATATCGCTACTAGCTAAACCCTCTCTCCAATCCCATTGATAAGTAGCTCCAAATCGATACAGCTGTTTATCTGGGTTTATAGGTAGTAACCATGGGCCCCAATTCAGTATGGTATTCACATCACTATTTTCAATTCTTAAGGTGAGTATTTCTCCAAGAGCTGAGCGATGTTCTCCGAATACTGAGTCATTTGCCTGTAAGCCATCTACTCCTTGGGTTAGGATAATCTTATCGGTACTATTTGCTTTAATACCCTGATGGTTTTCGCCTCTTTGCCAAGCTTGAATATCTGTAGCGTTGACCACCATTTCTTTGTAAAAACCCTGCTCTTTGAAATAATTGCGACTCTTTTGAATAAGGGTCACCATATCCACCCATCCACCTGTACAGCTTACGATGCCTAGTAATGGCTCTTTAAAATATGTTTGAAGGTCAGCTAGTCTATGATCTAACTGGAGTTCGCTCTCCTGGCTTAACCATGGCTGGTAACGCTGGGGGTAATTAGTTATGCGGTTGTGCCAACGTTTAATTTGCTTAGTATGAGTAAGGCAGCGTACGAGCCCACAATCTGTATAGAAACTCTCTGCAATCTTAGATTTAGACTTAGATTTAGGATTAGAAATACCCTGCTTCAATAGATGACTGATGCGCTCATAGGTCTCTACTGCTACTGGATAGAACTCATCTAACCTGTCGCTAGTATTCATAGCTTGTCCAGAAATACTATTAATAATTCCTGCGCCTACTTGCCATGCTCCTTGAGGTTCTGGCTTGTCTATAATAATTAGCTGGTCAGACGTGTAGCCAAGCTGGATAAATTCCCATACTAATAGCGTACCTAATAAACCCTGCCCTACAATAATTATCATAATAATTGTAAATTGATGATTAAGACGGCTTTATTTTGACTGCGCCTTAGCTAGATATAACTCTTGTTAATTACTCTTCCTCTTCTGGAGTATTTAGAGTTTGAATAAGTTCAGCGTTAGGGTCTGCAAAATCAGCATCATAGCCTTTTGCATAAGTGAATAAATGTTTCCAGCCGTATTCAAAATAAGTTTCTCTTTGCTCTTCATTAAGGCGTTTCCAGATAACAATATTTAGAGCTTGGGTCATTTTCATCATCATACGTAGAGTGAGAACTCGACCTTCTACTGCTCGCTTGACTTGTTTGTAAGTGATTTGAGGAATCTCTTCTACGGTAACAATGTCTTTTGTTGTTACTTTCCATTGCTCCATTAAGCCAGCTAGAGGCTGTCTACCTTTGTCTAAATCACTCATATAAAAAAAGTAATGAACTATCTCTAATGTAAGAGCAAGTCTAAAGCGTGCCTTTACAAGGATTGTTGCCAGCCTTTTAAACTTGTGGTAGCTGCTTTAAGTAATCAAAACTGTAAAGCCCTGTACTATGGTTATCTTGCCATGTGATTTTAAGCACGTAAGAACCAACTAGCTCATAAGCTTTTATTTCATAGGCTGTGTTGGGCAGCTCTTTTAAACGTGGCTTTTCCACCTTGCCTAACACATCAGGTTCTCCTTGGCAATGAGCACATGGACAAGACTTACGTAGAGCTTTGAGCTCATAATAGCTCTCTTGATTATCTGACCACTTGAGAGCAAGAGTGTCGCCTAACACGGTCATATCTGTAATTGTGATATTCATAGAAATTTATCTCAACCCTGTGAGACGTTTGCCAAATATAGCACTTCCTACTCGGATATCTGTGGCGCCCTCTTCGATTGCCATTTCAAAATCATGACTCATGCCCATACTTAGTTTGAGGCTTGGTATCCCTGCAGCTGCACTAAGCTCTTCTGCAAGCTCTCTAAGCTTGATAAACCAAGCTCGTGTCGCTTCGGGGTCTTCCTCGATTGGTGGAATTAACATTAGACCTTGAATCTCTAATCTATCCAAGTCCAGTAGCTGATCCCAATATTCTCTAATCTCTATCACACTAAATCCTTGCTTAACGGCTTCGTTAGCTAGATTAATCTGTAGGTAAACTTTAGGATATTTTCCCATATCTGAGGCAACCTGATTCATATATTCAGCTAACTCTAAAGAATGCACACTATGAATAGTGGTAAACTGCCCTAAGATCTTGCGTACTTTATTTTTTTGAATCCCTCCAATAAAATGCCATTCTAAGTTAGCTGGCAGAGCTGAAACCTTGACGCTTCCTTCTTGTTGCTTACTTTCAGCAAAGAAAGCATGGCCCAAATCTTTAAGTGCTCGTATTTTTTCTAAGGGTTGTCTTTTTGAAACGGCAATTAGCTTAATATCTGATGCATCTCTACCTGCTTTTTGAGCAGCTTTAATAACACGCTCGCAAATACTATCGTACGCTTTTTCTATTTCCTCCATAATCACGTTTATTGAGCCACGGCTAGTTGATTCTGTTTATATGTGACTAAGTCCATGAGTATGTTAAGTGCTTCTCGCTTTTCAGGTAACCAACCGTGTGGTAATTCAAGAGGAGCCTTATTCTCGCTATTATCTTTCTGTAGCTTTATATAATCATCTTTGATCTCTTTGTTCGCTAGAGGTAAATTTGGGTTGTCGATGTTTTCTATACTTAAGCTATAGATATCAAAAAGTTCTAAATCTTGCTCACTTTGCTTAGCGTAACGCTGTTTACGCAATTCTTTACGCTCTTCTGCCTTTTCCTTGCGTTGAGCTTGTTCTTGTTGACGCTCAGCAAGGTTTAAAGAAACTACTGTTTTTTTCTCTCTTTGCATAGCTTCTTGACGGAGTGTGATGTACTCCTCAAAATCTGCTGAGGCTTTGATACGTTTCTGGCTCTGTTCTCTCAAGTAATCAACAGCGCTTAATGTCTCTAGCTTATGACTAATTCCACGAACTGGAGGAATTATATCATGAGGCAAGCTGTATTCTTGAGTGGCTTCTCCATACTCATCTAATAGAAAACGTGTTGGTAAAATTAAATCTGAAAGCACTCCCTTATTTTGTACTGAAGAACCGCTAACTCTATAATATTTTTGAATAGTTACTTTCATATATCCAGCCTTAGCTTTTGGAGCAAAAAACGGCATATCACCAGCTAAGCTTTTAACTTCTTGCACTGTTCCTTTTCCGTAAGTTGAGTCATCTCCAATGATAACTGCCCTACCGTAATCTTGCAATGCTGCAGCTAAAATCTCACTTGCAGAAGCACTAAACTTATTGGTAAGTACCGCTAATGGACCTTGGTAAATAGCTTTGGCAAACGGAGTGGACAGAACTTCTGTACTCCCTTTAGAATCTTTAATTTGCAGCATGGGATTGTAGCCAGTAAAGTAGCCTACCATTTTTCTCACTTCTTCTAGGTAACCTCCCCCATTATTGCGTAAATCTAATAAAACTCCCTGAACTTTCTCATCTCTTAAACGCTCTAAGACTTGTTTAAGATGGTTTGAAACTCTCAGATTAGAGTCTTTAAAATCATAATAAAACGAAGGGATGCTGATGATAGCTAATTTATTATCATCCTTAGTTTTAATAATTTCTGCCTTAACAAATTCATTCTTAATCTCAATACGATCACGAGTAATCTCAACCCATTTTACAGTGGTTACTGAATCATCGGCTGATTTAACTTTTAATCTTACTTTTGTACCTTTTTTTCCTCTAATTAAGTCAACAATAGCGTCTAGACGCATAAAGGTAATATCTACTGTTTCACCATTGGCTAGGCTATCTACAGCCATAATTTTATCTCCTAAAGCTAAGTCACCTTGTTGGTCAGCAGGACTGCCAACCACAATGCCTGATACTTTGCAGTACCCACTATCCTCTGCACTTAGTAGCGCTCCTATACCTACTAATGAATTCGCCATGCTCGATTCAAAACGCTTCCATTCATTGGTGTCAAAATAACTAGTATGAGGGTCGTAGGCTATGGCTAACGATTTTAAAAAACTATTGATTTTAGTTTCTTGAGTTTCTTTTTCAAGTATTAGTTCTATACGTTTGTAACGTTTTTTTAGGAGATCAGTAATACTCGTAGTTAATTCATTGTAGGCAGCTTCATCTGTCTTTTTAAGATTTTCTCTAATTAAATATTCTTCTAAATAATTAGATTTAATAAGTTTACGCAGATAGTTTTGGCTCTCAATTTGACCTGCATGCCATTGATCGTCAGCTTTTATTTCTAAACTTTCATTTTTTGTGAAATCAAAATTATCAGCATCTAACAGGCTTTCTATGTATTGACTCGCTGCTTTGACTCGTTTTTCGTAGATATCATGTATCTCCAAAATTACAGATGACAGCTCTTGATTTTCAATTAGTTGAGCAAGATTACTCCAGTATTTGCTCTTAAAAACATCAATATCCCCTTGAAAAAAATAAAGTTTCGCGGAATCTAAACTTTCAAGATAAACATCAAAAGCACGCTCACTAAGTTGATTAATAGGCTTTTTGGAAAAATGGTATCTCTGCAAAGATTCAGCTAAATATTTACTAATTATGTCTAATTCTTTATTAGATGACTGTTCAGCAACTCCCCATGAAAATCCCAAAATAAGACTTAGCCCTATATATTTAAAAAATGGATTCATAATTGGTCTTTTATACTAAAAATTTCAAAACAACAACTCTCATTTGGAGTATTGATTAAGCGCCAACGCACATCCCAATCTATTATTTTCATATGATATTCACGTTCTTGCCAATCATCGCCTTTGCTTTTAGCTAACGTTTTGTGCATAGGAGGTCGAGGATCTAATTCTAAAGTACGAATAATTAATTGTTGGTTTTGAGAATTTAACTTACTAAACTCTGTGTTGCATGATTGAGATATGCTGACTTTATACTTGCTAGGTTGTTGCTTAGCCCAGCAATAGGATTCATTAATTTTATCAGCATAACTTACATAAGGCTTAATATCAAAAATAGGAGTTCCATCGACTAAATCAACACCACTAACTCGAATAGTCATTGATTGTTCATTAACAGCTTCTAATTTAACTACCGACAAGCCTAGTGGATTTGGTCTAAAAGGACTTCTCGTAGCCCACAACCCTATTTTCTCTTTACCTCCTAATCGAGGTGGCCTCACTAGTGAGCTCCAGTTTTGATTAGGGTTTTGATTAAATAAAAAAATAAGCCAAAGGTGACTTACTTGATCTAAGCCTCTTAAAGCATCTCTATTAGCATATTTTTTTTCAAACACAATTTCACCCCACGCTTGATTAACTAAACCTGGTTGACGAGGGGTTCCAAATTTTTGCTTGTAGGGCGTTTTAATATGAGCGACCGCCTCTATTTCATACTTCATTTAATTAGCTTCTGTTTTCAGCGATTACCTTTGCCTCTTTGTTTTTCTGATATTTTTGGAGAAAAACTTGGATCTAATATTTTTAATAATCTCTCAAGCCATTTTTCATAATCTGGATGTTCAGGGTATTGCTGTAAAATAGCAAAACTATCTCTAACAGATTTTTCTTGATAGCCTACATCATAAACATTCATAGCTTTTTCCATTAATAGTTTTGGCTTAGTTTCATTAAGAAATTTTTCGAGTGCAGTCTCTTCTAAATCTCTAGTTTCAGCTGCATCTAACTCTGCTTTAATAGTTAATTGCTCCATGGTGATGTATTCGTCCCAATATCTTTCTAAATCATCCAAATTTTGTTCCTCAATCGCTGGCTTAATACGATGCGTTTTATACCAAGCACCATGATTAGTAATTTTTCTAGGAAAATTGAAATCTTTATTGCTTCTAATCTCATAAATCTCCCAAACTAACGCCCTTAAATTTCCATCGTTCACACCTGAATAATTTCCTTTGAAAACTTTCAAGTTATTCACATAATTTTTCATGAATGCTTCCACTTCAGCTTTAAAATCGCTAGTATCTGAATCTTTATCAAAACCTGTAGAGCGCAATTCTAGAATTAACCAGCGCATATTCCACTGCAAACCAGTCTTAAACTCTGCTGTGTTATATCTCTCATGATTCTTTTCTTTCCAATCTTTAAACTCGCTACGATCTTTACCTACATCTGTGTATTTAACTTTTTCATAGCAGTCATAAAAAAAATTAAGGGCAGACATGCCGCTAGAGCTATTGGATTGGAGTACACTAATTGCCTTAGCCAATTTGGATTCTCGGGAAGCTACTTTCTCATTATAAATATTATATAAATTAGTTAACAATACTTCTTTTTTATCTTCGGTTAATTTCTCAAAGACTTTGCGCTCTTTTTTAGCTTCTTCAACAATAGGAACTTGAGCGTAACTATAAAATGCTAAGCTAGTAACTATTAATAATTGTAATTTTTTCATCATTATTTAAGTCTAGCCTAGATAGCTTGAATTGGTCGAGTTTTTTATCGATTTTCCAATAATTGAGCTGCACCAATGAGCCCCGCATCGTTACCAAACTTGGCAACTACTATATTTAGCTCTAGACTCTCAGCCCATGTTAGTTTTTCAAAATGAGCTTTTAGCTCATCTAAAAAAACATCAGCTGCCGCCGCAACACCACCACCTATCACAATCATACTTGGATTAAGTAAAGCATTCGCATTGGCTAGACCTAAAGCTAAGTTTCGAGCCATTGTTTGCCAAACTTGTAATGCGATTTGATCTCCCTCACGCGCTTTTTTTGCTAAATAAGGCAACGTAGATTTAGAGTCTAAATCATCATGAATTCCTTGTGCTTGATAGAGAGATATTGCTTGTTTAGAAATGGCTGAATGCCCACAAATTTTATCTAAAATTTGATAATCAATATCTTGCGTTTTACTATTTAAACTAGGTACTTGGAGTCTTCCAATCTCACCTGCATAACCATGCGCACCATGCCAAATATTACCATGGGAAATAATACCTGAGCCCACACCTGTGCCAAGAGTTACCATGAGCATCAGTTCTTGATTTTGACCAGCGCCAAATCTAGCTTCTGCTAACGCTGCGCAATTAGCATCATTGTCAACTTTGCAAGGAACTCCTAGTTCCTGACTGACTTCTTCTGCTAGCGCTATATTTGACCAACCCTCGACGTTACCTAAATTGACAACAAGCCCTTGCGGTTGCTTAACTAAACCTGGCACACCTATGCCTACACCTTTGACTGTTGAATCTTTGATTTCTCGCAACCTCTTCATTAATTCAGCTTTTAACTCAGCTGCAGAATGATAGTTGGCAGTATGAATTGGATCGTACTTTTCAATTATTTTAGAACCTACTACTTTAGCTAGTTTTACACTAGTGCCTCCAAAATCTACAGCTATGATAGTACCTTTGTTCATGGCTTATTGGCAAAAGATTTAAAGTCCAAACCTGTCGGCTCTTGGAAAATTTGTAAATCAAACTCTTTCAACACCGCCAAAGCGTGATCAAAAATGTCAGACTGAACGTCCTCATAGTCGGCCCAGGCATATTGCTTAGAAAAAGCGTAAATTTCTAAAGGTAAGCCTTGAGAACCAGGTTGTAATTGGCGCACAATTAAGGTTGCTTCTTGAGAAATTAATGGATGATTTTTTAAATAAAATTTTAAATATTTTCTAAAAGTTCCCAAATTTGTTAACTGTCTTTTTACAATTGGATCATCAGCGATATTACTCTTACTATTCCATTCATTAAGCTCTGTTTTTTTAGCTGTAAAATACTCTTGCAAAATAGGTAATTTTTCCAACCTCTCCAACTGAGTCTGATTCAAAAATTTTACACTCGTCATATCAATATATAAACTACGTTTGATACGCCTCATTTTGGACTCACTCATTCCCTTCCAATTCTTAACTCCATTAGAAATAAGTGAATATGTAGGTAGAGAGGTGATAGTTTTATCCCAATTCCTCACCTTAACCGTAGTTAGGGCTACGTCCATAACCTCTCCGTCAACTCCAAGGCTCGGAACTTCAATCCAATCACCTTCTTTCACTAAATTATTGGCAGCCAGCTGTATACCCGCGACAAAACCTAAAATAGCATCTTTAAAAATAAGCAGAATCACAGCAGTCAAAGCTCCCATACCTACGAGAACTCCCTTAGGTGACTCATTACTTAATTCAGCAAATAATAAAATTGCAGCTATAATAGCTACAATAATTTTAATTACCTGTATACAGGCTTTTAATGGAATTATTTTTTCTAAATGTCTGCGAATCTGCCCTTGGTTTAAAGCTTCTAAAAAAGCAAATATGATACCAACAATAAGTAATATAAAATAAATATTCAGTCCTACCTCAACAAAGCTGAATCCATCTTCTTTAACTAATGCAGAAAAAGCTAATTTAACGATAAAAAATGCAGGCAGATGAGCGAGGCGGTGCAATACTTTTTTTTCCGCTAAAAAATCGTCAAACTTATTTTTACTCTTATTTACTAATTTAGTTCCCTGCTTAACCAAAATAAAATCACATAAACGGTATGCCATCCACCAAATAAACAATAATAAAAATACAAATAATCCAGAGCCTAACCAACTAGGCAGACCATTTATTAGAGAGATGCTGTATTCAAACCAATTCATAAAAACTAATAAAAACTAATTTAAGTTAAATACAAACAAAAAAAAGCAACACCAGAGGTGTTGCTTTTTAAATGCAATTTTAAAGATAGTTTAAACTCTCAAATGAAAAGGAGTTAGCGACTTTTCCCTTTTTTGATATTACTCACAAGTGCTTCAAACATTTCCTGAGCCTTCTCTGGCATCTCTGAAGTAAGGTTTTTGGTCTCTGATGGATCATCCTTAAGATTGTACAATTCTACGATCTTGGGATACCGCTTTGAGCTGGTGTCTACAAGTTGCTCCGGCTCGATGGTGCGATCTTTGATTTTGTAAACCCAATAAGGCAAAATAAGCTTATAGTCACCTTTTCGTAAAGCTATTGTGTATACGCCATAGTGAGCGTTCACTAAGTCTTGGCGTATCAAGCCTTGAGGTTTTTCATCTAGTAAATAAGGCAACATGCTAAAGCTATCTTCACCTGCATCACTTGGGAGATTAGTTCCTACCATCTCCGCAAATGTTGCCATCATATCCGTAAAACAGACCAGTTTATCAGAAGTAGATCCAGCCTTTATTTTCTCTGGCCAACGCGCAAGAAAAGGCATGCGATGACCTCCTTCGTAAAGCGACCCTTTCCCCCCTTTATAATGTAAGTTAGCACGATGATCAAAGCGTTCTAGGTCTTCTTTAAGCCAATATGCTCCGTTATCGCTAGAAAATATCACTAGCGTATTATCTTTAGTTCCTGTTGCTTCTAGAGCATCAAGGACTTTGCCAATACACCAATCTAAAGTCATTACATAGTCTCCGTACTGCCCTGCCCCACTTTTACCCTTAAACTGCTCTGTGGGAAACCAAGGCGCATGCGGAGCTGGGTAAGAAAGATACATAAAGTAAGGCTTTTCTGATTTTGCATTTTCTTTGATGTAGTCTACAGATTTCTGATTGATAGTTGGCAAGCACGCATTAAAATCCCAGTCTGGAGAGGCTTTACCTGCATACCAGTGTGCTCCTTGTGCTTTGGGGTTAATTACGTCCACTCCTAATTGCTCTTCTATTCTGTCAGTAGGCGGAACCACAAAACGATTGTTTTCTATAAATGCATACGGTGGTATTTCTGGAGCGTCTATACCAAAGTAGTAATCAAACCCATGATCAGTTGGGCCATAATCTAAAACACCATTTTCGTCAGGAACATGACTTATTCCTAAGTGCCACTTACCAAAGCAAGATGTTTTATAACCATTAGATTTTAGCAAGCTTGCAATTGTGGTCTTGCCTTTATGCGCTCTTAAATTAGTCGAACTATAGTTGACCCACTCTACTCCGTTTCTCGTACGTATCCTTTCATTTTTACTTGACCATTCGCGAAATGGGTATCTTCCAGTGAGTAGTCCATATCGACTAGGAACACAGATTGAGGCTGGCGCATGAGCATCAGTAAACATCATTCCTTCATTCGCCAACCTATCAATATTTGGAGTAGGAATTTTGGAGTCGGGGTTATAGCATGTTGTGTCACCTATTCCTAGATCATCCGCAAGAATAATAATAATATTGGGAGCTTTGTTTTCCTGTTTCGCAAGAACTAGGTTAAAGTTACTAACTACTATGGCTAAAGCAGCTACGAATAGTGATGTTATATTTTTTCGTTTTTTCATTTTATTAAGTTTTATCAAAACTGAAATTTAAATATCAGTTTTGACGATTTATTACGCATAACAAATATACATAATATGTCAAGATATGTTTATTATGAAGTGCTGTATTCAAACCAATTCATAAAAACTAATAAAAACTAAT
>DGKB01000004.1 GCA_002386905.1 Akkermansiaceae bacterium UBA4581 | reverse complement strand
CTAATTTTTGATTTCTATAGCCACTTAAGCTTATTATAGTTTGGGTGGCTTTTTTGTGTCATTTCATCTAATATCATCTTTCATGACTGATGAGATTATAGATGAATTCCTACGCTACCTTGCGATTGACAAGGGTTTATCTGAGACTTATCAGCAATCAGTGTTGCAGAGCCTTAATCATCTAAAAAAATGGTGCGCAACTCACTCTCTGCAGGTAGGCTCTCTAACTACTGAGCACCTCAGTCAATTTATTGCCGAGCTAGATGATACGCATGATTTAGCCAGTAGTTCCAAACGCTTGTTACTGGTTCATATTAAAATATTTTTTAGGTATATTTTTCTCAAGGAAATTATTAGCAAAGATGTAGCTGAGCCGCTCATTACGCCTAAAGTGGAGAAAAAGCTGCCTGAGACTTGCTCTATTAAGCATATCGAGGATTTACTCAAGAGTCTCGATACTTCAGATAAGTTAGCTAAGCGTGATAAGGCTATTTTAGAGCTGTTTTACAGTTCTGGTTTGCGCCTCTCCGAAATTAGCAATGCCAAGCTAGAATGGGTGGATTTTGACGAGCAATGGATACGAGTTATTGGCAAAGGGTCTAAAACTAGGATGCTACCTATTGGAGGTCCAGCTTTTGCTGCTTTGAGTGATTACTTAGAAAAGGAGCGTCCACTATTACTTAAAGGCAAGCCAAACTCTGCCTACTTATTTATTTCTATTCGAGGGACTCAATTAAGCCCCCAGCGTATTCGTGATATGGTCAAGAAACGAGCCGTAAAAGCTGGCCTGAGTCAAAATATCTACCCGCACTTAATGCGTCATAGCTTTGCTACTCATCTGTTAGAAAATGGAGCTAATCTCAAGGTTATTCAAGAGTTACTTGGGCATACAGATTTAGCTACTACTCAAATTTATACTGCGGTGAATCAGAAGCATCTACAATCGATTCATCAGCAGTTCCACCCTAGGCAGAAAAAGCCTTGATTATTTAATCAATCTTTTTTTTGGCAGGCTTGGTAAATTTCTTGCGCATCTTCATCTCGCATATAATCGATGAGTGCGTACTTGCGACCTATCCCATTAAGCGAAGTGCCGATAAATGCTCCACGCTGACCATCTGCAATAATAAACCTGTCATGGAAGTCATCAGATTCTGTTAAATAGGTTTGTAATTGTGGGTTGATTTTTTTGAGTTGGATAAAAAATTCATTTTTTAATGGTCTATTAATTCCAGGTTTAGCGACGACTTTGAAATGGCTAATGCTTTTTACGGCATCTCTAAAGGTGTTTAGCAACATGGTCAGGTATGACGCTTGCTCTACCCTATCAGGGAAAAAATAAGGGTCTATAATCAGTAATTCTTGGGTCGCTTGCAGCTGGCCTAAATGACATTTGATAATAGAGGTGAGCAGTGTGGTGTCATCGCTCACTGGCAATACGGATTCACAAATCAAGCTCTGATCAAGGCATTTTGTTGCGCCTTGATTGACTATCGCTTCTTGAATTTTTTGTTGAAAATAAATATTCTCATCTATTAGGGTCACATGATAGCCTTGGTCTTTGAGCTGCTGAGTGAGTTGTAATATTTCATCTGCACTTAACTCTTTTTCATTCGTGAGGCTTATCTTGAATATTTGTGACATTTTTATGGTTCTTTATGTTTAATCTCTACTTCTAGCTTACCATGAGCTAGCTGAGTTACCAAGGTATCTCCTAATTTTACTTGTGAAATATCACTAACTACCTGTTTAGCTTGGTTGGTCGTAATTGAGAAACCTCGCTTGAGAGTCGAGTCTATACTGTACATCTCAAAGAGTTCTTTTTGTGATTTAAATTGAGCCTGCTTGCGCTCTAACTGATGCTGCATCGCTTGATTGAGTTGGGCGCGTAGCTTGACTAAATCTTCTTGATTTCTAGTTAGCCCAACTTGTGGGTGGGCTGATTTTAAGCTTTGTTTTACTAGTGTGAGTTGCTGTTTACGTAATTCAAGGTCGGCATAAATACTTGATTCCAAACGATGAGCTAAATCATCAGCACGCCATTGGTACTCTCGCAAGGCATAGTCTACAGAGAGTGATTTTAAGAATTGCCGAGCCACATCAAACTCACGCTTTGACATGGCATATTGACGCTCCACATATAGGTTCATGCGCTGTCTAAAGTAGTTGATATTACCCTGCAACTCTTGCATGTCAGGTACAGCTAATTCAGCAGCGGCACTGGGGGTAGGCGCACGTAAATCAGCTACTAAATCAGCTACAGTAAAGTCTATTTCGTGACCTACAGCTGATATAATGGGTAACTTAGAGTCATAGATTGCTCTGGCTACGATTTCCTCATTAAAGCACCATAAATCTTCGATAGAGCCGCCACCTCGTCCTATAATGAGCAACTGTATATCTAATTTGCCGTCAGCCACAAGCTGATTAATATGCCTAATAGCCTGAGCTATCTCTTCTGCTGCGCCTAGTCCTTGTACTTTGACTGGGTATATGGAACGCCTGACCCAAGGAGCTCTACGATTTAGCACATGCTCCATATCCTCTATCACAGCACCAGAGTCTGAGGTTAATAGCCCAATATGTAAGGGAAATTTAGGTATGGGCTGTTTGTGCTCTTGATCGAATAGTCCTTCTTTTTGAAGTTTTGCTTTGAGCTCTTCGAGTTGCTTTTGCAAGTCGCCTTCTCCTACTTTCTCAGCTTTCTTGACGATGATTTGAGCCTGGCCTTGTGCCTCATAAATGGTGACTTCGCCAAAGAGCTTGATTTGCTCGCCGTCTTCGAGAAGTTTCCCTAAACGTAAAGCTTGCATACGAAAGGCCGTGCATGAAATCTGAGCATTACTATCCTTGAGAGAGAAATACACATGACCACTCTTAGGACGGCGTACATTACTGACCTCTCCCTCTACCCAGCACTCACCTACCTGAGTTTGCAAGGTTTGTTTCATCTGCCTAACTAAGGCTGAAACAGAGATAGCTTTGACCTCTGATTTTACTGCTCGTGATAATTTATCTGTACTGGTGCGAGAGCTTGATGACGGAGTCTTGTCATCTGGTAAGTCCTCAAATAAATCATCAAATAACATCATCTTTATTATCTCTATCTAAACTCTTATCATTAGAGTCCTATCCAAGAGCCCAAATTACTCATTCTCATAATGAATGTTTCTTGCCAATAATAGAGGTAATCTTTGAGCTCAAATGAATCAAAAATAAAACTAAACCACGTAATTAAAATCAGTAAATTTAACACTAAAATGAGCACAAGAGAGAAAAAACTACCATTTTCTTTAATATCAGGTTGCTCTAAAGGCAAGATACGCAAGGTCCACAATAAATGAAACGTACTAGTCATACCCATAAGGCCATAGCCTACAGCATCTCCAAATCTCCAATCTACAGCTAGCATCGCTAACCACCAGACTAAACCTACAATGAGAGACCAAAAAGGCACAAAATATGGGGCTAACGCAATCCAAATATTACTTTTATCCATCACGACATAACCGCCCTGACGAGTCACTTTGAAATCTTTTATTTTAGCGCCATAGAGGGCCCAAGCCACTACTAGATGCGTTAGTTCATGACCGAGCACATAAAGCCAAAGGAACACACCTTCTAATACACGGGTAAAAAACCAAGTGCCAGCCATTACTACTCCTACCATAAAATAAAATACAGAAGGATTGAGCCATATCTCTGAGTTTTGCCAATTAAGTGAAGCTATATGCTTAAATAAGGACTCCATAAAAATCCAAACCAATGGTAACAATAGCAAGCCTATGATAAAGCGTAAGCTTGCCTGCATGACAGATAATGAACCTATGCCAAACCAGCTGTGCAAGCTCTTGTTGGGGACAGCCATCGTTGAATGATGCTTATAGGTCTCATGCTTGATGTTAAGCTTACGGTTAATTTGCTTAGTCGCACTCTGCTTGCGACTGAGCCAATCTTCCTCGGGTTTTATTCTAACATTTTTTGCCATCATCATGTCTATTAGTCATTATGGCGATAAGCGCTTGATTGTCCACGCTGAACTTTCATCTGAAGCATCTTGCTTGGTTACTTGTTCGTAAATAAGTCTATCGTGCATGCGGCCAGAACCACCCTGCCAAAATTCAATGGTTTTAGGATGTAGAATATAACCTCCCCATGAGCTTGGTTTTGGAATTTCTTGCCCTTGAAACCTAGCTTCTATTTCTTGGTATTGATCTAATAGTTGTTGTTTGTTTTTGACGACTTCACTTTGGTTGGATGCCCAAGCGCCAAGCTGGCTTTCTCGAGGTCTTTGGCTAAAATAGGATTTAGACTCTTGCTCCGAGAGCTTAGTCACCACACCTGTGATATGTACCTGCCGCTCTAAATCCAACCATAAAAATAACAGTGAGGCCAAGCTGTTGGCATTTAATTGCTGAGCTTTGCGTCCTTCGTAATTAGTAAAAAAAGCAAAGCCATGCTCATTGATATATTTTAGTAATACTGTACGCTGATAAGCTTGTTGGTTAGCTACAGTAGCTAGTATCATTGCATTAGGCTCAGTTACCTGCTCGGCAATTGCCTCATCTAGCCATTGCTGAAAAAACTTAATCGGACAAGCCAACGCTGAATCTTCGCAGAGCTCTGCTCGCTTATAGTTTTGGCGTAGGTGGCTAATATCAGACATGATTAAAAGAACTCGAGCACTACAATAGTACTAAATAGGCTGAAATTTGGCTAAAATAACAAGTTTATCAATCAAAATCGTAGATTACGACCTTGGCCCATAATCCTTTAAATTCATCAAGAAAAACATCATGGTCACGATGGACTTGATAGCGATCGTGATGAGCTATAGATTCAAACTCTAGAGCTAATGCATAATCATAACTATCATCAATAACAGGACGAGGCTCTGTAGCTGCGGGTGTCCCCCATGATCCCGCTTGAATTTCATCGTTTTTAAGTAAAGCTTCAATACCTTGCTCAAAATCTTCTCTTTGCTCAGCAGTTACATCCTCGTTCAACCAGAAAAATACAGTATGTTTCATGGCCACAACCTAGCGCTATTAGCTCAACTTTTCAAGTAAAGACTTGGCTTTGCTCGCAATATCCTTGGATAGTAATAAATCTGAGACAATCACCACTCGATTAGCTCCACTATCTAATACTGAGCTTAATGTTTTACCATTAACTCCTCCTATACAAAATACTGGATACTCCAATCCTAGTTCAGCTCTAACCTGCTCAATCTCGTTTAGGCCAATTGCAGCACGACCAGGTTTGGTTTGTGTAGCAAACAATGGGCCGAATCCTATATAATCAGCTCTGTCTTGCTTGGCTTTTATTGCTTGTTGGTAACTGTGTGTTGAATGACCGATAATTAGATCTTTACCTATATTGGCTCTAACCACATCTAAATTTGTGGCGCTTGCATCTTGTAACTCTTGCCCAACATGAACACCGTCAGCTCCCACTTTGACAGCCAGCTCTGGGTAATCGTTGAGAATAAAAATAGCTGAGTAACTAGCAACTAGCTCCACTAATTGAATTGCTAAGTCCTCAACTATATCCAGTGCAATATTCTTGGCACGCAACTGCAATACGGACATTCCTGCATTCAAGAGCTCCTCTGCTACACTCAAAGCGTCACTCTGGGATACATAGCCTAAATCTATAATTCCATAGAGTCTGCAATTTTGCAAAATAGTGAGCCTTTCTTGTCTTGTTTTCATCACCACTATCAAACAAGAATTAACATCACTTATAAAGCTAAAAGTCATTAACCGTGAAGTCCATCTCTAACTATATAGTTGCAAAATAGATGACATACCTTTATTTAATCTTAGTATTATAACTTGCAGCGCTTCCTTATTAGAGTTGGGTTTATAATTAAAATCAACTATTAACAACTAAAGATCATGGGAAAAGGACAAGACGCAAAAAAAAGTTTAAAGAAAGAACCTGCTAAAACCGCAAAAGAAAAAAAAGCAGAGAAAAAACTCAAACAAGCCAATAAGGATTATTAATTTTTTCCACCTTCTCCTGTTTGAAGAAGGTAAACTAGTTGAAATTTTTTAACTACGGTTTTGATTTATAAAAGTCTGCGCAGGACTACGACTCTTCCTCATAATGGAGTTATGCTATTCGCAGAGCGTAGAACTTAGCGACAGGATAATATTTTAAGGGAGTCGTGTAGACAAACCTACTCGATCCTGAAAAAATATGAGTTAGCTGGCTTTTATGGTCAAAATCAGCCTTTAGGATCCTATAGAGATGGATTCTCCGAGGAATTTAGGCTGCTTGTTAAATATAAGGTCGCCTAACATTTTCATTCTGGCGAATTTTTCTCTGATTTTGGTGCGCCATGAGTAGGTGCCGCTTACTGCTTGGGCATTATAACCTACAGCTTCTATGCCTTTGTATTTGGCTATAAATACGGCTCTTTGGTTGTGAAAAGGCTGTGAGATGATGGTGATGCTATTCTGACCAAAAACACGTTGACTCCTCACGACGGAGTCAAGGGTGCGAAAGCCTGCGTAATCGAGATGTATTTTCTCTCTTGGAACTCCTGCTTTGACTAAGTCATTTTGCATTTCTATAGGTTCATTGTAATTGTATTTACTGTTATCACCACTAGCTAAAATATACTCTATTTTTCCTTGTTTATAGAGCTTCACAGCTGCCTGGATACGATATTTATAATAGAGGTTAATTCCACCCTCTCTGCTGTACTTAGCTGTACCTAGCAGTAAACCTACTTTATTGTTAGGTAAGCTATTTGTGTCACTATAAAGTTGTGATTTAGTTTGCTTTTTTACTGCTATATCTAATGCTACTAATACAACTAGTATTAGCAAAAGAATACCAACTATGAGAGTGATGATAACTCGTATTAGCTTAAACATTAAGATTATACTAATCTAAAATTTAACTGGTTAGCAAGCCGAGAAAAACACTAATCATGCTCCACTCGTGCCTTGTTTGACTCTCTCTTATTCTTTTTTTAATAGCCATTGAGAGTTATTGATATTATCTAATGGCAAGTTATAGCTTAGTTGATAGGTATTAGTGGCTGCATCATAGTCAGTTTGCCAGTAATCATTGCCATGTACTTCTGGATTAAATTTAAGCCATGTATTATCAATCAACTGGTAGAGAGAATAATCCGTGGCGCTGTCTAAGCCTTTAAATGATATTGGAACAACTCCTATTGCCTGAGCTATTGTGACTTGTACTTCTGCTGCGTTGGTTTGAATAACAATAGGGTAATTATTTTCTACAATACCTCCTTGGACCTCTAAATTCAGGTCGTTTATCACAGCTTCTCTGTGAGTCGTTTGCCATGCATTTGGATATTTAGATAAATGAGATTTAAAGCTCTCATTATCACCATAATAATCATCTATGTGGCGAGGTAACGTAATTAGCTCTAAATCAAGCTCTATAGTATCACCTGCTTTAAACATCGTGATTTCCTTAGGAGCCAATAATTCAAAACCTAGATTAGGTTTTGTGTGTTGCTCATGTGGGGCATGATTAGTACTGTTAAAGTGTGGCTGATTGTAAGTTTTACCATTTGCTACGACTTTGTAATCTCTAATAATTAATGATTTATAGCCATTCCCCATAGTTTCATTGTTCGTTCGCTCAATATTTTGTCCTCGAGGAAATCCAATCCACCATGGTGCCACCCCTGTGAATGGGGTGTCTTCTAAAAACAGCTCTTGATGCTGTAGCTTTTTGGAGACTTGATGTTCTTTGATTAAACCTTGCTTATTGCCATAGGCTATCGCGGGTGTTTGATACCGGTGAGCTCGACCTAATTGAAAGAGAGTTATGGACTTTGGTTTTACATCTTGAGTAAACGTGTAATAGAATTTTTGAAATACTCTATTATAATCATTAGTGCGCAAGGTTTGTATCTGAGCCTTGAATTTAACCTCACGATTCATCCCATAGTAACCTGAATATTTAACGTCGGTAACACAAGGACCGTGAGATAAGTAGGCTGTTTTTAGATTTTTTGGATAATACTTATCTTGATTTTCGTCTTTAATATTTAACCAGTCTCCTCCCCAGCCAGCATTTGTCCAATTCCATTTTCTACCATCTTTGCCATCTCTGAACATCAAGCCTCTAATGTCGGTAATCATCTGACTTGTACAGCTCATATCAACATCAAAACAAATAGTTTCACCAAAACTTCCAATAGCTAATTGATCCCAACGTCCGTTACCCCCTTTTTTAGTATAGCCTACTAAACTTAACTGTGAATGACTAGCCGAAGGCAAATTACCATAAAAACTATAAGGGATTCGTAAGGTGTAATATTGCGTTTGTTTATGCGCTGGCAAATTAATGTAAGCCATCAGATATGAGCCCATCGAGCGCTCATGCCAATTTTTGCTAAGCTGTATTGGTATCCCTGTAGGCTTACCGTCGCTATCACAAAGAATAGGGCAAAGCCCTGTAATATTTGCTACATGATCTAATCTAAATAAAAAGGGAATCGACTGCTTATGATGGCTCCCTGGTACTTTTATGGTAAACTCATCATACTCACGTATATCAGTATAGCCTGTTTTCCAGTCTCTTTCTACATATTCAACATGGGCGACGTAAGCGTTTTTTTGCTTATTAAACTGTACAGGAAAAATTTGCCCCTTGTCATTATTTACTTTTATGTTTGGAGTTTCTTGATGCTTTTGATCTAACAAACAAGTGAGTGTGAATTTTTTCTTATTTTGATTTTGAGCCGAATAACTATCTGAATAAGCCCAATTACCCAAGTCACTGTTTAGACTCAATTTAATTTCGGCTCCTTCTAGCTTAACTTCCTCTACTGGGCTTAAAGCTTTTACATCTAGAGTAAAGCTAAGGCTATTGTGCCATGCCACTATATGTAAATCTACTAAAGCGGATAGTTTCTCACCTGCATCACTTTTAAACTCTAAATCAATTAATTCATAATGCTGAGCAACACGAGCAGACTCCCATAGCATAGCTGAAGCTAGCCTTTTTTTATCTTCTCTTAAGCCTGCTTGGCTAGTATTTGACTTATAACTTACTCCATCAACTGTGATTTGTAGTACTAACTGCGCTTTAGGTAATGATTTTAAATCTAATGAATTATTTTCTAAAGCCTGCTCATAACTCAATGCGTGATTTAAAGCTCCTAAACCAGGCTCTGCTAAATTATCCATATCAAGAGCTAGCGCATAACGATTTGTCTCTAAAACTAGTATATCTGAGCTCTTATCCTTGTCTAACTTATGCCAACCATTGAGCCAGTAACCGTAACTGTACTCATCAACAGCTTGAATTAAGCCATATATACAGATAATTGCAGAAAAAAATATACTTTTAATCATAAAGAAATAAACGACTCTAGTAGGTATTTATGTTTTTTATTGAAAAAATAAAAGCCACAGAAGAAAACTTCTATGGCTTTTATATTTTAACAAGAATTAGTTTTAGTATTGTTTTTCTTCGATATAGCGAGCTACCCAGCCTATATCGTAATCACCTTTAACAAAGTCAGGTTGACTCATAATCTCTTGTTGGAAAGGAATTGTGGTTTTGATACCCTCAATCATAAATTCAGAAAGAGCTCTTTTCATCCTTTCAATCGCAATCTCTCGAGTTGATGCTGTTACAATAAGCTTGGCAATCATTGAGTCATAGTAAGGTGGAACTTGATAGCCTGAATAAACATGTGAATCCACACGCACACCTTTACCACCTGGTGTATACCAAAGAGTGATTAACCCAGGACTAGGGCGAAAATCATTATAAGGATCTTCTGCATTAATACGGCACTCTATACTATGTCCACGAGGTACTTTATTAAGAACATTATGTGAGAGTTTTTCTCCTGCTGCAATACGAATTTGTTCTTTGACAAGATCACAACCCATAACTTCTTCAGTAACTGGATGCTCCACTTGAATACGAGTGTTCATCTCCATGAAGTAGAAATTTTCTGACTTCTCATCCACTAGATACTCAATAGTACCTGCATTTCTATAGCCTATTCTTTCGATAAGAGCGACGGATGCAGCGTGCATTTCCTTACGCAATTTATCAGTGATAAACGGGCTTGGGCATTCTTCAATGATTTTTTGGTTACGGCGTTGCATTGAGCAATCACGCTCACCAAGATGAGTGTAATTACCATGTTCATCACCTATTACCTGTACTTCTACATGGTGAGGGTTGAGTACTAATTTTTCAATGTAACAAGCTCCATTACCAAAACAAGCAATAGCTTCTGAGCTAGCTGCATGGTATTGCTCTGCAAATTCGCTTTCATTCATCGCTGGGCGCATTCCTCGACCGCCACCACCAGCAGTGGCTTTAATCATTACTGGAAAACCAATTTCCGTAGCCCATTTTAAACCTGTTTCAACATCAGGAATAACGTCATCAGAACCTGGAGTCACTGGAACTCCACTGGCAATAGATGTTTGACGTGCTGTATTCTTGTCCCCCATCGTGCGAATAGTCTCTGCACTTGGCCCAATAAATTTAATCCCGCTAGTTTCACAAATTTCTGCAAAACGTGCATTTTCAGAAAGGAACCCATAACCTGGGTGTATAGCGTCAGCATGAGTGATTTCTGCTGCAGCTAAGATGCGATCTGCTTTTAAATAGCTCTCTGAGCTAGGGCCTGCACCTATACAAACTGCTTCATCCGCAAGCTGTACATGCATAGAGTCTACATCAGCTTCAGAGTAAACAGCGACTGATGTCACTCCTAATTCACGGCAAGCACGAACTACTTTGAGTGCAATTTCGCCACGATTGGCAATAAGAACCTTTTTAAACATAGTGTTAAAAGTGAAATTAAATTTAAACTTTAAAAGCTTAAATTATATAATTAAGAAATATTAAAAAGTGGGTCACCAAATTGTACTGGTTTGCCCTCTTCGGCTACGATAGCTGTAATTGTACCGCTTGTTTCAGCCTTAATCTCGTTCATTACCTTCATGGCCTCAATAATACAGATGACTTGACCTTCTGAAACGCTATCACCCACATTCACGAAATTATCAGCATCTGGTGCAGGTTTCACATAAAAAGTACCTACCATTGGTGAGTCTATCGTTTTACCTGAAGCAGCTGGAACAGTGACAGCTGAGGCTTCTATAGGTGATGAGGCAACTGGAGCAGGTGCTGGCGCCGCGGTTGGTAATGCTGCAGGAATAGCGCTAATCACAGGTTGTCCACCGCGCTTTAGCTTGATGCTATCTCCTTCAGCTTGTTCTAATGAAAATTCAGAGAGCTCGTAAGTCTCCATGAGTTCGACAATTTTTTTGATATCTTTAAAATCCACGGTAATTAATTGATTAAGTAGTCAAAGATTATAGAGCCACATCTAAATCGTCAAGCAAGAATGACGAGCAAAGCATCTTTAAATACTTATCTATTAGTAGCTATTATATGAGTGTAAAAAGAACTATACCAACACAAGGTTCTTAATAAAAAAAGCCTAGTAGAAATAAATCTACTAGGCTTTTTTAATCAATTGACTTTCAAATTTAACCCACTTTGGCAACTAAGATATTAACTGTGTCCTCTGATACTTCGATAATCCCTGAGCCAATCTCAATTGAGATTTCAACTCCTGCTTTATCATAAGTGAGCACACCTCCTTGGGTTAAAGTAACTAAAGCAGCATGTTGAGGCAAAATGCCCATTTCCCCACCTTGGTTATCAGGAACAATTAAGCTAGATACTTCTTCTGAGAGAACTTTTTTCTCAGGAGTGATAATTTCTAATTTTAACATGATATTTCTTTAGTTAGAGAATAGTTTCTTAATGTAGTTAAAGCTACTTAGCTACGCTCTACAGTGTCTAAGCCACCTTTCATGTAGAAGTTGTTTTCTGGCACGTCATCGAGCTTGCCATCAAGAATTTCAGCAAAACCTGCTACTGTATCTTTAACAGAAACAAGTTGACCAGAAATACCTGTGAAAATCTCTGCTACGTGGAATGGCTGAGAAAGGAATTTCTCAATCTTACGCGCACGATCTACAGCAAGTCTGTCTTCGTCAGAAAGCTCATCCATACCTAAGATAGCAATAATATCTTGCAAGTCTTTATAACGTTGGAGGATAGACTGCACACCACGTGCTACACGGTAATGCTCTTCACCTACAATCTCAGGAGTAAGGGCTTTTGATACTGAAGCAAGAGGATCAACTGCTGGGTAAATACCTTTTTCAGAAAGAGCACGCTCAAGAACCACTGTTGAGTCCAAGTGAGCAAATGTGTTAGCTGGAGCTGGATCAGTCAAGTCATCCGCTGGTACGTATACCGCTTGGAAAGAAGTAATTGAACCTTTGTTAGTTGAAGTAATACGCTCTTGAAGCACTGCCATTTCCTCAGCCAATGTTGGTTGGTAACCCACAGCTGATGGAGTACGACCAAGAAGTGCTGATACTTCTGAACCTGCTTGTGAATAACGGAATACATTATCAACGAAAAGCAATACGTCTTGATTCTCTTCATCACGGAAGTACTCCGCCATTGAAAGAGCTGAAAGAGCGACACGAAGACGAGCACCTGGAGGTTCGTTCATCTGACCATATACCAAGGCTACTTTAGATTCTGAAAGATTATCAGCGTTAATAACACCTGCTTCTTTCATTTCCTCGTACAAATCATTACCCTCACGAGTACGTTCACCTACACCTGCAAAAATTGAATAACCACCATGAGCTTTAGCAATGTTGTTAATAAGCTCCATGATAACTACTGTTTTACCAACACCTGCACCACCAAAGGCACCTACTTTACCACCCTTTGTGAATGGGCAAATCAAATCAATAACTTTGATGCCTGTTTCAAGTAGCTCAGCTGAAGCAGCTTGATCAACAAGAGCTGGAGCTGGACGGTGAATTGGGTAGTATTTATCAGTTTTTACTTCGCCTTGCTCGTCAACCGGGTCACCAGTTACATTAAAGATACGACCAAGTACTGATGGTCCAACAGGCACAGAAATAGGAGCTCCTGTATCAGTAATATCCATACCTCTTTGAAGACCTTCTGAAGTACTCATAGCAATAGCTCTTACCCAACCATCACCTAAATGCTGCTGCACTTCTAAAGTGAGTGTTGTAGTTTCACCATAGATTTCGTAGTCAATAGTCAACGCATTGTAGATAGCTGGTATTTGCTCTGCATTAGAAAAGTCGGCATCGATAACAGCACCGATAACTTGAACGATAGTTCCCTTGTTACTCATAATTTTAATGATAGTTTAGTTTTTAATAAATAAAGTTGTTAGTCTTAATCGAGTGCCATTTGCGCAGTCGTAATCTCAAGCAATTCTGAAGTAATAGCTGCTTGACGAGCCTTGTTGTACTGAAGTTGTAAATCATCCACAATATCTTTAGCATTATCAGTAGCTGATTTCATAGCAATCATACGTGCTGAATGCTCTGAAGCTTTAGACTCTACTAATTTCTGATAAACTTGAAAGTTAACGTAAAGAGGCATAATATCCTCAAGCACTGCGGTTAAACCTGGCTCAAAGAGGTAAGACAACACCTCATCACTTGATTCTTCAGTAGATGTGGCTTCAAGCAAGTCCTCTACAGCTAATGGCAGTAATGGTTGAATGCTTGGTGTCTGAACCATCGCTGACTCAAAGACATTGTAAGCAATTTCAATTTGTGTGTACTCACCACTTAAGAAGAGCTCTGTAAGCTCTGTTGCCACTTCTGCAGCTTCAGAGAATACGGTTGGATCTGCTAAAGAGTAAGATTTAATAATCTCACTGTTTTCGTTTACCAATTTAGCTCCTACTTTTTTACCAATAGTTAGGTAATTAGTAGTGATGCTTGATTCAGCTTGATCACGTAGGAGTTTTTTAAATAAATTACTGTTTAAACCTCCACAAAGCCCTTTGTCTGTAGAAATAATAACTACTAAACGCTTGGCTTCTTGATCACTTGAAATATTGCCTAAAAAAGCGTGCTTGAGCTCACCCTCAGATTTGTCAATAATTTGACCAAGAATTTGATTGAGCTTTTGCGCATATTCTCTACCGGCTACAGCTTGATCTTGAGCCTTCTTCATCTTAGCAGCTGCAACAAGTTGCATCGCTCTAGTGATTTTAGAGGTCCCTTTAACTGATTTAATTCGGCGACGAATATCTTTCAAGCTAGCCATGATAGTAGAATAATAAGTTACGCTAGATTACTTCCAGCTCTTTTGAAAATCTGATAAAGTTGTTTTTAAGCTATCGATGATGTCATCGCTGAGAGCCTTTTCGTTAGCAATTTTTTGGAGAAGCTCTACTGAACGTGTGCTCAAGTGCTCTTCTAAACCTGCTTGGAAAGCTTTTACCTCTGTGACTTCAACACCGTCAAAGTAACCATTTTGCATTGCGTACATCAAGCATACCTGCATTTCAAGGCTAAGTGGGCTGTATTGAGTCTGTTTGAACATCTCAACAATGCGCTCACCACGAGCTAACTTAGCTGCGGTTGCATCATCAAGGTCTGAACCAAACTGAGCAAAGGCCTGCATTTCACGGAACTGAGCTAAATCAAGCTTGATAGTACCAGAAACTTTCTTAATCGCTTTAGTTTGTGCAGCTGAACCTACACGAGAAACTGAAAGACCTACTGAAATCGCTGGGCGAATACCTTGGTAGAACAAATCACTTTCAAGGAAAATCTGACCGTCAGTAATAGAAATTACGTTAGTTGGGATGTAAGCCGATACGTCACCTGCTTGAGTTTCAATGATTGGCAAGGCAGTTAATGAACCACCACCAGCAGCATCAGAAAGACGTGCTGAACGCTCAAGTAATCTACTGTGAAGGTAGAATACATCACCAGGATAAGCTTCACGACCTGAAGGGCGTTTGAGCAAGAGAGAGATTTGACGGTAAGCTACTGCATGCTTTGATAAATCATCAAATACAATTAAACAGTCTTTGCCTTGATCCATGAGGTACTCAGCAATCGCGCAACCTGTATAAGGAGCAATGAACTGCTGTGCAGCTGAATCTGAAGCCGAAGCTGAAACGATGATAGTATCTTCAAACGCTTCTGCGTCTTCAAGAGTTTTAACAGTGCGAGCGATGTTAGAAAGCTTTTGACCAATACCAACATAAATACAATAAAGAGGCTTATGATCTGCAAGTTTGCCTGATGCTGCTGCTTTGTTTTGCTTAGATTGTGAAATGATAGTATCAAGAGCAATAGTTGTCTTACCTGTTGCACGGTCACCAATAATAAGCTCACGTTGACCACGTCCAATAGGAATCATTGAATCGATAGACATAATGCCTGTCTGCACAGGAACTGATACTGACTTACGTTGAATAATACCAGGAGCAATTTTTTCTACTGGGTAATTATCGGCGGCTTCGATGTCACCTTTGCCGTCAATAGGGTTACCAAGAGCATCTACAACGCGACCAAGTAATTTTTCACCTACAGGTACAGAGAGTAGCTTGCCTGTGCCCTTACACTCATCACCTGATTTCAAATGAGAGGTTTGACCTAAGAGAACCACACCTACTTCATACTCTTCCAAGTTTAAAGCAATACCAATAGTGCCACCTGGAAATTCAATCATTTCGTTAAGTTTAACGTCAGCTAAACCTTCGATTTTGGCAACACCATCACCAATCTCACGAATGATACCTACACTTGTTTTTTCGACAGAAGAAGAAACCTTGTTAATTTCTGCTTCGATTTGATCAAGAATACTACTCATTATCTTTTTTTAATTAAATTTAAATCTTTTTTATAAAACTTCGCTAATTTGGTTCAGCCTAGTTTTAACTGAACCATCATATACAACACTACCTACTTTAATTTTTAAGCCACCTAAAAGGCTTGGATCTTCTTTGTAACTAAAGTTTAACCCAGAACCATGCTCAGCTACTAATTTAGCTTCTAAATCTTTTTTCTCACCTGATGGTACTTTCTCAGCTGATTGAATCACTACTTCTTTAGCTGAAAAGTATCTTTCTACTAGACGTTGCAGAGCACTAAGCACCTCACGATAACCGCGTGGCTTTTGCTCAGTTAACTTAGCAAGAATAGCCTTAAGAGTTTTATCATTAAGCTCTCCATCTACCAAAGAAATTTGATAGAGGCGACGTGCTGTTTTAAGTGATTCTTTAGATACTTTCATTTAGGTAATGGGTAGCTTAAATTCCAGCTGCTGCTGACTCTCTAATTTTCTTCTTATCAGAATCATTTAGAGCTTTATCGGTAACCTTGGCTGTAGTCTTGACTACGAGCTCGGCAAACTCGGCTCTCACTTCTTCAGAAAGTTTTTTGCGCTCATCGATTGCGGCTGCTTCAGCTTTTTTGATGATATTTTGCGCTGAATTAATAGCATCTTGTGTTTTTGCTTCGAGGAGCTTGTCTCCGCTTGCTTTTGCTTCTGCTACGAGACGCTTAGCCTCGTCATTAGCCTTGCTAATAATAGCTTCTGCTTTTTTATCTGAAGCTTTTAAATCAGCTTCAATTTGCTTGAGCTTTTCTTCACCAGCAATAATACGGTCTCGACGATCTGTCATCACCTGAGTTAGAGGCTTAAGAGCTAAAAAGTAGAGTACAACTAAAACAATAATAAAATTAATTACTTGAGAAATAAATAATGGCAATTCAATATGAAAGGTCTTGGTAAGATCTTCCCATAAACCCATTTCTTGAGTAGAGGTGGTCGCGGCTAATAATAAATCAAACATAGTCATTAAAAAGGATTATAACAAAAGTGATGTCTCAGTCTTGCAGAATATACAGACACAGACTGAGACATCAAATTCAGATTACTTAGCACCCAAAAGAAGAGCAATAATCAAAGCACCTTCGATAAGAGCGGCTAAAACGATTGAAATCGCAAGAACCTTACCTGAAGCGCTTGGGTTACGTCCAGTTGACTCAGCAGCTTTACTACCGATAAGACCAATACCAATAGTTGCACCAATAGCTGCAACAGCTCCTGTTAGGTTACCATTAATTTCTGCTAATACGTTTAACAATGTCATAATATTTAATTTAGTTTAGTTTGATTTTCAAATACCACAGATCTAACTCCGCCATGGTCTATTTGAAAAAGTGGTGGAATTTAGTGTGCCTCGTCTTTTGAACAACTAAGGTTAAGAAACACAGCACACAAGAGTGTGAACACTAACGCTTGCAAGAAACCTACAAGCAATTCCATAAAGTAAAAAGGTAATGGAGCTAACACATGCATATGAGCCATAGTCTCAATGAGAGTTTCACCAGCAAATATATTACCATAAAGTCGGAATGTGAGCACTACAGAGCGAATCACAAATGAAACCATTTCCAAACAACCCACGAAGAGGAAGATAGGAAGAAACGCCCACCACATCACGCCTTGAACACCAGAAGGCAAAAAGATGTGAGAAAAGAAATACTTGGGACCAACTTGCTTAAATGACATATACCACCAAAAGAAAAAGAATGAAAACGCCATTGCCGCAGTTGTATTAATATCGGCATTAGCTCCACGCAAGAACGGTCTAAATGTATCATGCGGATCAACACCCTCTCCTGAAAGCATCCAACCTATAGTCCCTACACCTGGTAGCAATCCAGCATAGTTAGAAAAAAGAATTAAAATAAATGTGCCACCTAAAAAACCAAAAGTCTTTTTAGCCAAATTGTAGCCAACTATACTCTCATAAAAGTTAAACAAAAATTCAACTAATGACTCAACAGCATTAATGAACTTAGAAGGTATAATTGCCACTCTGCGACTTACTAATTGAGCTATTATCACCAAAATAATAGAGACTATCCACCAAGCCACCATAGAATTAGTGATTGAGTACTGAAATCCACCTAAATCAAAAGTAGCTAATTTCTCCGCATGCTTTGGCAAATGATCAAAAGCGTGCTCTCCTGTATCTGAAGCTGCTAAAACTGTATTGCTAAATAATAAAAAAACACAAGCTATACTTGTTATTAAGTGTCCTGAAAAAAATGATTTAACTTGCATGATTTTTATCGTCTAAACAAAAATTTAAAATGTGTCACCTCTGATAAAATAATGCCTAAAAATAAGCAAGTTAAATTGCAGAATTATTTTTTAAAAAAATGAATCTATACATCGACTTACAGCAACCTTAATTACCTTGATAGGGTTGAACCATACTTTGCACATACTTAGCAATTAAATCTGCTTCGAGATTGACTTGTTTACCTACTTTCATTTGCGGCAAATGAGTCACCTTGTAAGTATGTGGTGTAATATAAATAGTTATAATACGAGATGATTTATCTAACTCAGCTACCGTAAGAGACATTCCATCTACGGTGATTGAGCCTTTGTGGATGATAAATGATGTTAAATCCTTTGAAAATTCAACACTCCATTGCCAATCCTCGCCCTGCTGATTAAAGGCTACGACCTTGCCAATAGCGTCGACATGCCCTTGCACAATATGCCCACCTAATCGAGCGTTCATGAGCATAGCTCTCTCTACATTAACTAAGGAGCCTACTGTCAAATCTCCTAGGCTAGTTATCTTGAGCGTCTGCTCCAAAACATGAAAAGCCACTTGACTTGAATCAAGCAGCTCTTCCACTGTTAAACAACAACCATTAATAGCTACCGAGTCACCTAATGATAATTCATCAGCAAACTCAATATTGAGTATAAGTGTTGCTTGATCACCTGTGATATTTAAAGCCTCTACGGTAGCTACAGACTCTACTAATCCAGTGAACATAGAATTAATAATTAATGATTTACCTGCACCCCAACAGTCTTTACAGGAGCAGACTCATGCTGAACATGTTGCTTAGGTTTGTCTTTCTTGTAGCTAGGCCCTACTTTGTGATGTGGGCTCAAACTTGGTAAAAGCAAAAGAAAAACAAAGACCACCACTGTTGGAATTAATGCACCCAAGAGCAGACCTAACGGAGACACTCCATCTTTAAAATGTTTAGATAAGATACTCTGCCCAGCTGGGTTAGGAGCGTTTGCAATCACGGTTAAACCACCACCTGCAACAGCACCAGCTACTACAGCGTATTTAGCACCATCACTAATACCTTGCACCTGTGATGCTAGATAAGTGATTGCAGCATTATCATTAAAGGCTGTCAAAATAGTTGCGCCCACCATCAAAGTGCCGTCACTAAGCGAGCGAATAATTGGATCAATCCACCAACCTTGGCAACCACCATGAATAACAAGCCCTGCCAAGAAGAAACCAACTAATAGAGGAGTTTTAAGGGCAATACGATTTTGATGATGATTTGTCGCTGTTACAAAAGCGAGGAAGAATAAGAAACCTAGTACAAACAACACTGGGTCATGCACATTCATTACAGTCCAAGCTAAGAAAAACAGATGCACGATAGTCACCCATGCTGGAATTGGCTCTTCACGATCTTCCCAAGAAAGGTTCTCAGTATCTGATCCTGCTGTTTTTTGTGCAGCTAATCCTTTGAGCTCTTTAGAGAATATCATTACATAAATAGCGTTTGATACAATAATACCTATCACCGATTTCCACCCAAAATTAAGTAGTAAATCAACCATATTCCAATCCCAAGTACCTGCCACCATAAGCACTGGAGGAGCTGCAAAATGAGTCAACGTGCCACCCACAGAAATATTAACAAATAGTAAACCAAGTGTGGCATATTTAAGCTTATTTGATATGTCAAAAGCATAGAACTTTTTAGAGAGTAATAACGCTGCAATCGTCATCGCTGCAGGCTCAGTGATAAACGAACCCAAAACAGGCGCTACTGTTAACACGCTCAACCACCAAGCAAGTGGTGTCGATTTTCCTAATTTAGCTACTTGAGCCATGAGTTGCTCAGAAAACTTCAACACAGGACGCGAGGCGGCAATTGCCATAATAATAACTACGAATATAGGCTCAGCAAAATACTTATCTACTGACACATATTTTTTGAAATCAGCCCATGAGTAAAAATAACTAGCGGCTCCTGCAAGCGCAATCACCCAAATACCAAAAATAGCCTCAATCTCACCCAAGAAATGGAATAATGAAGCTTTAAATGAAACATCATCCTTTGCGTCATGATGCGGTTTATCTTCTGCGCGTCGACCTTCTTTGGCAATTTTTGCTCTATGCTCTAATTCAAACTTATGTGCCATATTATTAAATTTAGCTGCCGCAAATGTATGAAAAATAGCTAAAAAGAAAATAATAGTTGCCACTAAATTAAAAGGGTCTTTTTGGATGCGTGACATAAGGATTTCTCCCATAGACTTATCCTCTGATGCCTCGTAGTAACTATTAGGGACAGGGAACTTAGCTGCTTGCTTCTTATCAGGATAAGCATAATCGACCTTAGCTGGGCCTCCTGCTCCATGAGCGAGTGACAACATAGACACGGCGGTTATTAAAACTATTAATAAACCTTTAAATTTAAATATTGAATTCATTGTAAATATTATTAATTATGTGGGTAACGTTTGCCAGAATGCAAAAGTTGTAAGTTTCTATGCTAAAGCCATTAAAAAACCAAGCCTCAAAAATAAAAAATCATACTCTCTATCCAGTTATATTGATATTTGTTTTGTTGCAGAGCTGTCAAACTACTCAACCCAATATATCAACAGCAAGTTCTAATGATGAAATTAAAAAACTGAAGTCTCAAAAAGGCCTTAAAAATGATACGCCAAAAAGCTTAATTAACGGTCTAGATGATGATAGCGATTCAAGCCAATCCCAAACTACCAAAAAGATAACTTCTTTTGACCAGCTTGATAACTCAGACCAAGCTCTAACCTACGCAGATGCCGAAAACGCTAATAAACTGAATCAGCTCACAGCAACACCAATGATTCAAAACGGCTGGCATAAAAGTTTTAATCGAGCATTAACAGAAGCTCGTCGCCAACAAAAACCTCTCTTTATTTGGTGTACTAATAGCAACTCTAGTTTAAGTCCTAATAGCGTAAAGCTTTATGACGACTTAATTAAACAGCTAGATTTCAATCAATGGGTTATAAAGAACTTTGTTGCACTTAAAATTGACAAACAAATTCAAGAATCAAATAACGCCGTTTACTCAAAGAAACAAAAGCACATCAACCAACTCTTGCATCAATTAGATGTAAGAACCTTCCCCACTCTCCTTATTTACACTCCTAATAGCAACCTCATTGGTAAACATAAATATATCAACATTAATCCCAATTATCTTTGGGCAGAGCTTAGGCGAAACCTAAAACTTGCGACACAAGCCATACAAAAAGATCAAAAGCAAGTCATGCACAAAGGCTTTAGATTTTGGAACCTTAACAATCTAGATTACCCTCTCTTTGCTCGGATGACTCTTTACCAAGTCGGCAGTATCACTCTAGAGACACCCTACAAAGAAAAATTCACTATTAGCACCAACTCTCTTAGTGATGAAGACTACAACTGGCTACAACTCCAAAGAGTCAAGAGTCAATAAAAAGCAACTTACTATTTAGACTTGTTTTCAAATAGGTAATGCGACACAAACCATTCCTCACCTTGGTCAAATCCCCATAATTCGGCACAAGCCATATAAAACACACGCCAATAAACCCACCATTTTAAGGCTTGATGTTCGCCATAGGTTTCTTGAATCAAGGGAAAGAGCTCAGCCTTATTCGCATCCATACGCGAGAGCCAAGCGTTACTTGTCTTCTCGTAATGAGTGCCACTAACTTGCCAGTGGTCCGCAAGAGTCAAATGCTGCTGAAAGTAATGCAATAAATCATCAGACGGCATTTGCCCTCCTGTAAAGAAATAGCGACTCATCCAATCGTTCTCATCCTCTATTTCATAATGATATGAAGTATCTTTATGAGTAAAAATATGCACAAATAGTTTACCTTGAGGCTTGAGCCATTGGCTAATTCGCTCAAGTAGTAACTGGTAGTTCTTCATATGTTCAAACATCTCAACTGACACCACCCTATCAAACACTGAGTCTCCCTCACCTGTATAATCTATCATGTTAACTGTCTTGACTGTGACATTAGTCAAATTTCTCTTTTTGAGCTGTCCTTCGATATACTCACGCTGAGTATTGGAATTAGAAATAGCGGTGATTTGAGCCTGCGGGTAATGCTGAGCCATCCACAAAGTCAATGAGCCCCAACCACAACCTAGTTCTAAAATACGCTGGCCATCAGCTAATTGCGCCCTCTCTGAAGTTAGCCTTAACATACGCGCCTCTGACTGCTCAATATCTGCACTAGTTTCACCCTCCAACCAATAGCCACTACTGTATTTGAGGTGTGGGCCTAGGCAACCTAAAAAAAATGCCGTAGGCAATTCATAGTGCTGCTCGTTAGCCTCGTCAGTTGCAATAGCTAGAGGACTTTCATTGAGTCCTTGGATATGCTGCATTAAATTTGCTTGGCGTGTTTCGCAATCTTGAGCGCGTACTTTTTTGAGGGTTTGGCGCAGACGTCCACGTATACCTAAACGGATAAGGTTATCAGGAATAAGGTTTTTTTCTAAGAGTTGATTGAGGATGGGTTTCATAATAAAGCTAAGATTAAGATTGTTTGGATTTTTTAAACCAAGGAACAAAGGCGCTCGTACTATCTTGGTAGCGCTGATAAGCCTCGCCTTTGCTCTGGAGCATTGACTTTTCTAGAGAAGGGATACCTGTAACCTTGATTAAAAGGAAAGTAATGATGATAGGCGCATAAATAGTCGTGATACCTAAGAGTGTCGTGGCACAAAACAAATAAATACCCACCCAAATAACTGATTCAAAAAAATAATTAGGATGACGACTGTAGTTCCATAAGCCTAGTTGACAAACCGTATCTGTAATCTCACCTGATTTTTTGAGTTTTTTAAATTTATTTAATTGATAATCAGACATCATTTCCCCTATCCAACCTATAATAAACACAACTAACCCAACTATTTCAATCTCTTTAAATATGCCATCAACTTGTGCGGCTGCGTAAAAAGGTTGAGAAAGTAGAAATACTAAAATGGCATTGATTATAAAAATAATCAAAAAGTTCACTTGGACTCGTTGTGGCTTGTCAGAGTATTTATCCTCCCACATTTTGCGTAGTTTAGCGTAGCGAGCATCTTCTTTTGGGTGGTGACTAACAATTCGATTCATTAAATGACTACCTAATCTAAATGACCACATCACCGCCATGACTCCAAGCAATATTTGACGTACCCACCAGCCATCATGTGCATATAAATATAGAATAACAGGAATCGGCAATGCTAATGCCCACATCGCATCCACCAAACTTACATTATTTATTCTCCTCGCATACACCCACCCCAAGGAAAAAATAATAACTAATAAGACTCCGCTAATAAATAATATCATGGTGCAGCTATAGTTGAAGACAAAAATTTAGTGGCATAATTACGTAAAAGCCATCGAAACAAAAAGTGCAAACCTACTGTTAGTGGTATAGCCACCAAAAACCAAGCCTGTATAGCGTACCAAGCAGTCAAACCAAAATCTTGAAAAAACTGACTAGGGCTCTCCTTAAACTCGGCAAGCATTTCATCTATTCCCAAAGTAATAGGCTCAACTCGGTTTAGAGATTCTCCCATACGAATAAAAACCATAATTAAAGCCAAGTGTAGCCCTACAAAAAATGACTTAGTCACCAATAAAAAAGGTAGGTTTAATCTTAGCAAGCCTCCCACTAATAGGCATACTAATGACGTAGATCCCAAAATTGGGAAGATACCTAGAGATACAGATAAAGCCAAAGTAAGAGCTATTTTTTCAATGGAAACACCCTGCGTAAGCTGCTGCTTAATTGGGCTTAATACCCGCTTACGGTAAAAAAATTCTGCTTTCTCTTTGAGCTGCATCATATTGATTGTTACGCTCGATAAGGGGTTAGTTTTTCATTGTTAGGCTTGGTATAAATTACCTGTACTACACTAATATTTTTGGTAGCAAATGCCGCCTCGCAATACTTGAGGTAATAGTTCCATTTACGGATAAACACCTCATCAAAACCCAACTGCTTCACCTCAGGCAAGCGTCGATTAAAGTTATCATACCAACACGCCAACGTCTTGGCATAATCAAAACCCATATCATGAATCTCAAATAAGCTTAACTCACTGTTTTTTTTGAGCACTTGAGCTATACGGGATAGCGAGAGTAACAGAGAACCTGGAAAAATATGACGCTGAATAAAATCAGTGCCTTGCTTGAGTGCTTCATACCGACAGTCAGGTACAGTAATAATTTGTAGAGCGAGCACACCTTGAGCCGTTAGCAAATCATTGCATTTTTTAAAATATTCATACAAAAATTTATCTCCGACAGCTTCTAACATCTCAATTGATACAATCGCATCAAAATCCCCATTAATTTCACGATAGTCTTGCAACTTAATCTCGACTAAATGATCGAGGCCTTTGGATTTAATACGCTGAGTTGCATAATCAAATTGAGCTTGAGAAATCGTCACTCCCGTAATCTTACAATCATAATGTGTAGCAGCATACTCAGCAAAACCACCCCAACCACAACCAATCTCTAAGACTCGGCTCTCTTTGCTTAGCTGCACTTTCTGACATAAAGCCTCGTACTTAGCCTCCTGCGCTTGAGCTAAAGCATCGATAGGAGTTGCTCTCTTCTCTTCTGGCGTAAATAAAGCTGAAGAATAAGTCATTGACTCGTCTAAAAACAGCGCATAAAAATCATTACCCAAGTCGTAATGCTCAGCGATGTTTTTTTTGCTATTTTTAATCGTATTAGCTCTGAGTCGATGAAACAGCTTATTGAACCAAGGAAATTTATTAATAGACTTGAGTTTATTGGAAGAAGCTTTAGCCCCCATGTTATGGCTGATATTACGAATAAACCAAGCAATCACCGCCTTGATATCAGGTGTGTCCCACACTCCATACATATAGCTTTCACCCAAACCAATATTGCCATAAGCCACGCAGTTTTCAAAAAAATCACTATCTTTTAATAGTTGGATTTCTGCATGGCTTGTATTTTCCTCTCCTGCGGGGCTACCATACTTAACTCTCGTGCCATCACTGTAAGTCAGGATCAACACCCCCTGAGTCATAGAACTGAATAAATGATGAATAACTTTTTGACGCCAACCGTAAGTGAACTCTTGAAAATCAGTGGCTTTAATTATTTTGTTAGGAGACATGAAAAAATATGGATTTGAATTCTATTTTGGATTTAATACATTTTTCTGCTGATAGGCTGTATCTCTTTTGTTGGTTACAGGCAGTTTACGTAACCACATCACGAAGGCGTGCCAATGTATTGTCATAATAATATCTAAGGTCATTAAAGGGTAGCGTAACACATAACCTGCGAGCCTTAGAGCATTAAGGCTCTTGCGTCTCCCTTGAATGGAGCTGGTGAGTATCAAGCCGTTTTGGTTTTCATTATTAATCGTGACGAGCCATTTATCTCTCCACTTTTCCTCAGTAGCACTTTGCTTGATAAGAGGGCTCACCTTAAAAGAAAAATCATCATCAACCTGCGAAAATGGAGATACATAAAAATCCTTAGCTATTTTCAATGTAAACCAATCTGAGCCAGGTTCTTTATTGTCTATTAAATAGAGCTTTTTTTCTAGATAAGTATTACCTACCTCAGCCACCACTACTTGAGTTTCTGCATCTCCATTTTTTATATAATAAAAAGAAACAGGATTAAACTGGTAGCCAAAAATACGCGGAAATGTCTGGAGTAGATATTGAGGGTTTTCAGGGAGCTTTATGTCTTGAGACCTTAGGTAGTGCTCAAGCTTGGCTTTAATCGATAATGAAGTCTGCTGCTCAGATTCTAGAAGTTCAGGCAAAGGCAAATAATCTTTATCAAAAATCGCATAGATATTTCTCCTATTATAACCAAACCCTCTAATATTTTTATTTAATTGGTCAAGCTCATCTAAATCAATAGAAAGCATAAATGCTGAGTACGAAAACTGCCTATGCACAGGCTTAAGGCGTTTATGCTTAATTTTACAGGCATAAATAGCTGAGTTCATTGATGTTGTAGCCTTAATTAACTCCATACATCTTTTTTTAATAATTTCTCACATAAATTTACAGCTGATAACAGCCCGTCCTCATGGAAGCCATAGCGTTGCCATGCGCCACAAAAAAATGTCTGTGTCTGATTTAAGCCCTGCTCATGTAATTGAGGCACTTTCTTCTGTGCTTGAATTGCATCTAAATTAAATAAAGGATGATGATAAGTGATTGTCTTTAATGCACTTTGTGGAGATCGCTGAGGATTGATAGCGACAAAATAATTATTTTGATCTGAAACCCCTTGTAATGAGTTCATCCAATACTGAGTTGAGCTTACTAATCTATTAGCCGATTCAGCGGGAGTGATGTAATAATTCCATGATGCCCAGCAACGCTTATTCTTTGGCATAAAACTCTCATCTTTATGAATAATCGCTATATTTTTTTGATAACTAAAGGCTCCTAAAACCTCTTGCTCTTGAGTAGTTGCGTCGCTGAGTAAACGCAATGAATCATCTGCATGTGTTGCCATTATAACTTGATCAAAGAACCTAACCTCATTTTGACTTTCGACTTTGATTTTTCCTCCTTCACGAGAAATAGCAATAACTGGATTGTTAAGCTGAATATCGCCTACTAACGGTTTAATCAGTTTATCTACATATTGTTTAGCTCCTCCACACACTGTGCGCCATTGCTTACGGCTCTCCACCGCAAGAAAACCGTGATTACACCAAAACCTTAGTAAAGTAATGGCAGGAAAATCTTCGACTTTATCCATAGAGCTTGACCACACTGCAGACGCCATAGGCACTAAATACCAGCGCAAAAACTCTTCTCCGTAACCACGATACTCTACATACTCTCTAAGCGTCAATGAATGTAGTTTAGTATTTTCAATATCTAACAGAGCCTCTGAATTAAACTTGTTAATTTTAAGTAGCATCTTTAAATACTTTAAATTAAATATATTTTTACGCTGTCCAAATAATTGATTAAATTTGCCTCCATTATACTCCAAATTATCAGGAGTATGATTCACGCTAAATGACATCGAAGTTTTTTTTGTTTCAACTCCTAATTCAGCGAACAAACGAGTCAAATGAGGGTAAGTGTCCTCATTGTAAACCATGAAGCCTGTGTCCATGGTTACCTCTTCAGACCCAGCATCAATAGTCACGGTATTCGTATGCCCCCCAACATAATCATTGGCTTCATACAGAGTTAAATCCACATCATTTTTAAGAAAATGAGCACAACCTAAACCCGATATGCCCAGTCCAACAATAGCCACAGACGGCTTATTCTGACCCTGAGATTTGGCTGTGGACTTATCTATCTTTACTGTATGCATGATGATTATTCGGATTCCTTCAAAACTTTTTTAGGCACAGGCTTAAGGTTTGTAATCAGACCTAACCAACTCATCAGCTTAAGACCATAATAAGTCACATCTATTTCATACCAGAAAAAACCCTGCCTCGTGCTATGAGGGTAGCGATGATGATTATTATGCCACCCCTCTCCAAGAGTGAGTAATGCTAACCATATATTATTGCGTGAATCATCACCTGTCTTATAACGCTGATTACCAGATACATGAGCCAATGAATTAATCAACAATGTACTATGTAATAAAAATACAGTACTCACAATCACCGTCCAGACAAAAAACTGCCAAGCCGTCACCGCTGAATTAGGGTAACGTGTCTCCAACCAAGCTCCTAGAGCATACATTGCCACCGCATACAGCATGGGCACCAACTGGTCATAACGATTCAGGAAAACTAGTTCAGGGTATTTAGCAAAATCCTTGACAGCCTTATAATTGGTTGGAAAATTTTTCTTAGAAGTGATCCAGCCTATATGTGACCACCAAAAACCACTACAAGTGGGTGAATGAACATCTTCATGTGTATCTGAATGTGTATGATGATGGCGATGAGTAGCCGCCCACCAAAGCACCCCTCTCTGCATAGATGTATTCCCCCAAACAGCAAACAAAAATTGCATCACTCGACTTGTTTTAAAACTGCGATGCGCAAAATAACGATGATAAAATGCGGTGATAGCAAACATACGCACCACGTAGAAAAATATAGCAGCCACCACAGCAATCCAGCTCCACTGAACCCAAATCAAAGCAACTAAACCCAAATGCAGAATAACAAATGGCACACAACGCTCCCAGTCTATTTTATCTTTAGCGTTCTTTAATGAGCTTATATCAGGATGATAATCAGAGTCTAACCACTGAGCAAACATCACCCCCAAACTTTTGATGATATTTTTAAAAGACATAGTTATAAATAGGCTTTAATAGTTAGCTGTCAACTACAATCCCTACAACTGATTCTTAATCCATTTAACTAAATGACTCACCACAGGCAAGTGCTCAAAGAATCCAGCATTTGAATCCCAGTAATCTTGATGCAAAGTCACTAGCCCTTTATCATCAAACATCACATAACTCACACCGATACTCACAATATCTTTACCCTTGGCAAATTTAGGTGAACTATAAGTCATGACCCAAGAAATATAGTAACCTTGCTCAGATTTCGTTATATCTGTAGTTTCTAGCGAATAGGTAGTCATCGCTTTAGCCGTCTTTAGAAAATGTTCCTTAATAGCCGTTCTGGTATGAAACGTCTTAAGCGTGTCATTCAAGTATGTTTCCTCCGCATAAACATGCCCAATCTCACGCTCTATATAATCAACAGAGCCAACATTAGAGAGAAAGCCTACAAATCGAGTCACCGCCTGCTGACTTTCCTCTTCGGATAAGTTGCCGAGTTTTTGGTCAGCTATTTTTTTAGCTTCTTGGTAAGTTAAAGCTTGTTCATTCATGTGAGGTTTTAAAGAAGAATTAAGTTGGCTAGACACCATGATACTTATTAATAGCGTCACCAAACCTAGCAAAGACAATATTAATACTACATATTTAAAAATTACTTTCATTACGGCATAAGTTATACCCTATAACCAAGCAAAATAAAAGCTAATCCCTAGCTTTAAAACTTCTTTTTTCCTGTTGCAAACCTTTATATCAAAGGTGAAATTGAGCTGCTAAATAAAGAGGTAAACCCCAATAACTAAGGCCAAAATAATACGGTACCAACCAAACACGCCTAAACCTCGACGTTTTAGGAAGCTGAGCAACCATTTAACTGCAATCACAGCTGAGCCCCACGAAGCGAGCATACCGACAATAATCGGTGTCCAACCATAAGTGTCCAGCATCAACTGCCCTTGAAAAAAAGCATCCTTAACCGTCGCTGCCCCCAAAGTCACCACACCTAATAAGAATGAAAATTCAAGTGCAGCTCCCATGGTTAAACCTAGAAATAAACCTGAGCTAATCGTCATCAAACTACGGCTCACTCCTGGACACACAGCCACACACTGAAACAAACCAATAGACAGGCATTTTTTCCAAGTGAGCTGTTGCATCATATCTGGTTCATTTTCTAGAGTTTTACGCTCTAACTTCTTTTTAAAAGCTAACAAATATAACCCACCGATAAACCACGCAATAACAATAGGTAGCATGCCAAACAATTGAGTCTTAATCCAACTATCGAGAGTAAGACCAATAATCGCCGCAGGAATAAAAGCGATGACTAAAAAACATAAAAGACGTAACCCATCCTTATCCTTGCCTGCTAAACCTAAACACATCTGCCACACACGCGCACGATAAATACCTAGTACCGCAAGTATCGCTCCTGCTTGTATGCAAATAGCAAAAGCATCAGCTGCCATTTTAGCCTCCTCACCAGCAACACCTATCCCTAGCAATTGCTGAGCTACCACCAAGTGACCTGTTGAACTCACTGGCAAGTACTCAGTGATGCCTTCTATTAAACCTAGAATAAGAGCCTGCCACCAAGTCATGATAATTTAGTTAAAAGTGAAGAGTGAAAAATTAAAACGATAACTATTAATCTCAAAGTGTTTAGATTGCTTGAGGTATGAGACTTTTGAGGGTTGGCTGTAGAAACCTACTGCCATGCCCTTAAAAAACGAAATAGATGAAGTGATATAAACACTTTCCCTAAAACTCAGTCAAAAAAACTACTCAATAATGATAGTCTGATCTCTATCAGGGCCTATACCTACATAAGATATTTTGGCGTCGGCTTCTTGACCCAAGAAGTTCAAATAAGTCTGAGCTTCAGCTGGCAAATCTTCCCATGTACGACAGGCGGTGGTGTCCACGTTCCAACCCTTGAGAGTTTTGTAAACTGGCTTAATATTGTTCCAAGATGAACGTTTAGCTGGTGGTAATGTGTACTCAACTCCATCAATCTCGTAAGCTACTGCTACTTTAATTTCTGAATAAGCATCTAAACCATCAAGGTTCGTCACGGCTAAATCACTGACTCCGTTGACCATGCAAGCATAACGAAGCAAGACTAAGTCTAACCAACCACAACGACGTGCACGCCCTGTAGTCGCACCAAACTCACGACCTAAATCATGCAAGTAGTCTGAAAAATCAGCGTCTTCTGTGCCAAATGGCCCTTCACCAACGCGAGTGGTGTATGCCTTACAGACACCTACCACACGATTAACCACACCTAAACCAATACCACTCCCCGTAATCACGCCACCACTGGTCGTACTAGAACTAGTGAGGAATGGATATGTACCAAAATCAATATCAAGGAGTGAACCTTGGGCACCTTCAAAGAGGAATGTTTTGCCTGCTTTCTTGGCTTCATGCAAGATAGCAATTGTATCGACAATAAATGGCTTAAGTTGCTCTATAGCTTGCTTAGCCTGCTCTATCATGGAGTCAGCATCCACTAGAGGTAGATTGACATCAGCTAAATCTTTGTTAGCAGCTTCAATACGAGCTGGAAGCATCTCAGTCCAAAAGTTGTCTTCTGTTACATCCGCTAGACGAAAACCTACACGGTTAGCTTTGTCAGCGTAAGTAGGGCCGATACCACGTTTGGTAGTTCCAATCTTCTTATCTCCTAAACCTATTTCACGAGCTTCATCGAGGCTTTTGTGGTAATCAAATACGACATGAGCTCTATCAGAAATTTTGAGCTGCTCTGGTGTGATATTGATACCCTCATCTGCGAGGTAGGACATTTCATTGAGTAATGCCTGAGGCTCAAGCACCACACCATTGGAAATCACACAGAGTTTGTCCTGCCATAAGATACCAGAAGGAATTAAATGTAACACATACTTTTTACCATTGGCAATGACGGTATGGCCTGCATTACTACCACCTTGAGCACGTACGACAACATCGGCAGACTCGGTCAAAAAATCGACGATTTTACCCTTACCTTCATCACCCCACTGCAAACCACAAACAACTGTATTTTTCATTTCTATTTAACTAAATTTTTTATTTCTGTGCGTCAATTAACGCAGCAAACTCATCAAAGAAATAATGAGCATCATGTGGTCCTGGAGCACCTTCTGGATGGTATTGCACACTAAAGGCTGGGAATGTTTTATGCGAAATTCCCTCTACTGTATTATCATTAAGATTGATATGGGTAACCTCAATATCTTCGCTTAATGATTCATCTGATACAGCAAATCCATGGTTTTGAGCAGTGATAGCAACAGCACCTGAACGCATGTCTTTTACAGGATGGTTGCCTCCACGGTGACCAAACTTCATTTTATAAGTAGTCGCACCTAAAGCATGAGCTAAGATCTGATGACCTAAACAAATACCAAAGAGAGGTACTTTACCCAAAAGTTCTTGTACATTTTTATGCGCTTCATGGAGCACAGCTGGATCACCTGGTCCATTAGAGAGGAACACTCCATCTGGCTTGAGCGCTAATACCTCACTAGCTGGAGTAGTTGATGGTACTACATGCACTTCAAAACCTGCTTGGCGTAAGAGACGTAAGATATTGCGTTTTACCCCAAAGTCGTAAGCGACGATATGATACTTTACAGGTGGTAATTCTATATACTCGCCTTCTTGCCCTGTGCATACGTTAGGAACTGTCCATTCTCTAGATTCTAAGTCCCAGTCATAAGCCTCTTTGGTAGACACTTCTTTGACGAAATCTTGCCCGAGTACACCTTGAGAGTTTTTGGCTTCCTCAACTGCTTGTTCTGGAGTGAGCTCTGTTGTAAGGCAGGCTTTCATCGCTCCTTTGTCACGCAAATGCTTAGTAAGGGCACGTGTGTCGACACCTTGAATTCCAAATACACCTTGTTCGTTGAGGTAAGTTTCTAAATCTTTTTCTGAACGCCAGTTAGACACACAAGGAGATAATTCCTCGATTACTAGAGCTCGTAAGTGAGCTTGGCTAGATTCACAATCGGCGTCATTGATACCGTAGTTACCAATTTGCGGACAGGTCAAGGCCACCAGCTGACCTCTGTAAGAAGGGTCAGTGATAATCTCCTGATACCCTGTCATTGAGGTATTGAAACAAATTTCTCCAGTAGTTGTACCTGCGGTGGCAAAATTCACACCCTCAAATACACGTCCATCTTCCAAGGCTAGTAAGGCTTTTTTAAACATATATAGTGTAACTGGTTAAGCTAAGTGACTGTAGGTATAGACCTCTAATCCCACAAGTAAAAAGTATAACTTTTACTTAGAAAGCTGTTTAGTAATTTTAAACAGCTTCTCAAGATGAGTCGCTTCCCTTTATCTAACGTTCCGGAAAGCTACTTCATCTAATTGATTATGACTTATAGCGCGTTAATAATAGCTTCTCCCATCTCTGTGGTACCGACTAACTTTTCACTATCTGTACCACGGTAGATATCGCCAGTACGGTAACCTGCATCTATTACTGATTGAACCGCTGCTTCTAGAGCTTTGGCTGCTTCTACTTCATTAAGAGAGAATCTAAGTAAAAGAGCTAGCGAGAGAATCTGAGCAATAGGATTAGCAATCCCTTGACCTGTGATATCAGGGGCTGATCCACCTGATGGCTCATAAAGACCAAAATAGTAACCATCTGCATTCTTTTCACCCAAACTAGCGCTTGGCAACATACCAAGCGAACCCGAAATCATAGCCATCTCATCTGAGAGAATATCACCAAATAGGTTTTCTGTAAGTAACACATCAAAATCACCTGGACGACGAATCAACTGCATCGCTGCATTATCAACATAGAGGTGAGATAACTCAACCTCTGGGTATTCTTTGGCGACTTCTTCTACAGCTTGACGCCAGACAATACCATTTTGGAGTACATTGGCCTTGTCAACAGATACGACACGCTTATCACGTTGCATCGCAGCTTGAAAAGCTACATGAGCAATTCTCGTAATCTCGCTCTTTTTATAAATCATCGTGTCAATCACCACTACGTCATCACCCTCTTGAGTGATAGATTTAGGTTGGCCAAAATACATGCCACCAGTAAGCTCACGCACACAAAGCACATCAAAACCGTCCTTGATAAGCTCATTTTTCACTGGCGAAGCATCAATGAGGTTAGGATGACACACACCTGGGCGTAAATTCGCAAACAAACCAAAATGCTTGCGTAATGGTAATAACGCACCACGCTCAGGTTGTAATTCAGCAGGCAAATCTTCCCACTTAGGGCCACCTACAGAGCCAAATAATATAGCATCAGCGGCTTCACAAGCTTTGACTGTGCTTTCTGGCAATGGCGTACCATGCTCATCATAAGCAGCACCACCTACGAGATGAGTCT
>DGKB01000031.1 GCA_002386905.1 Akkermansiaceae bacterium UBA4581 | reverse complement strand
CTGTTGCATTGCTGCATCATTGGTTACCACAGTAATAATCACGTCAGCAGCGGCAGTCACGCTGGCTAAACTTGTGACAGGCTGTATAGATAATTCGTGGCTCAGCGATTCAGCAACACTCTTATTTACATCATAGACAGCGACCACCTCGTAATCAATATCTACCAAATGACGCGCCATGTTAGCGCCCATTTTGCCCACTCCTACAAATCCTATTTTTGGCTTCATGGAAATATTTTTAGCCAAGTAATGTTATTAAGTCAATGAACAACGAAAAACTCTATTAAAACCATTTATTACTCTAACTAGTTAGGCTAACGGTCATGACGAGGGTTATAATGAATGGCATTAAACGTACGACGACGTTTAGCTTGTTTGTTGTTATGGGGTGGAGTTTTTTTATCACGGCTGTGATATGCTTACGCCTGTATTTTAAATTATGGCTAACTGTGGTTTTATCTAAGAAACTTCTACGCATTTAATAGTTTTGTTGTGTTGTTACCTATTATAGCGTCTAATAATTGATTTAACGTCTATTTTTTGTTTTTTTAACCATTGATTAATAAAATAAGCCCTGCTTACATTCATTATGTAAGCAGGGCTTAAGGGGTACTTCTTATCAATAACCTTTAATCTATATGATTAATAAACAAAGTTGAGTTCAGCTGAGATCATTTTTCTGTCTCCATTGCCGTAAGCTATAGTAGAATCATCACCACTGTAGTTCCCGTATTTAGTTAAAAACTTGATGCTTTTACTAATAGGGTACACAGCCACAAAATCTATTTCTGTACCTAGCTCTTCACCTGCTTCTGTTTCAAATTGGTGGTAGATTGCTTTAAGAGATAGACCATTCCCAATTGGGAGTTTATATCCAACACTTGCGCTTTGATCCACTAGACCTGATGTCAAACCTCCTGAAGCACTAGCACCTAAGAATTGGTCAGCAAAACCATTAAACTTGTGTAGTGTAGCTAATGGAGTCGTAAAGCCTGTTGCTCCATTACCTCCAAGTACTTCATAACCAAGTCCAAATGTGAATCCTGCAATTTTAGTATTAAGCTGTAAGTCATAGTAGCTATTATCTAAATCTCTACCTGACGGTGATGAGCTATTGTCTGTCTGAGTAGCAACTGAAGCAACATAACCAAACGCTTGGTCAGCAAGAGAGAATTTACCTTTTGCTGTAAAACCAAGAGTATCTGTTGATTTAGCTGCTGGATTTCCATCAAATTGTAAGCTGTAACCAAAGCCTTGCAAGGTTAAGTTGTCATTGATTTTGCTAGTTGCATTAACAATATAGCCCTCTAAGCTTGATGTTTTGCCAAGGACATTGTTTTGCCCTTCTAGAAAAGCTAATTTTAAATCAACACCTGGGATAAAGCTCGTGTTGGATGTGATAGCATCAAATGTTTGGATATTTTGTCTCCAACCTACGTGACCAATAAAACGGTGATTATCAAGAGCGTAGACTTGACGACCAAATTTAACGTCATAGTTCTCCGCTGTGTATGACCCCCAAAATTGGTTAAGTTCAGTTACTAGTGGATCAGCAGGGTGGTGAGTCTCTTGAGATAAGCTACTGACGTCTTCCATTTCAATCATCGCTTTAAAGCCATTATACTCACCCGTAGTAAATCCAACACGAGTACGTAGAGTCAGTGCATCAAGGTTTGAACCTGATCTCACCTCTAGGCCTTCATAGCGTAAACGTGCATTAATATTTACTTTGCCTTCATCCATCATTTGCTCAAAAGCTGATTTGACTTGTTCTGTTCCTGCAGAAGCAATACCTGCAGTTAATAGTGCCATTGAGGCTATTTTAGTTATTTTCATATTCATTATTGTTTATGTTAGTAATAAGCTACTCTGTAAGCGATATGCTTACGCTTTCACTCTCGCTTCCTTTTCCTTCTCACAATTTTCTAGAAAAGAAAGAAGTCTTTCTCGATACCCAAAGTACTTGTCTTCAAGCATCATTTGTTGCCTATGGCGCGGACGCTCATAGTCAATTTCTAAAATTTCGCCCACTTTAGCTTGTGGACCATTAGTCATCATGCAAATCTTGTCTGACATATAGACAGCTTCATCAATGTCGTGGGTAATCATCATGGTAGTGATTTTTTCCTTAGCTAGGATATTGACTATCACATCTTGCAAATCCATGCGAGTCAACGAATCTAAGCGCCCAAATGGCTCATCAAGAAGCAGCATATTAGGCTTAAGGGCGATGGCTCTTGCTATACCTACACGTTGCTGCATGCCTCCTGACATTTCTTTGGGAAACTTATACATAGAATCCTGAAGCTCTACAGCGCTGAGACTGTATTCAACTATCTGCTTGCGTTCTTGCTCACTGACGTGAGCGTAGCATTTATTAACTCCCAGCATCACATTATCAAAAGCAGTCAACCATGGTAATAGACAAGGTGATTGAAATACCACAGCTCTATCAGGGCCTGAACCAGGAATCTCACGGCCAGCTACAATGATACTGCCCTCTGAACTTGGAATTAAGCCTGCCACCATATTAAGTACAGTTGATTTTCCACAACCTGAGTGCCCAATCACGCTCATGAACTCGCCCTTAGGAATCCTAAGGTTAAAGCCGTCTACTACACGAATAGCTTCACCAAACGGGTTTGGATAGGCCTTAACTAAATCAAAAATATCAACATATTTATCACTCATAATATTTATACTTGGACATTTTTAGAAAGAGGCTTACTTAGATCAAGAGGCTGAACATCTGGCATCTCAATTTCAATTTTAGCTTTAGACTTTTTGGTTTCATCATTAAGACCAATAAGGTAGTTCGTGACATCTAACTTGAGTTTTTTATACGTATCGTTATTGTTAACTTCTGCACGGTTACGCGGCCTATCTATCTCGACTAAAAATGGATCAGCGAGAGTTGCCTCTGGTCCAATAGTTAGAGGAATAATTCTGTCTGCCATAAATAACGCTTCTTCAACGTCATTGGTGATCATCACCACAGTACGCTTGTCATTCTCCCAAATACGAATAATCTCATCTTGGATATTAGCACGGGTTAATGCATCCAGAGCACTCAAAGGCTCATCGAGCAAGAGGACTTCTGGTTGCATCGCCAAGGTACGAGCTAAAGACGCACGCTGACGCATCCCCCCTGAAAGCTCTGCAGGTGTTTTTTTGAGTGCTGGAGTAAGACTAACCATGCCTACGTAACGCTCTACATGCTCAACCAGTTCTTTACCTTTGAGTTTAGGTAAGGCTTGGCGTACAGCGAGTTCGATATTTTCATAAACTGTAAGCCAGGGTAGTAAAGAATAGTTTTGGAACATAATGCCCAGGCGCGGTGAAGGCTCTTTAATCACTTTGCCACCTATGGTTACTTGCCCTTTATCTGGTTGAGTAAGCCCGGCCAAGAGGGAGATTAAGGTTGATTTGCCAGCTCCAGAAAAACCAATAATGGCGACAAACTCATTTTCTTTCACTGATAGATTAATATCTTTTAACACCTCAGTTCTGTTATCATAAGGCCCAAAGCCTAGTGATACGTTTTTCATTTCAAGAAATGACATCATCATAAATTTTAATTGAAGTTATACAGAAGCCCCTGAGTCATCAAATGACACAATACGTTGTAGTACAATCATCACTCTATCGAGAATAAAACCAATGATTCCTATTACAAAACAAGCAAACATGATATTAGCAAAAGTTAGTGAAGATCCATTCTGATACTCGTCCCATACAAACTTACCAAGACCATCTGATGATGAAAGTGCTTCCGCAGCAATTAATACCATCCAACCAACACCCATTGATATACGTAAACCAGCAAAGATAAGTGGCAAGGCAGAAGGAATGATAATCTTAGTCAAACGTTCCCAGAAATTAAGGCGTAAAACACGAGCCACATTTACATGGTCTGGATCAAGTGAGCACACACCTAGAGCAGTATTCACAAGTGATGGCCACAAGGCACACATAGCCACTGTGCATGCGGAGAAAACCATAGCAGGATTCACACCTAAAGTTTGCACCCAGGGAATATTAGACGCAGCTACAAATAAAGGGTGCGTGTCTGGATTGGGAAAGAAAGCTCCTACAATAATTTGAAAGATAAGTAGCCAAACCACTGGTGAAACAGGCTTAAATATAGCAATAATTGGCGTCATGCACGCCATGAAAACTTTATTCAACCCACAAAGAATACCTAGTGGAATACCAATGATAACTGCAAGTAAGAAGCCAACAATAACAGTAAATACACTACGCTGGATATAAAGGTAAATAGTTGCTGCTGGCGCATATTTTTGGGACTCTAAGCGCTCGATAGAAAGCTCTTGCCTCACTAATCCTTTAGCTGCATTTAACACTTTGCTCTCACTCGTAGCTGTTTCAAAGCTGTCGGCTATCCCCTGCTTTTTTTCTACTGCTTCGGCTACTTTAACTGAACGGTTACGACTAGTGAGTAATTGTTCACGTGTCTTTAAAAACATAAGTGCATCAGCTTCTGAATCTACATTACTACGAGCTAGTTCAAGCGGTTCGTATTTTTCTGAACGCTTTTCATCTAATTGGTTTTTTAGGATGTCAAGTTCAGCTCGTTCAGCCTCAGTTTGCGCATCACTTTCTTTCAATAGCGCTACCAATTCACTAGGTTCTACTTGTTTATTGTAAACTTGAGTTGCCAAGGCTTTCGACTGCGCCTTACGAGCATTTGAAGCTTCTTTATATTTAGCTTTTAATGCATCGTATTTACTTTGAATAGGCTTAAGTTTAGCGTCTAACTGACTTTTGTACGCCTCTTCTTGGATTTTTAGTTCTGCCTTAAGTTCATCTACAATCGCTACTTTTTCAGCTATTAGAGCCTGAACTTCTAATAAGGTTTTTTCTCTATCTGCTCCCTCTCTTAGAAAATCTACAGTTTTAATCCCCTCTCTTTTTGCAATAAGGTGATTAATCTTTGCTGATTTTCTAATTGTTGCAGTATCCGGCACTTGACCAGATTTAGTTTTATGCTTAGGCGCAATCCAATCGGTCAATGCAAAACAGACTAAGATGAAAATAACTGGGACAATAATAAATTTACCGATAGCTCTGATTTGCTTTTGTGGCTCTTCGCCATACGCAAGCCTCACAACAGGGTCAAATACAGCAAAGCCAGATACGTCTAAGCCTTTAAGAATTTTATATTTAAGTTCCATAATTTTTTAATCAAATAGTTTATCTTAGGGACTGTTAAAAACTAGCTATACTGCTTGAATACTAAGCAAGTATATCTAACTAGCTTTCAACAATACCTCTAGTGAGTATCTGAAATAAAATATATAAGTTTATTTATGGTAGGCACTCAACAATTGCCAGCACCTACCATTAATAACACTTATTTAATAATTAGTCTTTATTACCAATTTTATGCGCATTGAGGTAACCGACAGGGTCGCGACCATCATAGGCGATTCCATCGATGAAGTCACTTGCAGGTGTGGCAGGTTTATAGCCAGCCCACTTTTGATTTGCATCAAATGCAGGCACTTCACTTGGGTCGAGGTGACCTTCTTCTACTAATAATGCTGCAGCCTCAAGATATACTTCCGGAAGATAGATTTCTTTGGCTGTTTCATGGTACCAATCAGCTGATTTTGTTTCAGTGATTTGACCCCAACGACGCATTTGCGTAAGAAACCAAACACCATCACTATACCATGGGAAACTTGCATGATTTTTAAAGAATACATTAAACTCAGGCATGAGACGCTTATCTGTCTTTTGAAAAAAGAAGTAACCAGTCATAGAGTTTTTAATCACATCAAAGTCTGCACCTACATAGTTAGGTTGTGACAAAATACGCACTGCCTCTTCTCGATTAATAAGAGTACCTGAAGCATCTACTTCATCGAGCCATTTACCTGCACGAATTAGAGCTTTTACTACAGCTAAATGTGTGTTTGGATTTTCATCTGCCCACTTTTTACTTACTCCAAATACTTTTTCTGGATTGTTTTTCCATATATCGTAGTTAGTCACAACTGGTACACCAATGCCTTTGGCTACAGCCTGCTGATTCCATGGTTCTCCTACACAATAACCGCTAATATTACCGCTCTCAAGAGTAGCTGGCATCTGCGGTGGAGGCGTTACAGAAAGCTCAACTTGAGCTCCAGTAAATCCTTTTTGGTCTTCTGAAGTATAGAAACCTGGATTAATACCACTTGCAGCTAACCAATAACGAATTTCATAGTTATGAGTTGATACAGGGAAAACCATGCCCATTTTAAGCTTTTCACCTAAATCTAGCTTCTCTTGAACCACAGGAACAAGAGCATCTGCTGTAATTGGGTGCTTAGGATTTGGCGTATCTAATGCAGGGTCATTTGCTTGCATTTTCTCCCATACTGAATTTGAAACCGTAATAGCATTACCATTCAAATCAAGGGTGTAAGCAGTCACAATATGTGCTTGTGTACCAAATCCAATGGTGGCACCAATGGGCTGACCTGATAGCATGTGCGCGCCGTCAAGCTCACCAGTTATGACATTGTCAAGGAGTTGCTTCCAATTTGGCTGAGCTATTACCTCAACTTGCAAACCTTCTTCTTCAAAAAATCCTTTTTCTTTGGCTATAACGATTGGGGCGCAATCTGTTAACTTAATAAAGCCAAATTTAAGTGAATCTTTTTCTACATCTAGCGTTTCTGCTGAAACGGTAGATACCATCATACCTAACCCGAACACTAAATTGAGCTTAGACAATTTACGTGCTGAGTTAAGCTTGCGAGTATTATATACTTTCATGCTTAGTTTTTTAGTTAGTTTTGAGCCTATGCTTATCATGAAAAATGAGCTCACATTGGCTTTTAAAACAGAATTTTTCCCTACTTTATAAACGATATGCTTATTTATTCGTTCAAATTCTTGATGAAGAGTAGTCTCGTTTTCGGAATTGTCAATTTTAAATCAGATAAAACTATTTACATAATAGTGCCACTTGCTTGCTTGAGGGTTTAGCTAAAGCGCGACGTGCGATTGACTTTTTTAATAAATAATTTAGTATCTCATTTATGCATAAACCTCTGCATCCTTATTTTAAGCTGGGTAAGATTATATTTATCATTTCCACAGTAATTCTCATATTACTTGATAGCTTTGTCGACATGGCAATTGCCAACAAATCTAATGATGCGTCTGTTTTGTTGTTAAGTTTATCTAAGATTAATTTTGTTATTTTCATCTTTGCTGCGTTATTAATGCTTATGGGTTTGTGGGAAAGTCGTCAACAAGTCGCAGACAAAGTTATCAGCAAACGCACTATAAAAATCAAAGAGCTTTCACCAGAAGACTATGAAGCTTTTGAAGCTTGGGTTGATTTAGATTTATCCCATAAACATCTGCGCAAATCATCTCAAATTAACAAATTCTTAGCTTACAAAAAAAAGCAGGAAGCTTCAGCAACCACAAAAAAGCTCTAAAGCAGGTGCTCTCAACACACTCATAAGCCATGTCTAATTGGATTAATCTAGATTATAATGCTACTACTCCTCTTGCCCCTGAGGCTTTGGAAATTATGCTACCGTATTTTACAGAGCTTTCCATTAATCCATCTTCACAGGGTAAAATAGCTAGTCAAATTAATGCAGATATCGAAAATGCTCGCTCGCAGTTAGCTAAACTTGTGGGGGTCAACTCAGATACTCTGACTTTTATGAGTGGCGCGACTGAGGCAAACCTTACTGCCATACTTAGTCACGCTTATTTTTTAAAGCCAACAACAAAAAAACCTGTCTTAGTAAGTCCCATTGAGCACAGCTCTATAATTAATAATCTTATTTTACACAAGCAAGCGTTTGAATACCTTACTGTTGATAATCAGGGTGTCGTTGACTTAATTGATTTACGCCAAAAACTTGAAACTGGTGAGTATGCTTATCTTAATTTAATGCTTGCCAATAATGAAACAGGGGTTATTCAGCCAATTGATTCAATTAATAGCCTTTTAAATGAATTCAACTTGCCTTGGCATTGTGATGTGAGCCAAGCTGCAGGAAAAATCACTCTTAATCTACCTCATTTTACCTCTATTGTTTCAGCAAGTATTTCAGCACATAAATTTCATGGCCCAAAAGGAATTGGTGCTCTATATATCAAGGCTGGTTGCGAGTTCAAGCCACTTATTTATGGTGGGGGGCAAGAATCTGACAGGAGGTCAGGCACGCAAAACGTTCCAAGTATCATAGGTATGGGGGCTGCAGCTAAATTAGCTAATGACTATTTAGATAATCACACTCAATCTGTAGAAAACTTAAGAAATAAATTTGAACAAACACTGCTAGAGCAAGTGGATAATTGCCAAGTTATTAGCCAGCAAGCTTTGCGTCTACCTAATACGTCCTATTTGATTTTTGATAACTGTGAGGGAGAAGGGCTAAAAATACTCCTGAATCACTATAAAGTCCACTGCGCTACTGGTTCAGCCTGCCTAACTGGCAAGCAAAAAGCCTCACATGTCCCTCTAGCTTTAGGTCTTAGTGAATTCCAGGCTAAATCTGCTTTGAGATTTTCTCTATCGCGTTACACCACCAAACAAGAGGTTGATCAAGCTATACCCCTTGTTGTCAAAGCTGTAAAAAAATTTCGCTCTGTTCAATCACAAACTCCATCTGTAGGCCCTGTGACTATTTACACTAATTCTTAAATACTGGATAATTAAAATAATTTCTTTATTTAAAAATAGAGTCTGCATATTGTTTGTTAAACCTTTGCTTACTTTAAAAAAATTAAATAATGAACATCAGCAAAAAAAATTATATTGCAGAAGGCAGCCAAAGACTAGTTTATCAACATCCTGACAATCCAAATCTCTGCATTAAAATTTCGAAAACCGATTCTAATGAACATTATATTAAGAGAGAAATAAAATATACTAATAAATATACGAGCCGTTTTAAATTTTTACCTCTATATCATGGGTCTATAAATACTAATTTAGGTGTAGGTCATGTATTTGATCTAGTTTGTAATAGTGACGGGGCTGTATCTAGCACTTTGCTAAAAGAAAAGCATCTCTTTAGTTCAGATCAATTAGCCGAAAAACTGCGTACCCTCTATGAGCTATTGCTTAGCAATGACATTGTGCTAAGTGATATTCATCTAGAAAATATCTTAGTTAAAAAGATAGACGGCTCTGATGAAGAATTATGGCTCGTTGACGGAGTCGGGAATTCTGACTTTATAAAGATATGTGATTTTTCTCACTTTTTTTTGAAAAAAAAGCTCATTAGAAAGTTCACTCGTTTAAGCAATGCTTTAAACCTAAAAATCTCCTTTAATTAAAAGAACTTACTCTTATTTTTTAATTTATGCTCTTATTTAAAACATCATGAGAATTATACATGCTGCTAATCTTCAATTTTGTAAAAAAGGCGCAGCTTTTTGGAACCAAGATCAAAAAATTCATCATGGTTTAATGGCCCTAGGTCATTATGTCTATACTTATTCTATAAATGATATGGCGCGCCAATTAGGTTGGTTTGGCAAACGCGATTTTGGAGTCAAACAAGCAAATCAAGCTTTGATAGAAACTTGCCTGAACATAGAGCCTGACCTACTTTTACTAGGGCATGCGCAACTTATCTCCCGAGAAACTATTGAGACTATTAAGCAGCACCTGCCCAAGCTCAAAGTCGCACTATGGTATGTGGATGCGCTGTGGATTGAAGGTAAAATCCAGCATTTACATGATAGAGCTGACCTATTTGACAGTTTATTTTGCACAACAGCAGGTGACTCTCTAACTAATATTAGTCACGGAAAATGTCGCAGTGCCTTTATCCCTAATGGGGTTCACAAAGATATTGAAAACAAACAAGCCTTTTCACAAGTACAGCATGAGCATGATTTAATTTTCATCGGTAGTGATCGAAATGACCCGCAACGTCAAGCAGACCTGAACTCCTTAAAAGAAAGTTTAGATGATTCTATCCAATTTAGCTTATTTGGCTGCTTAGGCAACCCCTCTATTTTTGGCAAAGACAAAGATAGTCTTATGCTGCATTCCAAAGCGGCGCTTAATTTGAGCCGCCATAGTGAAATGCTTTTATACAGCTCCAGTCGTGTAGCAGAAATGATGGGTAACGGACTCCTCACCTGCACACCTCGTGGAGCTGAACTTGAACAGCTCTACAGTGAAGATGAGATGCTCTATTATAGCTCTACGGAAGAGCTTTCCGAGCGTTTAGTATCATTGCTAAAAGATGACAGCTGGAAAGATATAGCTCAAGCCGGGTGGGAGCGCAATCACCGTGACTACAATGCTAAAAAAGTTGCTAAGTTTATGTTAGATTTCATCTACCAAGATGACGCATACAAAGATGTTCCATGGTCTAATTATACCTATCTAAGCTAACATTATATGAACAAAACGATTATTTGGTGGGGTAAGGGGGATGTTAATTATTCGAGAAATCGCATCATTCGCCAACAACTTGTTAAGCTTGGGCATCATATCGTTGATTTTAGTCCTTCAATTTCTGCACTTGGAGACATTCAAGCTGCATTTAGCAAATTAACTAAAAAAGCAGATTATATTTGGATTCCATGTTTTAGGCAACGTGACTTCGAAGCTGCTTATCGTTATAGTTCACATCACAATATACCCATCATCTTTGACCCTCTCATTAGCGCTTATGATAAGCAGGTTTATGAACGCAAAAAACTCAATAAAAAATCACGCAAAGCCCACCAATTACGTTACTGTGAAAATTATATGATGTCGCAATCTGAGCACATTATTGCTGACACAGCAGCTCATCGAGATTTTTTTGTTAAAGAACTTGGCGCTCAAGCAGATAAAATCACTATTATTCCAGTTTCTGCAGAGGCTGAATTATTTCAACCCCAAGCACCACAAAAAGCACAGCAAGAAGTCCTCTTCTACGGAAGCTTTGTTCCATTACAAGGAGCTGAAGTAATAGTCGAAGCAGCCAAATTAACCCCCGATATTAAATGGACACTGCTAGGCGAGGGCAAGGGCAAGGCCTCGTGCATTGAGTTAGCCAAGGGTCATGACAACATCCATTTTGAACCTTGGGTTGAGTATGATAAGCTACCTGCACGTATTGGCGAGGCTAAACTCTTATTAGGCGTTTTCGGTTATACTCCTAAAGCTAAACGGGTCATACCTAATAAAGTTTATCAATCCTTGGCTTGTGGGCGCCCCGTTGTTTCTATCGCAACTTCCGCGTATTTACACCCTACAAAACCTTTTATAGAATCTGGACTATTACAAATAGAGAATCATCCAGCTAATCTAAGTCAATCTGTGCTAGAAGTGTTTTCTAGTCATTTTGATTATGACCAAGCCTGCTCATCTGCACTCTCAACTTACGAAACTTATTACTCGCAAACTTTAGTAAAACAGCAACTTGAGTTACTATTAACTACAAAAAACTAAGCTTGCTACCATAAGCTATTTGAGCTACAACTAGAGCAATCAACTTTACCATTATGTCATACATTGCATTCATCCAAAACCTTCAAGGCTTAGACTTTGTTATTATTTTTGTTGTTTTACTCCTTTTGTTTGGAGCAAATCGCTTGCCTAAACTCGCACGTGGCATTGGGCGCAGTATGGGAGAATTCAAAAAAGCGCGTGAAGAGTTCGAAGATCAACTCATGAAAGGCGAGACAGAATCTGAGAGCCCCTTGTCTAAAAAATCATCAGATACTCAGGATAAGCAAGCTTAATCGCTACAGCCATGAAATCATGGTTTAAATCCACTCAATTAGCATTAGCCTTATGGGCTAGTGCTTTTTTTTGTCTGCCTTTTTGTGTCGCTCTTGAGACTACAAAAGGTGCTAGTAACTCGGTTACATCCAGATTAAATTCAAAAGACATTGTAACCATTATTAGTTACAATTTACAAAATTACTTTGTCGAAACAGAAGACACGGTTAAACCTCAATCACCCAAAGATTTGCAAAAAATGCAAGCTGCACACAATATTATTGTACAGCAGCATCCTCATATATTAGCTATTCAAGAAATTGGAGGACCTCAAGCGCTCCTGCACTTACAAAAGTCATTAACTCAACAAGGCTTAAATCTACCTCATGCTGTCCTTTACACAGGTATAGACACCGTGCGTCAACAAGCCCTCCTTTCAAAATATCCTATTGTCAGCAATAACAGCACTCCTTACTGGTCTTATAAGCTTAATGGTCAGCACTTACTCATGAATAGAGGTATTTTAGATATATCTCTACAAACGCCACTAGGGATTATACGCTGTTTAGGAGTGCATCTTAAATCTCAACGCTTTAGCTCAATTGCTCACCAAAAAGACATCAGATATCAAGAAACCTTATTACTCAAACGACATATCCAATCTATTCTCACTCAAAAGGCCAATACTAAACTGATTGTTCTTGGCGACTTTAATGACACACTCAACTCTAAACCCATCAAGCTTATAAAATCTATTAAACATCCTAAAACTGACAAAAAAGCACTCTACCCAGGCTATTCAATGACGAATAAATCTAGCCCAGACACTATCTGGACTCAATACTGGGAATACCAAGGCATTTACTCTAAATTTGATTATATTTGGGTAAGCTCAAATCTTACGCAATACTCTCCACAGTTCCAGCTCTCCGCAATCAAAGAAAGCCTTCTAGGATCAGACCATCGAGCCTGTATTCTCAAGTTATCTAGGCCCTAACCTATTTTATTCTTGATGTTCAATTCTATTTAGATATGATTTTATGTAACTATTATGAATGTTTTATTACCTACAACTAAATTAAAATCTGGTTTCACTCTTATTGAAATCATGGTCGTTATCGCTATTATTGCTGCTCTTGCGAGTATGGGAACACCTATGGCGCTTAAGCAAATGAAGAAAAAAGACTTGCTAACTGGAACTAATAACGGAAGACAGATTTACCTTGCTATGTCTGATTTTGAGCAAGATTTTGGCTCATTTCCCGACGATTATACAGCCACTCGCGACCCTGATCTTGCTGACTTTACTGGTGATGACGCTAACGTCTATTTAGGTCAGCTTATCGAGGCCGGCATCCTTGACGATGAAAAAATATTTGCCCTCAAAGGTGGTGCTTCTGTTAAAGGCGCGCCTGACAACAATATTTCCGAAGGTAATGTTTTGACAGCTGGGGAAAACGGGTTTTCTTATATTATGAAAGAAGAAGGTGTTTCATTTAGTACCTCAGATAAGAGCTCTATTCCTATACTTGCAGGAGCCATGGATCATAAAGATCCAAGTAAAAATAAATTTAATTATTCTGTATTTGGCGGCAAGGCTCTTATTATTCGAGTCGACGGTAGTGCAACTCAAGAAAGAGTTAGTAAGAAAAGCAATGAAGTCGTATTGGATGGAAAATCTCTCTTTGATCCAGCTGAAGATGGCATCTGGGAGGGTTACGCTCCTTATGTGTATCTCCCTAAGTAATTATTTAGGTATTTATTCTTTATTAAAACTGTAAAAAGCTGGCATATGTCAGCTTTTTACAGTTTTAATAGTACACGCATTTAGCAACTAAAACTTTTATTTATCTTCTCTTAAGCAAAAAAATTTACTATCAACGTTTTATCAACTCAACCTTATACTAATATATGAAATTAACACTAACTCGTCATCTAAGTCTTTCTCTAGCTATTCTTAGCTCTAGCTATTTACTAGCAGAAGAGCCTATTAATAAAACCTTTTATGGTATTGGTTTTTACAATACTCAAGGTTTGGTTGAGCAATTTGCACAAATGGGCATTGGCGCTGAAGATTTTGACAAAGAAGCCTTCATCGCAGGCATCCAAGACGCTCTCGCCGAGGTAGACAGCAAGGTTAGCCAAGAAGAGTTCCAAGTGGCTATCCAAGAATTAGACGCTAAAGCTGCTGCGCATACAGAAAAACAAGCCGCAGCTAATTTAATCACTGCAGAAGCTTTTCTCGCTGAAAACGCTAAAAAAGAAGGTGTTATTAGTACTGAAAGCAAGCTTCAATACGAAGTCATCACCAAAGGAGAAGGGCGTACTTATGATAAAGCTGCAGATGGACAAGCTGCTCAGTTCAAAGTTGCCTACAAAGGCACACTCATTGATGGCACTGTTTTTGACCAGAGTCCTGAGGGTGAGCCCGTTAATTTTAACCTCGGTGTAATCCCTGGATTCAAAGAAGCTCTAACTACTATGCCTATAGGATCAAAATGGAAACTCTACCTCCACCCTGATATTGCTTATGGGGCTCAAGCTATTAGTCCTGAAATCCAAGCAAATACAGCTCTTATTTTTGAATTAGAACTCCTAGATATCACCAATCCTCACTAATGTTAAAAACATTTATTAAATTATCCCTTATTCTTCCCAGCTTGTTTTTGATAAGCTGTGGGAGTTTAAGTTATACTGAGCGTTTAAAAAGCAAAGAGCAAAAAAATAAGCTCAATACAACTATGCCTACTCAGTCTGAAGAAAAATCAACCCTCCCTACAACTTTAGATGCCCCTAAAAAACCTGTGCAAAATGAACTTATTTTGCCAGATTTGGCTCTAGACTCAGGAGGATTAATATCGCTGTAATATATTTCTCATTTTGAATTTAAAAAAATCTTGACTCATTTTTTTAATAAGATATAAACACAGCTCCAACTGGAAGGAGTAGTAGCTCAGTTGGTTAGAGCGCCGGCCTGTCACGCCGGAGGTCGCGGGTTCAAGTCCCGTCTACTCCGCCACTGGTAACCCACTTTCAATACCTATTGAAATGTGGGTTTTTTTGTGCTTACACCTTTGAAAATGCGTAGCAACAGAAGTATCAAAATAACCGAATTTGGATAACCATTAAAAAAGAGCATAGAAAAATTTTATGCTTTCATTTATTTAACATCCAAACATTTTCATTGTTCCCATGCCTGAGTTACCCGAAGTTGAAACAACTCTAAGAGGAATCACGCCTCATTTACTCAATCAATCCATTAAAAAAGTTAGTATTTATCAAGCCCAATTACGTTGGCTCATACCTGATTTAGTTTCTCAACTTCTAGATGTCATAGTGATTGGCTTAGAGCGCCGAGCTAAATACCTGCTCATTCATTTAAATAACGAACAAACCCTAATTATCCATCTGGGTATGTCGGGTAGCTTACGTTTTTGTGCGCCTAATGATGAAAGACGTAAACATGACCACGTCATTTTTCATTTAAATCAAGCCCAAGAATTACGCTATCATGATCCAAGGCGCTTTGGCTGTATCCTTATTGAACCCACTATTTCTGTATTTAAGCACCCTCTACTTAATAAGTTAGGACCAGAGCCTCTAAGTCCTGATTTTAACGCTCCTTATTTGATTGCTCTAGCTAAAAAGCGTAAAAAAGCAATTAAATCCCTTATCATGGATCAGCATATCGTCGTAGGTGTGGGCAACATCTATGCTTGTGAAGCCTTATTTATAGCTAAAATCAATCCAGGTAAGATTTGCAGCGAAGTAACCGCCAAAGATATAAAAGCTCTTGTAAACGCTATTTATGACGTTTTATCAGCTGCCATTAGCCAAGGAGGCACCACTCTTAGAGATTTTGTACAAAGCGATCATCAACCCGGTTACTTTGCTCAACAACTAAGCGTTTATGGTAGACCTCAACAACCATGCCTCATCTGTAAAACCGAAATAACGGTTATAACATTAGGGCAGCGTAGTACATTTTACTGCCCTAACTGCCAAAAGTAATGAATTATTTAAGGGACTGTTGATTCTTTTCAACTAAACTTTGATAGTTAATTTCTCCACCAAAAATATCTAAGGCGCTACCTATTGTATAATCCAACTTCCCTTGGCAAGCTTGCTCAAAAGCATCAAGCTCAGCTAAACTATGTATGCCACCTGCATAGGTAGTTGGAATAGGACTGTGCTGAGCTAAAAATTGTACTAATTCTAAGTCTGCACCTTGCTTTAGCCCTTCGACATCAGCAGCATGGACTAAAAATTCATCACAATATTCAGACAAGTCTATTAAGCTTTGGGCTGTAATAGCTAAATTTGTCAAAGTCTGCCAGCGGTTAGTTGTCACTACCCAACCTGAACCTGATTGGTGATCTCTACGGCAACTCAAATCTATCACTAGCTTATCCTTACCTACTAACTCGCTGAGCTTTATTAAATGATTACGATTCAGTTCTGCTCCATTGAATAATACAGAAGTCACGATAACTTTACTTGCACCTTGCTCAAGCCAATAGCGTGCATTTTCTAAATTAATGCCTCCCCCTATCTGTAATGCCTTAGGCCATGCAGATAGGGCTTGTTGCGCAGCCTCTTTATTTGCTTTGTCTGAACCAAGCATGATAACATGCGCCCCATTAAGCCCATCACGTTGATACATCTTCGCATAATCTCCAGCCGATAATTCGCTGACAAAGTTTTCTTGTGCTTGATCAGCCACCAAACTACCTCCTACTATCTGTTTTACCTGTCCTTGATGAATATCTATACAGGGACGAAAAAGGCTCATCATGACAAATTAAGCCTAAGCTTTAGATGGTTCAACTAGTTCTGAGTCTGGGCTATCTTCTTCAATATCTTCTGCTTTTGCATTAGATAAAAATTGTGCCACCCATTGGAAATCTTCGCTATCTTCAAGCAGAGCTTTAACCATCATCGTAAGAGGCACCGCCATTAGCATGCCTACACCGCCCCAAATAAATCCCCAAAATAAAACTGAAATCACAACTGCTACAGTCGAAAGCCCTAGCTTTTTGCCAGTAATTAGTGGCTCTACTCCATTACCTATAGCCACATTGATTAATACATAGCCACCTAGCACTACAAAAGCTATAGTGGGGTTGAAAACTACTAAGGCTAATAAAAACGGGGGGATACTAGCCATAACCGAACCTATTACCGGTATGAAATTTAACGCAAAAGCCAAAATACCCCATAACAAAGCAAAATCTAAACCAAGAACAGCACACAGAGTTCCCGCTAAAACACCTGTTAAAGCACTCATACAGGCTTTAATAATCAAGAAATCCTGAATTTGCGCACAACCTTTGAGTAAATTATCAACCTTTGGTCCTTGGTTTTTTTTCAATAAGGCAAATTTTTGCTGAAAATCAGAGGCCTCACTAAGCATAAATATATACAAAATAATCGTCATAAACGCCACCCCAAAAAACGTGGCTACCACACCTATCACACCTTTTCCTAAATTAAAGACACCTCCACCAGCAGCAAATAATGACTCTAAATTAATATCATCAATAGCTTGCTCATAGAGTAAGGTTAGCTGTTCTTTAATTTCCTCGGTTGAGCTTTGATTCGCTTGCTCTAATTGAGGGGGTTCTGCCTGCTTATCCAAATCTACTACTAATGGGTCAGGCATCACTAATCCTTCTAATTTTTTACGCAAAGTATCACTTTTTTCAATCCATGAAACTCCTAAATCAAGGGTCTTTTCAGCTTTTTCCTTGCTGAGCTCTTTATATTTATCCAGCTTAGTTTCAAGCTCATTAATCATAAAAATACCTACTACCACGATAATAACGGACACTAAACAGCTTAAAAATACTGTTATTAATACAGCTAAACTACGCGGAACACGCTTTTTAACTAACTTACGAACTATCGGAGCCCCTATCATAGTTAACAAAAAAGCCAACAGGACAGGAGTGAAAAAAGATTGGGAAAATTTTAAAATCGTCAATACAATACAGGCGCAGGTCACCAATAATAAAATTGATAATCCAAACCGTACTGCTGATTTTTCCGAGTTCATAACTTTAATTTATGGAATACCTATAAAAATACAATCTTTTAATACAGGCTTTCACCAGTATATTTATTAAATCATCATCAAAACCTATTTAAGTTTTCTGGATAATCACCTCTACCTACCATTAATTGAAGCTTAGTTTTAATTAATTTTAAATCCTCAGCATAGGTCATTCCCATCCATGGCGATTGAGTTGCTTGAACTTCACAACTCAATTGTTTCTCTGCAATTGCTTGAGTCACTAAGCTTGGTAAATAACATTCTTGTTTTAATTGAATGGGTTCTGGTTGATCTACAAGTTGCAACCAAAAATCACTAATTTTTGCGTCTACATAATTCATAAAATCAGGATGGAAGCCCCATAAATTCATAGATACTAATGTTTGCTTGTGCAGCTCTTGACTACTTGATTTAAATGAACTTAATCCTTTAATAATCTGAGTCTCTTTATTCAAAACTATGCCCGTATGTTCATCTATACTAACAAGCTCCCCTTGTGCTGACAAGCTGCATACACCTCGATTAACCGTGCCTTGCTCTGAAAGTGTTTGCTCCAATTCATAAGCAACAATGAGCGCTTTGTCAGGTGTAAAATCAGCAAGAAGAAACTCAGCTACTTGATTAAGCGCCTGAGCACCATAAAAGTCATCAGCATTGATAATAGAAAATGGCTCTTTGATTACATGCCTAGCTACCCAGAGAGCGTGACTTGTGCCCCAAGGGCTTGTTCTATTCTTGAACTTATTAATGTAAGCATTAGGGAGGTCCTGCGTGCTTTGGTAAACAAGTTCTATATTAAAGTAAAGCTCCCAAGGAGTGACAATCTTAGCTTTAAATTCTTCTTCAAATACGTGCTGAATAATAAATATAATCTTTGTAAAGCCAGCTTTTTTAGCATCATGCAGAGTGTAATCTAACAAACATTCACCTTTTGGTCCTACTTCTGCAATTTGCTTTAAACCTCCAAATCGAGTACCCATGCCTGCAGCAAAAATAACTAAACTAATTTCTTTATTTTTCATGTATATTCAATATTTATTCGCCTACTTCGCTCCTTTAGAGAGTAGTACTGCAGGAATAGTTTTAAGTAATATGAGTAAATCTAATTTAAAACTCCAATTATCGATATAATTAAGATCTAACTTTATCCAATCTTCAAACTCTACTACATTACTGCGACCCTCAACTTGCCATGCTCCTGTAATACCCGGTTTTACACTTAATCTGCGTAAATGCCTAGGCTCTGTAAAAGCCTCAATTTCATAAGTTGGCAGGGGTCTAGGGCCAACTAGGCTCATATTGCCTACAAGCACATTAATGAGTTGAGGCAACTCATCAATACTTGTCTTACGCAAAATTTTTCCAAAAGGGAAAATACGTGGATCATGAGCTAATTTAAAAGCAGGACCATCCATGTCATTGCCATGCTCCTCTTTTAATTGATCTAACAGATCTGGAGCATTCACACTCATGGTGCGAAATTTCCACATACGAAAAGCTTTTCCATACAAACCAGACCTCTCCTGCCTAAAGAAAACAGGCCCTGGATTGGTCACTAAAATACCGAGTATAGCAAATAAACAAAATGGTAAGCTCAAGATAATAAGTACAAAAGCTGCACATCTATCAAATATTTCTTTCGTTATCTTGCTAGCTTGCCAACGAGGAGAGCTATGCAACACCAACAAAGGTTCATCACCTAAATAATCAATACTCATCGCTGATTTAAATTGGTGCAAAGAACTAGTATGCCACCAAATTTCTACACCCATAGCCGAGCAAAGATCTACTAACGGCTCAAACTCATTCAAAGTTACCTGACCACTATTAATAATAACTTTTTCAATTGGCTTAGTTTTTAATGCTTTTTCAAATAACTTAATTTGCAAAGATTCTTGAGTTGTCATCTGAACAATTTTGCCAAATAATTGAGCTTCAATCACATTGTCTTCATCTCCCTTATCTTGAATAAGTAATACTGTGTTGTCTTTATATTGGCTTTTTAACTTTTTCTTAATCAAACCAGAAGTAATAATATAGCGAATTATCAATATAAAAATACTCATCACAATTCCATTAACCATAATTAGGCGGCTTGATGCGCCTAATTGGAAAAAGAATTCTAAAATAAGACCTAATGCTAAGCTAAAAAAAGCAGCTTTAATCACGTTCCATACTACCTTTGTTAAGTGAGGTTTTAAAATATCACGATAAAAACCTAAGCAAGACAAAATAACTGGCATCCCAATGATGACTAAGCTGTACGAAGCCCAGCCATTACTTAAATCTATCTGGTTTTGACTTACTGGAATATTTATCCAGTTTGAAAAATACTGGTTAATAAAATGTATCCAAAATAACCGTAATTTAATAGCTATTAAAAAACTGAGCCAAATTAACAATATATCTACTAATTGTAAACTAACCTTTAAAAATTGTAACTGACGAAAATTCATACTTCTATCATTATTTTAAAGAGTGACTTCTATAAAATCTTCTGGAGCTTGAGATGGGATTTTAGCTAATTTCTCTAACCTAAGATCAATATAATTTAATTGTGTTTTATTAGCTTTAACCACAGAATTCCATCTCCAATAGAGGAAGTTTTTTGTACTTGCAAATGCTAATTTAGCTTGAAGTAATAAAAACTTTTCTTGAGCTAGTTGTTGAGAAGCTCCTAAAGCGATTGACCACTTTAAGCACATGCGATAATAACTCAACCTTACATTCGCTCCAAAATCACGCTTAACCACAATATTCAACAATCTAGAAAAGTACAATTGCGATTCTGCATATTGGCGCTTATTCATATGAATAGCTGCCATATTATGCAGCCCAGACTTATGGTGCGGGTCATAAGCAAGCAATCCCTCAAAGGCCTGTAAAGCTTGCGCGTAATATTGGTTTTTTAGCTCGGGATTGGTTGTTTCTAATGCTTGCGTAAAGTAAGACTTACCTAATTCATGGCCTCTTTCTACATTTGTGCCTAAAGCTTTTAAAGATTCAAGCTGAGATAGCCTCTCTTGAGTTGACGTCTCTGGCATCCAGCGGTAAGTGACATCTAACCAAGCAGATATACTCCTAGGAAAGCTAAAGGCAATAAGAATTACACTAATAATTAATAATAATACTTTAACCCACATACAGTTAATAATTTAACTTAAACTCTGCTCTTTGCGCAACCTTAATTGACCGCATGCAGCATTGATATCATGCCCTTTTTCTATACGTAACGTTGTCGTCACTCCACCTGCTATGACTTCACGCTGAAATTTTTGACAATGAGACATAGCTGGACGCTCCCATTCTAAACCCTCTACTGTATTATAAGGAATTAAATTAACTTTAGCACCAAAACGATTAGCATGCTTAGCTAATAATTTAGCCTGCTCTAAATCATCATTAATTCCTTTAATTAATATGTATTCAAAAGTAAGTCTCTGCTTTTTATGTTCTACCCACACATCTAAAGATTCAAATAACTCTTCTAATTTCCATTTTTTATTCACAGGCATAATCTGCTCACGCACTTCATCTGTGGCTCCATGCAAGGAAATAGCAAGTCGCACTTGTTGAGGATACATAGCTAACTTCTTAACCTGTGGAGCTAAACCAGAAGTCGATAACGTAATATGCCTAGCACCAATACCAATCATCCAAGGGTGCGTAATAATATCAAGAGCTTGCAGAACATTAGGCAAATTAGCCATAGGCTCGCCCATCCCCATAAAGACTAAATTGTCTATGCGTTTACCACTATGATTTTGCGCTTGCACAATCTGTTGCACAATCTCTGCGGTAGTCAAATTACGAGTCAACCCTAACAGCCCAGAAGCACAAAATTTACAACCATATGCACAACCAACTTGCGAAGAAACACACAAAGTCTGCCTACTAGATTGAACCCCTCCCTTGCCAATATTGGCAGGTATTAAAACAGATTCAACAAAGCGCCCATCTTCTAATTTAAAAAGAAACTTCTGAGTAGTATCCTTAGCTCCATTCACCTCTGCAACCTCCAAATGCTCTAAGGAAAAATCAGCTCGTAACGCCTCTCGCAATGCCAAAGGAATATTAAGCATCTCGTCATAGTCTTTAACCTGATGCTTCCATACCCATTCACAAATCTGCTTAGCACGATAAGGCTTATGACCATGCTCAGCTAACCAAGCCTCTAAGGCTGTTAAGCTTTGAGATTTAATATGTGGTGTTAATTTAGACATAAAAACATGTAACTTACTAAACAAAGAAACAGCTTAGGCTAATGAAAACCCAAGCTGCTTTTTTCACGTTCTATGAACTAATTAGTTATAGCGCTATTTTTTATTTGAGCAAGGCGTTTTGACGAGCTGTAGTAGCTACTGCTTGCCAAATTAACAAAGCTCAAATGGAAAAGAGGCTATAAATGATTAGTTGACGGCGCGTAAGCTCATCTTGGCTCTCCCCTTATCGTCAATACCGATGCATTTAGCTTTAACTATATCACCTACTTTGACTACGTCTTCCGTGTTTTCTACACGTTGATTAGCCAGTTCTGAAATATGAATTAAACCATCTTTACCTGGTATCACATTCATAAACGCGCCAAACTTAGTAGTGGATACAATTGGACCTTCATAAATTTCATCTAATTCAATCTCTTTAAACATCGCTTCAATAGCAGAAATAGCAGCATCTAAGCTTTCTTTTTTCACTGCACAAATAGTCACAATGCCACCGTCTTCAACGCTCACATCAGCACCTGACTCAGCTTGAATTGCTTTGATATTTTTACCTCCTGGCCCAATGAGCTCACCAATGCGGTTTGCATCAATTTGCATCGTGTGAATGCGTGGAGCATGCTCAGAAAGAGTGGCTGTATCAGAAATAACAGAAAGCATTTTATCAAGAACGAGTGCTCTACCTTCTTTGGCTTGATAAATAGCTTCTTCCAAAATGGTAAGCGGAATACCGGCTAACTTAAGATCAAGCTGATAACTAGTCACGCCATCTGGAGTTCCACAAAGCTTAAAGTCCATATCACCATAAAAATCTTCTGAACCAATAATATCTAACAAACGGTTATAACGAAGCATTTTACCTGATTCATCAAACTCAGTTACAAGACCAACCGAAATACCTGAAACAGGGGCTTTAAGAGGTACACCTGCACCAAGAAGAGACATAGTGCCAGCACAAACTGTAGCCATTGATGACGAGCCATTTGACTCAAGCACCTCTGAAACTGTACGTACAGCATAAGGAAAGTCCTCTTCATCAGGTATAACTGGAGCAATGGAACGCTCAGCTAGATTACCATGACCGATTTCGCGACGATTCAAGCCGCCAAAACGACCTGCTTCACCTACTGAAAATGGAGGGAAACTATAATGTAAAATAAACTGCTTGCTGTCTTCGCCACCTGCATAATTATCAAAATATTGGCGCTCATCAGCAGGAGCCAAAGTAGTTACTGCCAAAGCTTGCGTCTCACCACGAGCGAAAAGAGCTGAACCATGCACACGAGGAAGCAAACCTTCCTCAGCAAAAAGCTCACGTAAATCCTCTGGCGCACGACCATCAGCACGCTTACCTTTATCTAAAATAGAAATACGAAATGCCTTCTTCTGAAGATATTCAAAAGCTTCTTCAATAGCAAAATCTGATGTTTCTGGGAAGCGCTCCTTAATCGTAGCTTCTACTTCGTCACGAAGTGCACCTACTTTCTTAGCGCGCTCAACCTTAGAATCAGCATAAATAGCGGCTTCAATACGGTCACCAGCTACCTCATAAGCAATATCAAGCAAATCTTGCTCAGCTACTGAAACTTTGTATTCACGAGTCTCTTTACCTGCAACAGCCTGTAACTCTTCTTGAGCGATCACAAGTTTTTGAACGTTTTCTTGAGCAAAATGAAGTGCTTTGATGAACTCCTCTTCAGGAACTTGGTCAGCACCACCTTCAATCATGATTACATTTTCTTTATCTCCAACATAAACTAAGTCTAAATCAGAAACTTCACGTTGTTCAAATGTTGGGTTAACTACGAATTCACCTTCTACACGACCTACACGAACAGCTCCAATAGGGCGTTCAAAAGGGATGTCAGAAATAACCAATGCGGCAGAAGCACCATTCATTGCAAGAATATCTGCATCATTAATGCCATCAGCAGAAAGCATCAATGCTACAATTTGAGTTTCATAGAGATAACCTTTAGGGAAAAGCGGGCGCAAAGGCCTATCTGTCATGCGGCAAGTGAGAATTTCTTTCTCAGTTGGACGACCTTCGCGTTTAAAGTAACCACCTGGAAAAACTCCAGCTGCAAATGCTCTTTCTTTATATTCTACAGAAAGTGGAAACCAAGATTGACCTGGCTTAATTTTTGTTAGAGAACAAGCAGTCACAAGTACTGTTGTCTCACCTGAAGTAACAACGACAGCTCCATCAGCGAGCTTGGCCATTTTACCTGTTTCAAATGTGATAGGGAATTCCCCTACCTGACTAGTTATTTTGTTTATTGTCATAATATTAATGAGTTTTCTTGTTTAACATATAGTTGTATGCCAAACAAAAAATTGGGCGGCTATAAGCCACCCAATTTTATTTTAAAATTATTTTACTTAGCACGTAAGCCTAACCCTTGAACGACTTTATCAAATCGTTCAGGTGACTCGTTTTTGAGGTAGCGAAGTAATTTCTTTCTTCTTGCTACAAGAACCAAAAGCCCTCTGCGGCATGAATGATCCTTTTTATTGGTTTGCAAATGCTCTGTTAATTGAGTGATTCTCTGAGTAAGAGCAACAATTTGATAATCTGGACTACCTGTATCGTTAGCGCTAGTTTTAGCTTCTTCTAATGTTAATTTTGACATGGTCTACTTTTTATTAAGGTTAATGAACCTACTAAGTCTAGTTGAGTCTTATTTATTGAATAAAGATACCTTTTAGGATGACCATCAAAAGGTAATCAACCAAACTAAACTTAATTGGAAAATGGTTTATGGGTGTAAAATTTAAAAAAAGCAAGCTTATTTTGCTAGCTCAGATAATTTTGCTCGTGTAACTGGCGCTTTTATATCTGCCCATTGTTCACGATAAGACTTTGCTTGTTCTGCTGTAACAGGTTCTGCTGTATTGCCAAAACCTGTACGAACGTAAGTCATTACATCAGCTAATTTTTGATCATCCGTAAACATGGCTTCCATGCCAGCCATGAGTCCAGCATACGCAGCACCTTCTTTTTGGATGCCTTTAAGGATAATTAATGCTAATAATTCTGGCTTACCAGTAACTAACTCTGAGCCAATAAGTGATGGTGCCATTTTTAAATTAGGGCCTAATTGTAATCCTTTGCCATCTGCTCCGTGACAAGCCTGACAAGTAATGTAAGTACTAGCATCTGGCTGAGCCATAGCCATACCAATAGTAACAGCAATAGTGGTGATAATTAATTTCATATTAAAATAATAGTAGGTGTGATTTAATCTTTGGATATTTAAGCTGCTGAGCTCTCAGCTTTTTCTTCATCTTCAGGCTTCTTTTGTTTTACATAATACCCTTTCCATTCTAAATACTCATTTTGAATACTTTCTTCTGGATAAAATGCTTCGTACATTTTAATAAGCCCAGAAACTTCAGCGACCACTTTAGCACCTGGTTTATTGAGTTTTACTTCTGAAGGAGTTGAACTCTTAATATAAGCGATAGCTTGAGCGTCTTTTGTTTGTAGATCTAATAAATTTAATAAAGTTTGCTTAAAATAAGCTTGATTAGGCCTACCATAGATTAGCACTTGCTGATATGCCTCTATAGCTTGAGAATTTTTGCCATCATTCTTACTTGCTAAACCTTTGAGATAATTAAGCTGAGCTTTAAAATTAAAATTTATTTCCTCTGAATCAAGTAACGGATCTATGGTACGTAACATTTTTTTCCACTTATCTCCTTGAGAAATCAAGCTCCAAATTTCAGACCAAATTTCAACTTGCACCTGATGACCTTTATTCTCTAAACTATTTTTATCAAAATTAGCTAATTCTTCTTGTGCGGCAGTAATTGCAGCCTCTCCTTGAAGTTGAAACTCAATAGCCAAATTTTCATACCAAGCAAGGTCTGCAAAATTGCCTCTTACCCCTCTAAAATTACTGTAATCTTCAATTAAAGATTGTAATAACTGCTTACTTTTTTGGTAATCACCTTTTTCATAAGCTATTTGAGCTTCTAGATAGGCTTTAGGTGTTAAGAAATAAATACCATCTAACTGCCTAGTGCTTACTTCCTTAAATGCTGCTGAGCCTCTTTGGGTCACATAGGTCACTGATTTTGCATCTCCCTTAGTTAAGAACACTAAACCTCCTTCTGACCCTTTAGGCATCATGTAAACAGGAAGCTCTGCATGAGACCAATTTATAAATAGCCCAACTAAAAGTAATGAATAAATAATTTTTTTCATGAATATCTATTTTAGAGGTTCTTAAGTTTTTCTTGTAATAGTTGCTCCTTAGTTTTAATCCCAGGTTCATTTTCATACTGAGAAATAAGAGCTTCTAATCTAGACATTTTTGCTTTTTCATCATCAGTCATGCGCTCGATAAATGGCTGCATACCTTTAGCAAATTCCCATCCGGTCAAATAACCTTGCTGTCTATCTTCTCCTTGATTTCTCTCCCAAATTAATTTCATCCACTCATAGATAGCAGGTGCAGAAACACGAGCAGCTGACTGGTGACCTCCAAATACTTTAGCGTAAGCACTAATTGCCTCTGCCTTCATGTCTCGCTCTGCAAATGATGTAGCATATAATAAGCTTACTTCTGGTGAATACTTTCTAAACTGATGCTTTTTCTTATCTAGGTATTGCGCAGCAAACTTTTCAAGAGACGGCCAATTTTCTGAAAATTCATAAATCTTAAGGGCTTGATATAGAGCTTTTTCGCGATTTTCTGGTAATTGCGATTCATCTTTATACACATCAAGCAATATGCTTGCGGCTTCTTTTCTTTTTTCAGCATCAGGAGACACCCCAAGCAATTCAGCGCGCCCCATTGTTGCTGTTAGCCAAAGATCTTCATCTTGCCCTCTATCTTGAATGACTCCATAGAAGCCAATAGCTTCTTGAGGGGTTTTAGAAGAATAATGCAGAAACTCAGCTACAGATAATAGAGCTTTCGAAGGCAAATCCTCGGCATTTAAGCCTCGCAAATTCTTCACCAAGCCCTCAATCGTAGTTGCATATTTATCTGTTTTCTCTTGATCTGCTATTTTTTGATAAATTTGAATCAATGCTAATTCTTTCCAAGCTTTTCTTGTTGTTGTCGTAGCCGCAAAATTCAAACTGTCAATCTTAGTTCTTGCAGAATCAATGCCTTGCTTATCTAGCAATAATTCAGCATAAAATGACAATGTCTTTTCCAGTGAAACAGTTGCAGGAGCAGCCTCAATACCCTTACGTAAGTGCTCCAAAGTCAGATCAGCAGGTTGAGCTTTTAACAAAAATTCTTTGGCTTCACCTAATAAAAATGAATGATAAGGATTAGCATAATCTACACCATCAATATAAGCTTGATACCAAGCTAAGGCTTGCTTTCCTTCTTCAGATTCTATTTCTGGGCTGACGACAGCAAAAAAACGAATAAGCGCTTGAGCTATCATGCCGTTGTCTTTTTTAGCAACAGACGAATCCGTAATTTTAGTTATAAGCTCTAAACCTTTACTCGTTTCTTGCATTTGAAATAAATTATCAGCTTTAACCATTAGAGCTGAATCAACCTGCTCTAACTCAGGGAACTTTAATGCAAAGTTATCAACGACAGAGTTTGAATTTTCTAATTCGCCTTTCTGCTTATAAAGATTGGCTAAATCTACATGAGCTCTGCCAAAGTTATTTACAACTTTTTCTCTAAGTTCTTCAGTTTTAAATGTATCTTCCTTAATGGCAACTGCGCTCACATCAATATATTCTTTGTAAGCATTGATTCCTTGATCAATTTTATTTAGCAAATACAAACTACGGCAAGCATAGTAAGCAGATTGATTGGCTTCTTTATGCTCAGGAAATTCAGCCACTAATTCATCAAATAACTCACGTGCTTCGTCATAATTAGCCTGTAGATAATAAGATACTCCTGCTAAAAATAAGCAATCAGGATAAGTATCTTTAAGCTTCGATATTTCTGATTTATTGCTTTCAAAATAACTAATCGCACTCTTGTAATTTTTACTCTGAAAGAAGCTATTAATAGTAATTAAATGAATAGAGCCTGCACCTGCTTTTCCTCCTAAAGATTTAGCCTTATTTGCATAAAAAAGCTCCTTATCTCTATTTTCTAACTGAGAGTATAAATCTAATAAACTAAAATAAGCCAATTTTAGGAAACTTTCCTCCACTTCTTGAGAACCTTGATCTAGCTCTTCATAATATTTAATCACTGCTGATGTTTGTCCTAAATCTTTGAGAGCTTGGACTTTTTTGATTTCTAAAGGGTAATCAAGAGACTCTTTTTGCAAATGACGCTTTTCTATTTCTGATTTAAGCGCTTCAAAATAAGCTTTTGAATAAGTAATTTCTCCATCCTTAATCTTGTCTCTATTTTTTAATCTATTTAATCCAGCTTCTGCCTCATTAAGCATATCTTGCATCGATGAAATTTGAGAAACATAGTAGTAAATTTGTTCGGGGGAACTAGCTGAGGAAGAAAATTTAAGTTGCTCAGAAAAACTTTTCAAAGACTCAAGTGGAAATAAATTTAAAGCTTGTGGATGACTCTCTAAGAGCTGAACTAATTTTTTATGCAGATTCTCATCTTCTCCAGACAAATCAAAAAACACTTTCCACCCCTGATGCAAGGACGCTCTATCATAAAATTCAGGCTCCACAAGCAATTCTTTAAATAAATCGAACGCGACTTCTACTTGATTATTATCTACACTAAATATGACTTTATCTAATTTTAAATTAGCGAGATTAACCTTGGCTTCATACTTGTTTGAAGGGTCATAATTAGCTATAAAAGCATTAATATAAGACAGAGCTTTTTCATTGTCTTTTTTTAATTTTGCTAGCTCAGCTAACTTATAATTAGCGTAATTAGCATAATTATTTTTTCGCTTAGGATCGGTATCTGGATCATTCGCAAATTTAGTTAAACATATTTTAAGAGATTCTTCAGCAGCATCATATTTACCTAGTTGCATCTCACAAATTGACTTATTATAATAAAATTCACCAAATTTAGAGCCATAATTTAACTTTGCTCCTCTACCATAATCCGTAATAATTTCATTGACCACTTTTAGACCTGTCTCATAGTCCTTGGCTTTCATGGCTACATTAAAACTCTTAAGTAAATCAGATAAATCAGCCGCATTTAAAGAAGAAGCAGAAAGACAAAGCAAGGTTAAGCCTAGTGTGAATATATTCTTGATTTTCATAAAATTATAAATGTATTACAGAAAAATTACCTGAGAAATTTTTTACTGAACTCCTAATACTGATATTTGCGATATTTGCTCGCCAGCAAGAGCATTGAGCACATTCATGAAACTTTGATTTTCAGCCTTCATAGAAACTTCAATTTGCACAGTAGGCTTGTCTCCAGTCGCTTTTGCTGTAGCGCTGTAAAACTGTAGTCCTGCCTGCAACAAAGGCACCTCAGTACCACCTATATAGCTATCTAATAGTTGAGAGTCTCTATACACATCACCGTTTGCTTTAATGCTAATATAAAAAGGCTCTATGACCGTCTCTGAAGGTTTTGGGGGAGCAGAGCTTGGGATATTCATTTTTAAATCATTTTCTGTTTCAATCAGAGACGAGCTCACCAAAAAGTAAAATAACAACAAAAAACTAACATCAATAAGAGAAGAAATATCCATTTCTCCAATTGATTCTTGTGCTTTTTTTCTTCTGTTACCCATGATATTGATAAAAAAATATTTATTTTGGCATAACTACAGCAAACATCACTTCGTCTATGCCTTGAGCGCCTGCCGCTGCCATGACTTTCTGACTATACCTAAAAACTGCGCTTTTATCACCACGTAAGTGCAAGCGAGGACGCTCTCTTTTGTTTTCAAAAAACGCCTTACGCTCAGTGATATAACTCTTAAGCCCCTCAGTATCTAAGCGCTGAGATCCATCCTCATTGTAGATAGAGCCATCTGAACGAATATTAACCACTATGCGCCCTTCCACTAAGAGCTGAGGCTTAGAATTCGAACCTGCTGGAGTTTTAACATTTTTGTCAATTTTTACTGAAATCATGTTAGCGTTCACCAAGAAAAACACGAGCAACAAAAATACCATGTCAATCATAGGAGACATATCCATAGTTGCGTCTTCCTCATTAAGAGGTGAATTTTTTCTAGACATGGGCTAAATAAATAAAATCAATAGATACAGCAGGCTATACAGTAGGCCAATCCTAACTTAAGCTTGGCCTCCAAAACCTTCAGGAACTTTTGCAATTTGCCCTTCTCCGTAGATAGCATCAACAGATATAGCGAGCAATTCTTTGGCTTCTATTTCCGCCTGTGAAATCAAGCTGCTTAATTTTGCTTTTAAAATGAAATAAACCACCGTTGAGATAAGGGCCGTAATCAATCCCCACATAGTTGTTAACAACGCAACAGAAATATCACCCGCTAATTGAGCTGGGTCAGCCTGACCTGTTTGACCTAACTTACCAAATGCCGCAATCATACCAAGAATCGTACCTAATAGACCAAGCATTGGAGAAATCATCGCAATTAAAGAGAGATAGCTTAATTTGGAAAGAGGCTCCCCAGCATTATCCGCTGAATAATTAGCAATGTCATCAGCAATATCATCGGCAGCAAAGTTTTCTGGATGAGTGGCGTCAAATTTTCTAAAACTCTGACCTATCATTTGACCTAAGAAACTTGGTGATTCTTTTGCCTTAATCATGACTGAGCGAATATGGCAACTAGCCATAAGTGGTGTTAACTCATCTATAAGCTCTTGTGGAGCAAAGTTTTTGCGAGTTAAGCTCATCAAGTTTAAAACAATGAAAAACAACATGGCAATAAAAGCCAAGCCAATGAAAATCATGGTTGGACCACCATCTAGAACAAACGTATCTAAAGCTGTCTTCTTCTGAATAGTCTCAGCTACTTCTTCTTGAGCTTGAGCTAAGGTGCTACATACTGCTAGCCCAGCAATTGCTATCTTAGTGGTAATAAATGTTATTTTTGATGATAGTTTAAACATAATAAATTCTCTAAATGTTTTATGAAATTAGAGAATTTTGCTTATTAGTAAAGCTAAAAGTTTATTATTGATGAAATTTCGAACTCGCCTCTAACACCCCTTGCTCACAAGCACACCTTATTGCCTGCTTAGCTTCATCAAAAAATGCAGGCAAAACTTCTTGCTCTTGAGAACTGAATTTACCTAACACATGCCCCGTTACACTAGATTTATCTACTCCTCCTATACCTAGCTTAAGCCTATTAATTTCTTGGCTACCTAATGATTGCATAATAGACTTCATCCCATTATGCCCCCCAGCAGAGCCTTTTTGTTTGAATCTTAATTTGCCTAATTCTAAATCCTTATCATCATAAACAACTAAAATTTGTGATAAAGGCACTTGATAAAAGCGTACTAATGACTGCACTGAGCGACCACTTAGATTCATAAAAGTCTGAGGCTTAGCCAATATAAGAGCTCCCGATTTAGCCACTAATGCCTGCTGTTTTCTCTGCGTTACAAAGCTCAAGCCTTCTTGCAAAATCCATTCATCTAATATGGCAAACCCAAGATTATGACGAGTTCCCTCGTACTGCTGCCCAGGATTTCCTAATCCAACAATAAGTTTAAAATGAGACATGCAGTTAATGGAGAATTGAAAGTTGAAAATGGAAAATGAGCTAAGCCGCGCCCAAACTACCATACACAAACAGCGTATTTTTGTAATTTAAATGTTTAATCATTAGCTGCTCATTAAAATGAAGTAGCTAGTTGTTTTGCTAGAATAATTGGCTTAACGAGGAACCGTAGAGCACAGTGTAGATAATAAAGTGAAAAAACTAAAAATGAAGAGTGAACAGTGGATTAACCAACCATTAAATACAAACTGAGTTAGCTAGTTATTTTACTAGAATGATTGGCTTAACGAAGAACCGTAGCGCACAGTGTAAACAAGCCTACTCGAGCAACCACCATAATTTCAACTAGTTTAGGTTAGTTTTGAGGCAGAAATTTTGGCTGTAGACAATGCTACAGCCAAAATTTCTAACAAAGCAAATAATCTGAAATCGTTGAAATTTACTCCCATTCAATGGATGCTGGTGGTTTAGTAGACACATCATAGAGAACTCTATTAACCCCTGGAACTTTGTTTAGAATTAAATTACTGACTTCTCTTATGAGTTCATAGGGCAACTCTACCCAGTCAGCTGTCATAGCGTCTTCACTGATTACAGCTCTTAGGCTAACTGGGTTTTCATAACTTCTTTCATCTCCTTTAACTCCTACTGTTTTTGAATCAATAAGTGTAACGCAAGCCTGCCAGACTTTGTCATACCAACCGTGTTCCTTGAGCTTGCCAATAAATATAGCGTCTGCCTCACGAATTGAGTGGAGCTTCTCAGGAGTGATCGCACCTGGGCAACGCACGGCGAGTCCAGGTCCTGGGAATGGATGACGATTAACGATATCTGCATCAATACCTAAGAGCATACCTAATTCTCTCACCTCGTCTTTAAATAATTCATCAAGTGGCTCAAGAACCTTGCCTTGCTCCTTAAGCTCCAGCACACGACTTATGCGATTATGATGAGTTTTAATCGTTGAGGCTTTGGAGTTTTTATTTGAAGCGCTTTCAATCACATCAGGATAGAGAGTTCCTTGAGCTAGCAGCTCAACTTCACCACCTACAGCATCCCAAAACACATCTAAGAATAAATTTCCAATGATTTTTCGCTTAGCTTCTGGGTCAGATACGCCAGCTAATTCACTCAAAAAGAGCTCTGAAACCTCTAATACCTGTAATTTAATGCCAATTTGCTTAAAATAACTCTGAACCTCTGCTGACTCATTTTTACGTAATAGACCATGATCAACAAATATAGCTCTCATATTGACTCCTGCCTCTTTGAGTAATACCGCTAACACGGTGCTGTCTACGCCGCCACTAACACCGCATACCACTTCGCGTCCACCTACTTCTTGGCGTATTTTCTCTAGTAGCTCTTCTTTAAAGTCATTAATCTTAAATGGCTTAAGCTCTGTAGCCAAGTTCAAAAAATTCTTAAGAATCAAGGTCCCTTGATGTGAGTGTGTAACCTCTGGGTGGAATTGAATCCCATAAAAATCACTTCCCCAACTCAATGATACTGGAATACCCTCTTTATTCGTCGCAATAACTTTTGTTGCTTCGGATAGGTTCTCAACAGTATCGGAATGGCTCATCCAAACTTGTGAATTATCCACTCCTTGGTAAAGAGGGCTTTTACCTGTTGGCACTAGCTGCGCTGGCCCATATTCACGATGCTCAGAACGGCTTACGCTACCTCCAAATTTCAAATTAAGTAATTGCATGCCATAACAAACTCCTAATACAGGCACTCCGTAATTTTTTAAAACTACAAAATCAATATCTATAGCATCTGTATCATGAGTACTTTTGGGGCCCCCTGACAATATAATAGCGCCAGGCTTGTTAAGTGCTGGCAGCTCTTCTGGTTGATATAAATGTGCCAAAAAGCCTAATTCACGTACACGTCTCACAATAAGCTGCGTATACTGTGAACCAAAATCAATAACTGCGACTTCGTTCTCCACAGGAGATATTTGATGATTCATCATAGAATAAATAAAGTAGTAAAACTATAGCTTAATATAGTAAAATTAAGATAAAGCTTGGTAATTACCAGGCTCACTTGTCATGACTATGTCATGCACGTGACTTTCTTTTAGTCCTCCTGGAGTTAATCTTACAAATTGAGCGCGTTCACGCAAATCAGCAAGAGTTGCAGCACCTGTATAGCCCATACCTGAGCGAATGCCACCAATCATTTGGAAAATTACATTTTCAAGCGGGCCCTTATAAGCTACACGCCCTTCTACACCTTCTGCGACAAGCTTGCCTGAACTATTCTGCCCATATCTATCTTTAGAACCTTTTGCCATAGCTCCTATGGATCCCATGCCTCGATAGCTCTTATAACGCCTACCTTGGTTATAAATAATCTCACCTGGGCTTTCTGCTGTGCCAGCTAACATACTACCTAGCATCACTAAGTCAGCTCCTGCTGCAAGTGCTTTAACAGCATCACCTGAATAACGCACGCCTCCATCAGCTATCACACCTAAACCATTGGACTTAGCGTACTCCACTACATTAAGAATAGCGGTCAACTGAGGCATTCCTGCTCCTGAAATAATACGAGTTGTACAAATCGAACCTGGTCCTACACCGACCTTAACAACACTGGCTCCTGACTCTTTCAAATCTTTAGCTCCCTCTGCTGTAACGACATTACCCGCAACAATTGGCAAATCAAAATCTTGAGCCAAACGAGTCACCACCTCCATCACACGCTTGGTGTGCCCAGTTGCGGCATCGATGAATAAGGCGTCTACACCTGATTCAACCAAAGCTTGCGCTCTATCTAAATAGTCTTCGCCTACTCCCACAGCTGAACCGCAGAGCAGATGCCCTTGTGAATCTTTGGCAGCATCAAGGAAAGTTCGAGTTTTTTCAATATCTGCACCAGTAATCATCCCTGCTAATCGACCACTTTCATCAATAAGTGGTAATTTTTCAATACGATGCTTGTAGAGCAATTCGCGCGCTGACTCCACAGTGGAGCCTTTTGCGGCTGTAACTAATTTCTCAATAGGCGTCATTACTGATTTAACTTGCAATGATTTATTATCTAAATATCGCACATCTCGACTGGTCACAATACCAAGCAAATAATGATTGCTATCTACTACAGGGAACCCGGCTACTCCATGCTCTTGCATCACTTCCATAAGTTGATGCACGGTAATATCAGGCTGAACCGTAAAAGGTTGCTCTATCACTGCGTTTTCTGAACGCTTTACCTTTTTAACCATATTGGCTTGAGCTTCAATGGACATATTACGATGAATAACACCTAAGCCACCTTGACGAGCTAACGCAATCGCTAGCCTATCCTCAGATACTGTGTCCATTGCGGCAGACACAATAGGTATATTGAGTTTGATATTTGAACCTAATTGACTGTTAATATTAGCATCATTAGGTAGCACCTCACTCTTTTGAGGTACAAGTAAAACATCATCGAAAGATAAAGCTGCTTGAAACTGTTCCATACAAGATAAAATCTTAATTCTTTACAAAAATCAATCAAAATCTTAATAGTTAACTAATAAATCAGTATTTATTAACTGCATCACCTACTTTTATGAAGCACATGCGCCATCAGTCTAATCCAAGAAAGGCTTTTTTTCTTAAATTCCTCTCTATTATTTTTGTTATTAAAGAAGCTTTAATTCTGATTACCATTGGGTATGGGTTATTTTTTCTCATCAATAGAGATTTTCAAATGCTTAAATTGACCTTAGTGAGTTGTTTTATGTTTTGGGGGTTGCTGTCTATTATTTTTATAGCTGCACAAGAAAAATGTGTGTGCGGACTATGCCGTGTCAGCCCTATTAGCAAAAAAAGGCATTGCCAAAAACATAAGAACGCCAAACGATGGTTACTAAGTCATCGCTGGCCTGTGATTTTTGGGGTACTCATTCGCGGCTTTTACACCTGCCCTTATTGTGGAGAGTTATTTAAAAATCGTGCTCGCTTGGCAAAATATGCAGATGAAAAATCTAAAATAAATAAATACAAAGCTTTTGCAAAAAATAAAAAGCGCAAAATGAAGAAATCTAAAGTAAGAAATTCTTCTAATTTTTAAGGTTTTATAGCTTTTAAGAATTACTTTTTGATATAAGTTGCCCAGCTCTCTATATCTCCTCGCTGTTCTGCGAGCCCTCCGACTTTAACAGTCACACCGCTATTTTGAACTAATTGCTTATCAAACAAGAAAATAGATCCTAGAAGTAATTCCTTGGGAGGTATATTTAAATATTCATAGACTTTGCTTTCTCGCAGCACTCCACCACTTGACCAATAGTTTTCTAGGTCTTTAGCTGTGGCAGCGAGTAATAAGTTTTGAATCGCTGCAGAACCTGCCGCAATATGTTCCATATTCTTTAAATTTGCCTCGTAAAGCACTCCTGGTTTGTCTTCGCTATGAGTCATAGGCTCTGGCAACCATGTCACCTGAATCAATGTCTTAGCGGCAGCTAACATACCCATAATCTTGCCTCCATCTATACCTTGCTCTTGTAAGTAGGTTAATAATTGGCGGCAATCACTAGATTCTAATACATAAAACCGCCAAGGCAGAGCTCCTTTTAACTCTCCTTCTTGGTGGCTACGGTGACAAGTATAGTGAAAGGGTGCTTGAGCGGCTAATTCTAGTAATTCATTAATGACAGGCCTAAACGCTATTTCCTGCTCTACAGATGTCATTAGTGGCTGATGTTCATCTGCCATGACCTTGAGGGTTCTTCGTTGCTTTATAGCATGTTTAGTATCCATAATTATAAAATTGTAGTTAAAAGTATTGGAATAGTTATAATCGCCAAAGCTGAACTAACTAAGACTATCTTAATTGCTAATTGAGCGTCACCATTGTAATGTTTCGCCAATAAAATAGGAGTTAATGCACAAGGCATACAAGCCTGCACATAAAGAATTATTTTTAATTCTTGGATAATTGGCAAGCCATACGCCATAGCAATAATAATTAAAGGTAATATTAAAAGTCGCAACATAACTCCTAAACCAACCAAACGCCACTGCTTTTTCACGCCTTCTATAATACCTACACGAAACTCATAAAAAGCGGCACCTATAAGAATTAAAGCCAATGGCACAGCGCAACCTCCTAATGCTGAACCTGTATTCCATAACAAATCTGGTAACCATGTCTTAGCCCCTGTAAATAATAAGCCTAAACCAACTACAATAGCCATTACCGGCCCTTGGGTGAATAATTTCTTAGCAGGCATCGAATCAGCTCCCAGCATTCTCATTCCTAGAGTCCACATCACCAACTCTAAACCTACATTATGTAAAAACAAAATAGCCAACAAATCCGCATTATCAGGAGCAATCGCTTTAATCAGAGGAATCACCATATAACCATAATTCTGAATAGAAACAACTAAGGTAAATGTCCTCTTCTTAGCCTCAGAATCCAAACCTAAAGCCACAACCCAAGAGCAACGTGACAGCAACCACACTACAGCTAAGCTCAAAGCACATATGCCAGCGCCAGCTCCCAATGCCGACCACACCACTTGCGGTGATTGATCCAACAATTCACTGCGTAACAGCGACACCACAATCAAACACGGCAAGAACACCTGCAACACGCAGTTCATCAAAGCTTTTTGATGCTCAGCCGCAATCAAACCTCTCCACGCCAGAGCCACCCCCACCATCACTAGAGCCACCACCCCAAAAACCGCCTCTATTAAATCAATCATGGTTTATTGTGTAACTTATCTATCTCTAACATCATTTCCCTTAATGATATCACCGTAGTATTATAAGATGTAGGATAAGACTCCGTTCCACCATAGACTACATATTTACGTGTAGCCTGAACATCCTCACAAGCTTGATGGAAACCACGGGAAATTTTAGGAGATAGTCCAAATTTAATCTCTATCGCCCAAATCTCATTGCCATCTAACTGCAACACTAAATCAATCTCAGCACCTGCACTAGTTCGATAATAAAAAGCATTCACAAAACTAGGCTTCACACTAAAAATATTCTCAACGACAAACCCCTCCCAACTCTTACCTAAAATAGGGTTCGATAACAACGCATTATAAGATTTAATGCCTAATAATGTATGGAGCAAGCCACTATCACGTACGTAAAACCTAGGTGACTTAACTAAGCGTTTCTTCGTATTCACATGCCAAGGCTCTAACCTCCTTAATAACAATAAATCCTCTAATGCCGCCACATAATGATTCAACTGCACTCGGTTAAGAGACAAATTATTAGCTAATTCACTCTGATTATGCACATCACCCTGCAAATGAGCTAACATCGTCCACAACCTCTGTAAAATCATAGCAGGAATCTTTAAACCAAACTGAGGGATATCTCTTTCCAAATAAGTTCTGATTAAATCCTGCCTCAAAGCAAAGCTCTCCAACTCATCATCAAGCAAAAAAACCTCAGGAAACCCACCTTTAAGCCACAAGCTACGCAATGCTGCCCCGCCATCATCCTTATTCGCAACCTCTAACACATTAAAACCCGTCATCTCAATATAACGAATCCTACCCGCCAAACTCTCAGATGACTGCCTCAACAAATCCATAGACGCTGAACCAAGTAACAAAAACTGACTCGTTGACAACCCTTGACGCCTATTAGCATCAATAACCCCGCGCAACACAGCAAATACCTCTGGCAACCTCTGAATCTCATCTAATATAACCAACTTATCAGCATGCAAACGAAAAAACTGCAAAGGATCCTGCAATTTAGCCAAATCTTCAGGCGACTCCAAATCCAAATAAACAAACTCCTTACCCATATCAGACTGTATCCCCAACTCATGAGCCAAAGTCGTCTTACCCACCTGACGAGCACCAAGCAAAGCAACCGCAGGACGAGACCTAACCGCCTGTGCTAACTGATGAAAGACCCATCTAACCTCACTCATATCATTGCATATTGTAATTTATTTTTACAAATTGCAAGGTTAATTTGATTTTATGTTGTTAATTGTTATTTATCATAAATCCATAAGGTCCCATAAAATTAATTTATTAAGACATTTAGCTATTAAATCAAATTTATGAGACATAATTTAATTTGTTCTAGAAAAAAATAACTAATATGAAAAGCTACTGTAAGCTCTCCGAATAATTAATAAAAACTTGTTCTTCGTTATTAACTCGTCGCTGAATAGATTCATTACCTTCTAATTTTTCAATCACATCACCATTAATAAATATCACCTTTTGCTTTGCTCTTACTTGTAGTAAATTGTTGCCTATCCATTCTCTAGGAGGTTCTTTTCCTAATAAATAAGCTACTGTTGGAGCTATATCCATGAGTGATGCTGGCTGATTCTTGATTGACTCAGAAATACTAAGATTACTTAAACCATGTATTAAAAAGGGAATCTTTTCTATACCTTTATTAGGCCTATCTAACACTCCTGAATTGTGATCTGAATATATAAATATTATTGGATCATTTAGTTCTAATTTAAGTTTTTTAACAAAATATTCAAGTGCTTTATCTAAATCAGACATGCTAGCTAAATAATCCTTTTCTAACTTTGCTGCTTGGTTGAATTTAGGGTAAATTGATAATTTTTTAGCTATACTTGAATTGTAATTAGTAAATGGACCATGTGTTTGCATAGTCACAAAATATAAGAATTTAGCTTTGTTTTCATTTTCTAAATCATCTTTTACTTTTTGTATAGACTGCTTGAAAAAATCTTTATCTTTAGAGTGCCACCCTTTTGCTTTGGCTGAATAGCTCTTTTCATCATAAAATCTATCAAACTTCATAGACGTATAAACTTGCGTCCTCTCAAAAAAACTTCCTTTGTTCGCGTGAAAAAAGTAAGAAGCGTAATTATGCTCTGCAAGCAATTGGTTTAAGGAAGGCGCAGCCTCATAATCTAAACTTACAAACCCATTATGATCCCTAGTAGGAATAATACTAAGTAATGTAGCAAACTCTGCATTAGATGAACCCCCACCATTATGGTGAGTATAAAAGTCATTAAAATACAAGCTATCCTTCTTAAGCTGATTAAAAAATGGCATTAATTGATCACCATTTGCAAACTGGTATTGCACAGCTCCACGATCTAATGACTCAACTTGAATAAGAGCAACATCTCTAACCTTTTGACTTTTTAAATTAAATTTATCTTTGCCATTAACGGCCCCAGGAGGAGGCACTTTAACTGAATCCGGATTAAATTTATCTGTGGCTAATTCAATAATTTGATCTATATAAATAAGAAATACGCTATTAGCTCTTACTGCGTAAGTATCTCCACAGCGTAATCGCGCCTCTCTTATTCCCATGCCTTTAAACTGGTTAGCTAGCAAAATTAAAATTAATGGCATCGTAATAATACCAAATAATACAAATATAAGTTTATCTGAAATCTTACTAAAATGCTCATGAAAGAATTTTCTTTTCCTCCAAATAACCACAAGAAATATAATAACTATTAACAGCCATAGCGTATTAAAAATATTAAATACTTGAGCTCCTAATTGGGCTCTAATATCCCATAAATGCTGCATATCCATTAATCGTTTAATATGCGGCAAATAATCAAAATAAGAATAGAAAAAATGTAATAATAAAAAGCAAAATGGATAAATAATAACAAATATAAATTGCCCTATATATCGCTCTTTCTTAATTAGCAGTAGTGTGATTAATCCATAACAACCAAAATCAAATAAGCTAAATGCTCCTATTCTTATTAACTGTATTAATGCCTTTATAACGCTCTGCTCAAAATTAACAAAACTAAGCGAAAGTCGACTATACAAAAAAACTATTGAGATAAATACAGGTAGCAACAATGCTATATATATGTATAGCGCTTTTTTATTAATATTAACCTTATTCATAATTGGTAAATAAATCTATGATTAACATATAGCAAGCATATTAAAATGCTTAGCTCATTAATTTTTTTTGTAACCATTTACGCATAGGTTCTTCCCAAAAATGATAGGTAAGTATAGCAACTATAAATGGAACCATAATATAACTAGCAAAAATAAATAGCCTCATCGTTAAACTTGCCTCTTCTATCATCTCTATAGGAAATATTACTTTTAAAACGTTTTGAGTAATAGCATGTGTCATATACAAGGCGTAAGAAATAAGCCCTAAATAACACACATATTTTGTAGATAAAAAATTAGCGATAACTCCAGATTGACTGTATAACGCTGCAATTAACAGGGGAGCTGTTAATATTAAATAGCTTCTCACTAATGAATCACTGATTATTGAATCTGGCAAATACAACAAAATAACACCTGTAATACATAGATAAGGCATCGCCTTAGCTGATATGTCAGCTATTTTAGCCTGCTGCTGAATCGATCTAAATAACAGAGCCCCAGCTAAAAATTCAAATGATATTTGAGCAAGCATCTCCCAAGTACCTAATAATTCATTATTTAAAAAAGTTAAATAACCAATTATTAGTGCTATAGAGCAACTAAAACTATACTTGCTCAACCACGCCTGCCTCATTAACAGAATAGCTATGGGAAATATCGCTAAATATCCAAAAAACTCTGCACTCACAGACCAAGCTGGATAATTCCAACTTAATCCATTATGTAAATATGGGAAAGCTTGCAACATAAACAAGTGAGTTACAAACTCTTTTAATTCATAACTACCCGAAGTACTTTTTCCTAAAAAATTAGCAGCTAACACTAATACACCCAAAACTAACAATGTCATCAATTGATTAGGATAAACTCGCGCAAACCTCTTAATCACAAAGTTTATTTTGCTCCTCAATTGCCATCTATATATATCCTGATAGACATAACTCATAATGAAGCCAGACAGGACAAAAAATATATCTACGCCTATATGGCCTCTAGATGCTACCGGCTCTAGATTCTTAAACCAAGGCAAACATGCATTGAGCTCATCTTGAAAATGCAATAATAACACCCAAATAGCGGCGATACCTCTAATGCCGGTTAAAGGTTTAATTTCAGCTTTCATGTTAATAATTTTCTAATGCTAGGGTTATAACTTTTTCAAATTCTTGCTGCCATTTTTTTGGGCAAGCCTCACGTAATAACCACTCTCGACCATTATCCCCCATTGCTAATCTCTGCTCTTGGCTTAAATTTTCATACTGCTTAATAGCTTCTGCTATGGATTGACCTGTAACTTCTGACAGCACTAAGCCAGTATTTCCATGTTCTACTATTTCAGCTAATCCGCCATTAGCGCTTGCTATCACGCCTTTGCCATAATCATAAGCTTCATAGACAATTAAACCCAATGACTCCCATACTTTTGATGGCATTAATACAGCTCTACAATTTTGAAACAACTCTGCCTTCGCATTTGTCATAACATAACCAACATAATCAATTAGCGGGTTCTTTAAAGCTCTATTTATTACTGTATGTTTTAATTTTCCATCACCTGCTATTTTTAATATAGAACCATTAGAATTATTAGCGTAGATTATGTCCCAAGCATCTAAAACCTCATTGACGCCTTTCTCGTCATCAAAACGAGCAAGAAATAGATAAAAGTTCTTATCTTTTCTAAGAGGCATAACAGACATCGTTTCCCAATCATATCTAAGCATATGAATTTTATTCTTTGGTATTCCCGCCTCTACAAACTTATCCTTAATAAACTCTGAAGGTGCAATCCATGCTTTAACATTATCTAGCCAACCACTTTGATGTAATCTTTTTAACAATAACATCATTAATAGAGATTTAAGCCTAGAGCCTTGCCATGATCCTGATAGAGCTTCAGCTAAAAAGTCCTGTCGTAGCGACTGCTCATAAACCTTTCCCTTATTCCATAAAGTGCCGCCTACGGAAAAAGGGCGAAAATTATGTATATATTGAACTACCGGTATGTTTTCTTCTTTAGCAACATGATAAAGACTAGGTGAACCAATGGGGTAGATATTGTGGAATAATGCTATATCACAATCGCCTTCTTTAAATGCACGCTTAAACTCTACTGCTGACTCCTTATTGTAAAAAAAATCTTTTAACTGCCTTAATTTGCTCGGCGCTTGATCGCCAGTCCACTGAGCACTATCAAATAAACAATTTTTTAACTGATATCTCTGCTTTAATTTTATAGTTAATTGATTAACTACTAATTCTTCGCCCCCCTTTTCTAGGTATTTATTAAAAACTTGAAGTATTTTAAAGTTCATTTTAAAGTTTGGCTAACTTTAAAGCGACTTAAAGAAGTCATCCCGCTATTTAATAAATTTAATTTTTTAAAATCTTGTTTGATTTTTTGATTTTTTAAAAAACTAATTTCAATTTTAGCAATTTCATACTGCTCTTTTTGCCAACTATTAATTTTATTATTACAAAATATAAAGCACTTATATTGCTTACTTTTTAATAAGTTTTGAATTCGTTTAATTCGTTTTTCATATTTCTCCTGTACTTTTGGCAGATCCATTAACCCATCTTTAGAAAAATCATGAGGAAAAAGCATATTATATTTTTTACAAATAACCGGAGTAATAAGTTCGTCTGTTATTTTCAGATCACTACCATTTTCTTCAAATAATAACCTTGGAGTAGGCTTTAAAAATAACAAATTCTCTTCAACTAAAAAGTCTTTGAAGTTATTTTGTATTAATTCTAGTGCAGATTGAATGGGAGTGACGTTCCAATCAAAAGGAAATGCGTGCTTTCTTAATTGTTTTTTTCTTAAATAATGAGCGGCCGAGCAATCAATACCTATTGGAATGTAAATCTTATTTTGCATTTTTTTAATTTTAAAATTGATAATCAAATAGCTCTACATCTTTTGCATAGATTTTCTCTATAATTTCTGCTGTTTTTTCATCATAAGCAACTCTATAACTTTCTCCTTTTAACGCCGCTTGTTGCACTCTAAGTGAACCTAACTTTGTTATGCCTATTTGTTTTGCTATATGAGATAAATCACGCTTTCTATTTTCATACTTTGCTACATAAGATACTAGGAATCTACCTTCTTTATCAAGTAAATAGTCACTAGCTGAGTAATAATGTCCACGGTAGCTAAACAGAGTTGGGTCTCTTTGCTCTAATGCAAAAATATAATCTTCAAACGACAGGTTTTCAGGTATGCTTTTTTCTTTTCTTAACCGATAATTGTACATAGAGTAAGCTCTGTCCCAAGGATTTCTCACCATAGTAAAAGTAAATAGCTCCCCCCAAATTTCAGGCCCTAATAGCTCTCTCATTTTCATGGCTGGGTTATGGTCTGAAAAAATTTGAAAGGTCCTATGATTTTTTTCAATTACATTTCTTTTTCCATAAGCTATGCCAAAGTTTTTTCCTAATTCAGCATGGATAGCTGTAGATGAGGTTCTAGGTATGTCAACAAACCAAAAACCATGTTTTTTCACTTGTTGAGCTCCATATCTGTATAAAACCTTTTTTACCTTATTCTTTAAATATGTTTTCATTGATTTCTTTTTAAAATTTTAACCAATAACTTTTCATTTCTTAAATGCCTTACTAAATCGTGTCCAGCATGATTATATGATATAACCTTAACTTGAGTTGTATTTGCTAGATATTGATCATGCTTAATATCTAGTTTATCTTTCTTCACCTTGCTCCTGAGTACTTCATGTAATTAAAGTTTCTTTTAATTTTATAATTTATTTAATTTTAATAATGTTAAACAATTTTTCATGACTATGATTGGTATATTCATTATAATTTGCTTCTTAAATTGGGGCTTTATAGAAAAATTAAACTGACCTATTTTTTTATATAACCCCCAACTTATTTTCCTCTGATGAACTCTCTTTAATTCTTGATCTGATATTGTATCAGGATAATAGTTCTTCATAATGGCTAAAGTTTCTGCTCTTGATTCTTCTGCGTATTGATGAGTATAACCCTCTTCTCTAAAAGCAGTAACAATACTTCTTACTATAGTATGTGGAGTGTTTTTAACTAATATTTTGAAAACAAAGTCATAGTCTGCTGCAGATTTATACTTTTCATCAAAACCACCTAATTCATCAAATAAGCTTGTTTTACACAACATGGTATTATGCGAAAATGGCATATGAAATATAAAATTCCTGGGATTAGTTGCAGCAATTTTATTATTTCTCTTATCATCTTTATGGCGCAATATTTTACATTTTGCTGTTACAAAACCTAATTGATTATTATTAATTAATGGTTGCACTAAATTTTCAATGGCTTTATTCGAGTAATAGTAATCATCACTATTCATAATAATAAAGCTATCTCCCTTAGAATACTTAACACCTTTATTCATTGCATTGTAAATACCAGTATCTGGCTCTGATATAAAAATCGTAGAGTGTTTAGCGTTCTGTATTATTTCTTGTATAAATTCTACTGTGCCATCTTGTGACGCACCATCAATAATAATGTGCTCAATATCTTGATAAGTCTGAGCATTGACGCTTTCAAACATCTGCTTAAAATATTCATCTCTTTCTTCTTTTATTAAATTAATACACACGGTAATAATTGATACTTTCATAATTCCTTTATTTTAATGAGTTAAAAGAGTTTTGGCGTTTTTTATTTTAACTATCATATAAGCAATCATCACCCAATGAGGAATAGCAGAATAAGGGGCTTCGTAGGTACATTGAACAAAAGCATTCGCAAAACTAGCCGCAATATAAGCTACTATACCTATATCTATTAACTTTATTTTATATAAACTTTTGCTACAGAAGAGCTTACAGAATTTGTATATGTAACTAAGTAATATTGTGCTGTATATAATAAATAATAAAGCTCCAATTAAACCCAATCTACCAATTACGGTAAATAAGATATTGTGTGGATAACGAGCTGCGCCAAATGCTTGATTCCCAAACTCACCATAAGCTTTACCGTAAAAGGCCAATGTAAACTCGCTACCTAAATCTGCACCAAAACCTTGACCCCACCAAGGGTTAACTAACATAGTTTCTCTCCATATTGCAAGCCACCAAGCCACCCTCCAACCAGAAGTGCTAGAACCTTGATATGTTGTTATATTCAAATCAGCTAAGTTCATAGAATCAAACTCACTAATAATTCGCTCAAAAATAGCAGGATTTAATGCTGAAATAACAGCTGTAAATAATCCACCAAATATAACCCCTGCAAATAATAAATATAATAATTGATATTTTCTTGCCCAAATACATATTAATAATGCAGCAAAGCCTAATGACCAAATAACTGACATATTTAACGCCGCCATTATAAATACAATAGCTATTCCTAAATATATATAGCCTAAATAGTAACGATCCCTAATTGTTTTAAAATATATAACTAAAAACCCAGCCGAAGCAGCTCCAATATAAGCATCTTTAAATGGAAAAGCTGAGATCACAGGAATGTAAGACCTATTAATGATTAACCCTATAAGCCCTATAATAAAAAGCCACATGAGGTATTTCTCAAAAATATAAAAAAGTTGTTTATTTTGAAATAATATATAAGAAATAAGAAAAAATAATGAGTAATAAATAGTAGCTGAATCCTTGATCGCAACTATTCCATACCTAGGAAAACCTAAATATAAATGCAAGGCTCCATAAATGAGTAATAACCAAATAATTATATGTAATGGCGTATCAAATAACTTACCCCATAATCCTTTACTAAGAATTTTGCCTAAAACTATAATGAAGCTTACAGCTAAGCAAATCTCACTAATGAAAATAGGCTCAAATGGACTCAAATAAGCGAACCTCTTACCAAAGAGCATATACCCACTAATTATTATTAAAATAAATTTAAATCCAAAATCTATTTTAGGATAAATAATTGCTAAGCTAATTATATAAATACAACTAATCACAGCAGCTAGCTGCATACGGCCAGATAAAGTTGGCACAACACTAATGCCGTATAAACCTAATATAATTAAGCCGACTATAAGTAATATATTTTTAATCATTTATTTAATTTAAAACTATATAAAAAATTTAAAATCAACAGCATAAATTTCCATTCCTTAATTCTATAACCTTATCAACCTTACTGACTGTTGATAGTCTGTGAGCAATCATAATAATGGTAATTCCCTTGTCTAACTCATAAATCATTTCCATTAAATCTGATTCAGTTTGATTGTCTAATGCGCTAGTTGCTTCATCAAGAATCAACACTTCTGGCTTGCAGTATAGAGCTCTAGCGATTGCGATACGCTGACGTTGACCTCCACTGAGTCTAACACCTCGATCCCCAACTAAAGTGTTGTATCCC
>DGKB01000006.1 GCA_002386905.1 Akkermansiaceae bacterium UBA4581 | reverse complement strand
TTTTAAAAGACAGTTGCTGACCCCAATTACCCCAATTATTCAACTCGCTCGACGTAGTCTGGGTTTAAGATGCCCTGACTATAAAATTTATCCCATGAATCGTAATTTTTATAATAATTGCGTCCATCTAGCTCTTCCCCTTCTACCCACTTATTGAATTTTAGCGGTTTCATAATAGGGATATAAGTTATTCCATTTTCAAAATTTTTATTTTTCAACACTTTAACTACTTTGACTAACTCCCCTTTTCTCAATCCTCCCAGTATTTTAATTCTAAAACCAGTATCAAAATCCTTACCTATATTATTTTCATTGTATTCATAGCTTCCATTTAATTTTAAACCCCATTTGGGTTCACAAACTTCAATGAAATATTCTATTTTTAAATCATCCCTAAAATCAAAAATGTAAGCATCTGTTTTAAGTTTCCATACTGATCCTATTAATTGATTATGAGGGACTTCATTACTAACATCACTGGTGCAATTAACTAGTAAAAAGCTAAATACTAAAACAACGCCTATCAATAAAGCTCTATTAATCATCATTCTTATTTTCTTTTTGTTTAGGTTTAGTTTCAGCCTGTTCTGCTTTATTTAAAGCGTCTGTATATTCGACATTAGGGTGACCTAAATTATTATCTAATTCAGTATATGCATCTTTTTTAAACCAACCTCTAGGGTCGTTTCCTGGGACACCATCAGCGCCATTTACAAAATTAGCTGTATCTTTTAATGCCATTCGGGTCGGTTCTTTGATTTTTGATTCTTTCATTGATTATTTGAATTTTCATATAACTTCTTAATTAATTCTTGCCCTTCTTTATTGCTCATCACCCATCTCTTAGCATTACTTATGTTGCTAATATGTCTCACGTATAGCTTTTTCGCAAGCCATTCTAAATAACTCAGGGAATATGGTGATTTTAGATGAAAAAAGTAGCTCAATAATATTCTGAGCACATCTATATGAATATGCTAGTTTGCTTTAAATTCTGCGCTGATGAAGGATCGTGGCGCGCAGTGTAGAGTACAGCTACTCGAGCACCGCGAAAGTTTGAGAAGCGCAGAATTTATGCAAAATAGCTTATTCAGAGGCCCACATTTTTTGGACGACTAACTGAAGATAATTCCTATTCCTAAACGTATTCCTACTGACATTAAACGCTATGTCCCATGGGCCTGAGGTGATGTGTTCGCGGCCTGCATTGAAATAGATGGCGTCTATTTTGCCTTGAAAGTTGTCTTGGGTGAGGCTGAGTTTGAGGTGTTGTCCGTCTTTGAGCCAGCGCTCTGGAGAGGCGTTGTAGAGTCTGCGAGCGAGGAACTGAGGCTTGGGGTTGCCTATACCAAATGGGTTGAGTTGTTCGTATTCGTCAAGAAAGTCTAGGGTCAGCTCACTGAGTTGAACCTCTACGTCAATTTTTGATTGCAATAGCAAAGCTGTTGATTGCTGTTGCGTGTAGACATAGTCATGGAACTGTTGTCTAAATTTAGCTAGATCTTGGATTTTGAGACGTATTCCAGCTGCCATTTTGTGCCCTCCTCCATCGATAAGGCTATCTTGACAGGCTGCAATGGAATCAATGAGTGATACATCTCCTACAGAGCGACCACTACCCTTGCCTATTCCGTCTGGTTCGAAGGCGATGATGAAGCATGGCTTTTGGTACTGCATGGATAGACGTGATGCAACAATTCCTATGACACCTGAATTCCAGTCAGAGGAGCCTAGTACTATCACAGATTGAGCTTTCATTTCTTGGCTTTCTTCGTACATTTGGCGAGCTTGCTCAACTATGCCTGCCTCGCATATCTTGCGTTCTTCGTTATAGTTATGTAAGAGTTCTGCTTTGGCAAAGGCTTCTTGATTATTGGAGCTTAATACCATCTCAACAGCGGTGTCTGCTACGTACATCCGCCCAGCTGAGTTTATTTTAGGTGAGAGCTTGTAGCCTATATCTTCGAATTGAAGGTGGTCTATCTTGGATAGCTTGATTAATGAGCTCATTCCTAGGTGTTTGGTTTTTTTGAGTTGTTCAAAACCTTGCACAGCCAGAATACGGTTATCACCTATTAATGGGCTCATATCAGCAATTGTTCCCATAGCTACTAAATCTAAATAGTCTTTTAGGTTGATATTTTCTATGGGTGATTGTTTGAGCAGAGCATGTCCTAATTTAAAAATTAGCCCTACGGTACATAGATAATCAAACTCGTTGTCTTTGTCGACCTTAGGGTTGACTAGGGCTATTAAGCCTTTGGAGCGTCTCGTTTCTGATACTTCGTGGTGATCTATGACGATCGTTTCTACACCATTTTGATATAGGCTCTCTATTTCCTCGTAAGAGTTGGTGGCACAATCTACGGCAATCATGAGGCTGAAGTCTTCTCCTTTGCTGTAAAAGGCTCGCTCTAAGGTTTCTTGGTTGAGACCGTAGGTCTCTCCTTGTCTACGTGGTATTCCCCAACAAACATCTATATTATAAGCCTCTAGCAATTTAACTAAAAAGCTCACAGATGTGACCCCGTCAACATCGTAGTCACCAAAAATAGCGACTTTTTCGCCTGCTTGAGCAGCGGCTAATATTCGATCCACAGCTGCCTGCATTGCAGGCAGCATAAATGGATCTGAAAGGGACTTAAGTTTGGGCTGTAAAAAGCGACTTATCTCCTCTTGCGTACAGAGGTTTCTATGAGCTAATAGTTCACTCATGACCCTAGAATAACCTAGGTTCTGAATGGACTCAATAGATGAATGAGCATCAAACTTAAGCCTCCAAGGCTTAAGTTCTGTACCCATTATTTAGCTAAGTTGCCAGCGTAGATTGCTCTATCGCCTAAAGCTTCTTCGATACGAAGTAATTGGTTGTATTTAGCAATACGGTCCGAACGGCTCATTGAACCAGTTTTAATTTGACCTGCATTAGTAGCTACAGCTAAGTCAGCAATGGTTGAGTCTTCTGTTTCACCTGAACGGTGAGAAATAACAGAGTTGTAACCATTGAGCTTACCAAGTTCGATCGCGTCAAATGTCTCGGTAAGTGTGCCGATTTGGTTTACTTTGATGAGAATTGAATTAGCTACCCCTAAATCGATACCTTTTTGAAGAAAATCAACATTAGTTACGAATAGGTCATCTCCAACAAGTTGAACTTTGTCACCAATTTTGTCAGTGAGGAGTTTCCATCCATCCCAGTCGTTTTCATCACAGCCATCTTCGATGGAGTCAATTGGGTATTTTTCACTAAGTTCTGCGAGGAATTCTGCTTGTTGTGCTGAAGAGCGTTTTACACCGCTTTCACCTTCGAATTTAGTGTAATCGTAAACACCATCTACAAAGAATTCAGAAGCAGCACAGTCAAGAGCAAACGTGATGTCTGTTCCTAGCTTGTATCCAGCTTTTTCTACTGCTAGCGATACGGTGTCAAGCGCATCTTCTGTGCCTTCAAAAGTTGGTGCAAAACCACCTTCGTCTCCTACTGCTGTGCTAAGCCCACGGTCATGAAGTACAGATTTGAGGCTATGAAAAATCTCAGCTCCCATGCGAATAGCTTCTTTAAATGTTGGTGCGCCCACTGGACGAATCATAAATTCTTGAAAAGCAATCGGAGCATCTGAGTGAGAACCACCGTTGATGATGTTCATCATAGGTACTGGTAATACTTTTGCGTTAGGTCCACCAAGGTATTGATAGAGAGGCAATCCGCTCACTTCTGCTGCCGCTTTGGCTACTGCCATAGATACGCCTAAGATTGAATTTGCTCCTAAATTACTCTTAGTTTTAGTGCCATCAAGTTTAAGCATGATGCCATCAATAAGTGTTTGGTTAATAGGGTCTAATCCAAGTAGTGCGGGTGCAATGATATTGTTAATATTATCAACTGCTTTGAGCACACCTTTGCCTAAATAACGTGACTTATCACCATCTCTTAATTCAAGAGCTTCATGCTCTCCTGTGCTAGCTCCACTAGGAACAGCTGCGCGTCCTACAATGCCGTTAGCAAGTATAACATCTACCTCTACAGTAGGGTTACCACGTGAATCTATGATTTCACGACCAATTATCTGATTAATTTCAGTTTCTATATACATAATATTATTAATTTAAAAATTTAAAGTGTGTTTGAGTTTTACACGCCTGAAATGGCGATGATTTTAAAGTCTTCTACAGTTTCTTTGTCTAAGTCAGCAGGAGCCACTACAATGTCTCCTACTTTTTTGTTGAGGAAGCTGGCTCCAATTTTAGATAGATAAGATAGTTCATGTTTTTCTGGGTTACTATCCCATGCTCCTAAAACTTTATAAGTTATTTTTTTACCGTCTGCTAATGATTCAAGCTCTACAGTTGTGCCTATGCTTACTTTGCTTGTGTCAGCATCTTTGAAATCAGTAACCTGCACACGGTTGAGATCGCGATCTAATTCGTCACTACGGTTCATAAGCATACGCTGCATTTGTTTAGCTGCTTTATACTCAAAATTTTCTCTTAAATCACCGTAAGAGCGAGCGAGCGATATTTCGTCTACATTTTTTGGAATACGGTTTTTAATAAGGTCTTCTAATTCTGCTTTTTTTCTATCAATACTTTCCTGTGAGCTTAATAAAATTTCTTCTTTAACTACATTGTTAGAGAGGAGCTCTTGCGCTGCAGGGTAATTGTTGATTACACGAGCCATGAGTGATTTTTGTTCCAAATCACTAAATCCTGAACAATTCATCAGAGCTTTAGCAAAGTACACAATCTCTTGTTCATTCATGTGTTTAATAAATTCACTAATCACCCCTCTTTCTTCGAGTAAGAATGTTTTGAGGCGGCCGCTTTTCGTAGGTCCATCACTGGTAATATCACGCTCAATTAAGTCTAAGATTGCCATAGCTAAGCGTCCATCAAAGAGATGTTGCGCTTCTTTTGTGCGTTTTTTACAAATCCAAAGTAGCATTTCTACACTTAAACTACGTTTCGATAACTCTACTTCACAGTAATGCTCAATATCCTCTTCAAAGCCCTTGGCTAATAACCACTGCATAAGCTCATCAGTAGCTCGGTGATTAAGTTGGGGTAACAAGGCTAGTAGTTTAGCTTTATACTCTTCTTTAAAAGCTTCTTCTGCTGATTCAAAAGCTACAGCTAATTGTAGTGCATCAAACTGATTAAATGAGTCAATAAGTCTTACTCCATAAAAATTCTTGAGTAATTGGCTTATTTCTGGAAATTGCAGTTTTTCAAACTCTTCATGACTGCAATCTAAATGTCCTACAATAATGTCACGTAATGTAGCCAAATTCATGACTAATAATGCGTTGGACTTAAGATTACTTGAAATAAGTGTATTTCCTTGCGCTAATTGTTCTAATAATTGCTCACGTGATTCACCTTGAAATACATCAATATTCTTAACGGCTTCTTTGAGTTGCTTAATCCTATCAACCAAACTAGTCGAGTTTTTCAAATCTGTAATGATACTTGCATCCACAGCTAAATTAGCATCTTTGACCCTAATCCACTCATTACGACGAGATGGCACGTCAGCAAGGCGGTCTTTTTTGAGAGCTAATTTAGCTTTATTCCACCATTTCTTATAATCTTCAGCAGGCACAATTGATCCTTCTATAAGAGCATCTAGCTCACTAAGAATGAGCTTGCCACCCGAACTCTCTAAAACTTCTACTACTAACGCTGCTGGGTTAGAGATAGCGAGTTTTTTATATTTTTTAAAATTAACGAGTTTCTTAGCTTGAAAGTCGCCAGAATCTAAAGGCTCAGTTTTTTCAATAGCTAATTTAAGCCCCATCTCTTGATTAGGCTTATCTAAAAAATTTAAAGTAAGCTTACCTGTAGCTAAGCTCCAAGAAGTGATTTCACCTGCACCTAAAGTCTTATGTAAGCAGAAATTACCAGGTGCTAATTCATTTAATCTTTCTGCTAATTCTGGTTTGAGGCGGTCTGTATCTAATAAAGCTTGTAGTTCTGGATGCATGTGACTGCAATTATAATGATTAACCTGATAAAAGAAAGCTTAAAACTACTCAGAAAGCACTGATTTTCATAAATGTATGGATTTTATATTTTATGTAAACCTGTATGAGCTCGATACAAACAAGCCTGACTTGATTCAATTAAGTCAGGCTTGTTCTTTTATTAAAGGATATTTAAAGTTTTTATTTAGTTTAAATGCCTAAAATAGTGTTTAAAGTTTTCGCATCTGCATTGCCTCCAGCAAAGTCATCAAATGTCTTATCAGTAACCTCAATGATATGCTCAGCAATAAATGGAGATCCTTCGGTGGCTCCTTGAACTGGAGACTTAATACAGCACTCCCACTCTAGGACAGCCCAACCATCATAATCATACTGACTTAACTTGCTAAATATAGCCTTAAAGTCAACTTGCCCGTCTCCTAGTGAGCGAAAACGTCCAGGCCTATCTATCCAATCTGCATAGCCTCCATAAACACCTGCTTTGCCTGTGGCATTAAACTCGGCATCTTTTACATGAAACATTTTGATATGTTCATGATAAATATCGATAAATTGCAGGTAATCTAATTGTTGTAAGACAAAATGACTTGGATCATAGAGAATTTTAGCACTTGGGTGATTGCCTGTTGCTTCTAAAAAGCGCTCAAAAGTAAGCCCATCATGCAAATCTTCACCTGGATGTAATTCGTAACATACAGCTACACCTTCTGCTTGACAATGATCAAGAATTGGCAACCAACGTTTGGCAAGCTCAGCAAAGCCGGCTTCAACTAAACCTGATGGACGTTGAGGCCAAGGATATACAGTATGGAAAAGTAAAGCCCCTGAAAATGAGGCTAATACATCTATTCCTAAATATTTACTAGCTGTTGCTGCCATTTTGACTTGCTCTGTTGCCCACGCACTCTTCGCTATAGGGTCGTCCTTGCAAGATTCAGGAGCAAAATCATTAAACATAGTATCATAAGCTGGATGTACTGCGACTAACTGGCCTTGAATATGTGTTGATAATTCAGAGATTACTAATCCTTTGCTTTCCACTAGGGCTTTAATCTCCTGACAATAACTCTCGCTACTGGCTGCTTTTTCTAAATCAAAGAGTCGCTTATCCCAAGTCGGAATTTGTACCGATTTATAGCCTAAACTAGCCACCCAATCACAAATAGTATCTAAACTATTATAGGGAGCAACATCATCTGCAAATTGAGCGAGAAAAATACCAGGTCCTTTAATTGTTTTCATAATAGATAAGTTAAAAAATTATTTAATAAATTGAGCTACTTCAACCCACTGGTTGCCTTGCTCGCTAGAAGCTACCACAGCCTCAATAAGAGCCATCCCGTAGACGCCTTCCTCAATAGTTGGGTAATCCAAAATCGATAAATCCATGGCTTCTCCAGCTAAATAACTACGCAATGAAACTGTGAAGTTACGATAAATGTTGGCAAATGCCTCTAAATACCCCTCTGGATGTCCAGCTGGAGTACGTGTATTAGCTAAAGCCGTTTCTGACAAATACGCATTTTCAGCTCCAGTACGGTAAATTTGATCTGGAGCGCCATGCCACTTAACTTTCAACGTATTCACATCAGCTTGAGACCATTCTAAGCCCCCTTTTTCTCCGTAAACTCTAACTTTAATCGTGTTTTCCTCTCCTGCTGATATTTGCGAAGCACTTAAAACGCCTGCAACACCACCCTCAAACTCGAGTAAAACATTGGCATCGTCATCTAACTGTCTACCAGCAACCACAGTATTGAGCTGAGCCAGTACTTTGGTAACATTTAAACCACTTACATATTCAGCCATATTGGCTGCATGAGTTCCTATATCTCCATAGCAACCGCTCTTCCCGCTACGCGCTGGGTCTGTTCTCCAAGCTGCTTGCTTTTGATCGCTATCTTCGAGTTTTTGAGTCAGCCAACCTTGTGGGTATTCTACATTAATCTTAGTCACCTTACCGATGAGGCCTTGCTCAACCATGTAGCGAGCCTGCTTAACCATTGGATAACCTGTGTAGACATGGGTTAGAGCAAATGGCAACTGAGTCTTTTCTACTAAGCTTTGTAATTCTTTGGCTTCCTCCAAACTAAAAGTTAATGGTTTATCTATGATAACAGGAAAACCTGCTTCGAGTGCCAATTTCGCTGGCTCATAATGCATAAAGTTGGGTGTTACAATAGAGACAAAGTCCATACGCTCTCCAACTGGTAATTGAGCTTCTTGCTCAAACATAGTTTTAAAATCTGGGTAACATCTATCTTCGGCGAGGAATAAGCTTTTTCCGGAATTAATTGATTTTTCAGCACTACTACTAAATGCTCCACATACTAACTCTATTTGACCGTCTAAATTAGCTGCCATACGATGAACAGCACCAATGAAAGCTCCTTCACCTCCACCAATCATACCCATACGTAATTTTCTATTATTTATCATACTCAAATAAAATACTTTGAAAACTATTGTTTGGCTAGCATCATTTTTTGAAAGTTAAGCATAATATCCCAAAATTAAATATAAGCGTAATTTTATTAACCTTTATCTTCATAGTAACGCTTAAGAAAAAGTTGTTCTTCTGCTGTGAGATGATGAATGCCTAATTGATGGACTTTTTCTAGAATACGATTGAGCTCTTCTTGATTGACACTCGGCTTGGGTATATCGACTTTAGGCTTAAGCTTAGCTTCATATATAGATTTACCTTCAAACCTCTTACTATGATAAAAATTATCTGCCTTTTTATTATGATGTATTTTAGGCGAAAATGGCACCCAATTGAGCCAATTTGGATAACGCATAAATAAATACCCCATCAAAGCTCCTCCTAGATGAGCGGCTTCGCCTCCTGTATTACCTCCTATTCCTAAAAAGCCAGAGAAACCTAATCTGTAAGCAATAATATTAACAATACTATAACCCATAGCAGCCCAAGCTACATATTTAATAGGGAATGCCTTGGTTGGTAAAAATATCAAAGACACCATCTGATGAGGATTTATCATAACCATAGCTATAAAAACCCCAAACAACCCTGCAGACGCCCCAACCAAAGTACCAGTAAAACTATAAAAACCAAAAATTTTGCCTAAAACTATATACCCAGCTACTCCAGCGACACCACAGATGAGATAAAAAGCTAAAAAGCGTAGTCTGCCCCAATACCTTTCTATCATAGGGCCAAAGTAATACAGACCTATCATATTAAAGGCTAGGTGTAGCAACGCTCCTGAGAAGTTTTGCGAAGATCCATGAATAAATTGAAAAGTAAGTATTCTCCATACCTGCCCGCTCATTAAGCTTTCAACATTAAACATGCCTAGCTGACGAATGAGAGCTGAAGCGACAGGAATAAATTGATCTAATAAAAACACTACCACATTTATTTTTATAATTGTGTAAGTCAACGTGTGTTTCATATTCAGCATATTTATCTAAACGTAAGCTAGAGTCCAAGTTATTTAAATGAATTATAAATCACAAGACTAATGACTTATTAAAATTAATCATCCCATGGCTTGTCATTATGTATGATCAGTTTAAATGAGCCATCAGATTGCTCCTCAGCCATCCATATGCCTGTATTAATAATACTATCTATGCCACTTTGTTTATCTTGAGTGAGCATTCTAAAAATAGCCTTACCACTACTGCCGTGACCGGCTAATAAAATAGTTTTATCTGTACCTCCAAAACGCTCTTGAATCATATCAATGACTGATTGAATGACGACTTTAGCCGCTCCAGCTTCGAGCTCTTCTCTTTCGTCATCGTCATCTTCGTCATCATAATCAGGGATTTCAAACTCACGCTTACCATCTGGACGCAAGGTGAAGTACTCTGCTTCTTCATCTGGGATTTCAATTTTGTCTCCTTGGCCTAAGATTTTGACCTTTGGCTTAGGTAGTCTAGACTTAAGAATGATACTTCTTGCAGAAAGCTCGGCTAATTCTGGCCAAATTTCTGCTTTAGACCCTGTTTCCTTAAGGTAAGGAAGTATGGTCTGACGTGCTCTCCAAATTGGACTCGACGCAATAAAATCAAATTCGTATTGTTGCAATTTTTCCGATACAGCCGAGCGTTCAATCTCTCCTTTAGGTGTGAACTGAGCAGAATCTCCAACATAACTAGGCCATAGTTCTTTAGGTATATGTTTCCAGTCCTTCTTCACATTATGTCCGCCTTCTGCGTGACGAATATAATAAATCTTTAATCCAGCATAACAATCGCTAAACAATAAATTACCAGCTATAGATACTGCTGTGATAACTCTTATATTAGACGTTAGAAAGGGCTCTATTGATTTAATATATTTCATGATGATTTTTTAAAAGATTAAATTAAGTTTAGTTATATTTAGTCGACAGGTTGATTATTGTAAATTTTGAGCTTAAATTCTCCATTAGGTTGTTCTTTGACCATCCATAGACCTGTATTAATGATATTGCCATCTCCTATTTCTTTGCCTTGAGTGAGTATCATTAAAATGCCTCTGCCACTACTCCCATGTCCTGAAAGCAAAATCTTTTTATCGGTGCCTGCAAAACGTTTTTTAATTTGTTCAACTGCAGCTTGTATAACCTCTCTACTATTAGCAGCATGCTCATCTGTCTCTGGATCAAGTTTAGGTACTTTGAATTTATATTTACCTTGATCATCAACACGTAATGAAAAGTATTCAGCTTCTTCTTGCGGTATTTCAATCTCTTGACCTTGAGCTAAAATTTCACTCTTAGGTTGAGGTAAATCAGTTTCTAGGATACGTCTTGTGATTGCTATTTCATACAATTCTGGCCATATTTCGGCTTTGGCATTTATGTCCTTAAGATAAGGTAAAATAGTGTGACGCGCTCTCCAAATAGGGCTTGCAGCAATAAAATCAAACTGATATTCCTGCAATCTCTGGGATACTAAGGATAATTCAATTTTGCCTTT
>DGKB01000024.1 GCA_002386905.1 Akkermansiaceae bacterium UBA4581 | reverse complement strand
ATTCGTCTGGGCGTTCGCTACTTTGGTGGCGTTGGCTGGCTCCTTTGAGTTTCATGCAGCCTGTGTTGTCACCTAGCTTGTGGATGAGGGCTAAATCTTCAGCATCAAAGACGATATTTGGCATATCGATGGTTTCTGCGACTTGCTCTAGGATGGGTTTAGCTCCTTCGTACTCTTCTTGGGTGTAGGTCGGGATCACTGATTTAACTGCTGGTTGTGAGAGGTTCCAAAGGCAGCTGAGTTGTAGTGGTGTGATGTTGTGTTTGTCTAGGATTGGTTGGAGTTGGGTTAGTTTTTCTACGCCTGCGTCAATCCAGCCTTCTGGTCTAAATGAACGGTGATCTCCTGGTTTGAATTTGTAACCTGTTTTGAGTTGCCCGTGGAAGAGTCCTCCGTAGTCGACTACACGAGTGATGACATCTACGTTATGTTTTTCTGCGGTGGGCAAGATGAGCCCTGCTGGCCATGGTTCAAATGGGTTAAGGATGAGCATTGACCAGTCGATGATTTCACCAAAGGTTTCAATGACGTGTATCATATCCAGCACAAAACCGTTGGCTGGTCCTGGAGCTATGCCTACTTTCTGCGTTAGTCCTGCTTGTTTGAGTTTGTCCATGCCTGTCCAGACTTCTTCTGACATATATCCAATCTCATCTGGGTTGTGTATCATGAGCAGGTCAAAATAGTCTGTCTTACAGTCCTTAAGTGAGCTGTGAGTTGATTCCTCTAAAAATGAGCTGTAATCCTTGCTCTCTCTTAGAGTTGGGTCAGTAAACCTAGGGTAACCCTTACTGCCCTGGCGCTCACCATTGATAAAATCATGCCCAATCATGCCGACTAAGGCATAACTATCACGGGGTATATCTGCAAAGGCACGGCCAAATAGTTGATCCGCACGTCTAGTCCCATAAACGTCGGCAGTAACGAAGGTACGCACACCTTTGTCGTAAGCTCCACGTAGATTGCTGATAAATTCTTCTTCGCTGAGAGTTTTGCCAAAATGCATAAATCGACCCCCACTCCATGTTCCGTAAGCGCTTTGTGTTAAATCCATGCCGGAATCATAAAAAAACTCAAACATAAATCAAGAGTAAAGCCGTTTAATCTACAGTCTAAGATTAAACATAAAAACTACTTGCTTTCTAAGTAGCTCTATTTAGTCTGTTGGCGATTAACCCCTATAATTTATAATGAACGCACCCGCTCAATTAAAAGTCAATCCTATCGTACCTGTTGTCATATTTGTAGTTATTATTTTACTGCTTTTTTTACGTCCATTTGCCATTATTAAAACTGGTCATGTCGGTGTAGTTTCTTTGTTCGGTAAAGTAGATGATAAAGAGCTCCCAGAGGGTTTTCACATCATTAATCCACTTAAAAAAGTTACTCTTTATAACTGCCAAAACCGTGAAATCACTCTTACTAATGTAGGTGTGCCTTCACAAGATCAGCTTATCACTAGCGTTGATATCACTGTTCAATGGCGTGTTGATTCAACTCAAGCAGCTGAAGCTTCACGTGATACAGGTGAGATTGGTAAATTAGAGACTGTTTACCTCATGCCTACACTGCGCTCTTTACTAAGAGAAGCAGGTAAAAAAGTGACGAAAGCAGAACAATTCTATAATGATGAAACTCAGAAAAACATGCAACTTAGCATTAGAGAAGGTCTTATTCCACTTTCAAGCAAAGGTATCATGATTGAGGCTGTTTTGATTAGAAAAGTAGAATTACCTCGTACTATTAGTGAAGGTGTTGAAAACAAAAAGCGCCAAGATCAGTTAGCTGATCAGCAGGAAGCTGAGCTTCGCCGTTTTGAAACTGAGCAACAACAAAAAATTGCTCAAGCAAAAGCAGAGAAAAATGCAGCTATTCAAGAAGCTGAGAAACGTATCGCTCTTGCAGACGCCAAGGCTTACGAAATCACAGCCGAGGCAAAAGCACGTGCCGAAGCTATCACTATCGAAGGTGAAGCTCTACGTAACAACTCAGAAGTCATTAAATTACGCTCTGTAGAAAAGTGGAATGGTTCTGTGCCAAACGTTATGCTTGGTGAAGGCGCTGTACCTATGATTAATCTTGGTGATGTCACTAAGTAACTATTACTGTTAGAATAGAATTTAAAGAGCTCATCTAGCCTAGCTAGATGAGCTCTTTTTAATGGAGCGTTAATGATGCTTGACGATTGAGCTTGGCTTTCCTACTCTGTAGAAAATGATTTAGCCCATTATTAATAGAGCTTTATAAAAATTAATTATGAAAAATTTACCACCTCTTATTGGTATTGTAGCTATGACTTCTGAGCGAATTATTGGGCTCGATGGTGGTTTGCCTTGGCATTTGCCTGAGGATTTAGCTTTTTTCAAACATACTACACTTAATCACCCTATCCTTATGGGGCGTAAAACTTTTGATTCTATTGGTAGATCATTACCTAAGAGGACTAATATTGTACTTACTCGTGATACTCATTGGATTGGTGATGAAAACAGCGTCACTATTACCCATTTAGATGAACTTCATAAATTTGATTTAGATACTCAAAAACCTATTTTTATTATTGGAGGTGCTCAAATCTACACAAATCTACTCGAACAGCTTGACGGGCTCTATGTTTCATTGGTAAAAGAAAATCATCCTGGGGATACTCGATTCCCTGAATTTGAGGCGTCTTTTTCTCATAAAAAATTAGTTGAAGATTTTGCTGATTTCACTGTTTACTATTATTCAAAATAATGATGTTAAAACCTATACTTTCTCTGCTCGCTTTTGGCTGCTTATGCTCAGCTAGCACTATTGAACTTGCTCGTATATTCAGCCCTCTAACTTTAGTTGATACTGGCACCGCAAGTAATTTGCAACAAGATGGAGAGCCTCTACCTGTTGCTATTATGGAGCGCCCTATCGCCATTAGCGGAAGAGTGCCAGAAGCTTTAATTGAAGCTGTTGCTATTCCTTTTGCGATTGATACCAATCAACCTCAACTTTATCAGGTAAGTGAGGCTAACTTAATCGCGCTTTGTGGTGTCGAAATAGAAGCTTTTATTGATGAGGCTGATGATTTAAATATTAAGCTTATTATGCCATCTAAGGAGGCCGTTCAAGATATTGATATTACTCTCAAGCAATTAGTCGAACTTATACTTATGTCTATTGAGAAAACCTTAAGTGCCAATAATCAAGGTGAGAAATGGGAATCTAAAATCAATTTAACCTTTGAAGGTGATGGGGCTGGAGATCTTATTAATAGTAATAAGACAATTGAGCTGCTTTCTGAAACTGAAAAAGTAGAAAGCGAAGCCAACGAAAAGCCAGAGGAGGAAATCAAAGACGAAACCTTGGAAACTTTAGAAGAAATTGAGCTATAAGCTTAGCACTTTATATGCTCATGGATATTTCTACTTCTGAAATTATAACGGTTATTATTTTTTTTATTGGAGCTTTTATTATAGGCTCCACACCTTTTGGCTTACTCATTGGTAAATCTAAAGGTATTGATATTAGAGAACTTGGTTCAAAAAACATAGGCGCAACTAATGTTGGGCGCAATTTAGGCAAGAAATTTGGATTCCTTTGCTTTTTTCTTGATTGCTTAAAGGGCTGGATTCCTACTTACCTAGCTAAGCAACTCTGGGTTATTGAGGGGCGCGACCCCGTCCCTCTAAGCTTACCGCAGGAGCTCATTACGGCTCCGTTTATCGTTACAGAAGCAGATGCTTGGTGGGCTCAACTCATCCCTATTATGATTGGTTTGCTTACGATTCTTGGGCACAACTACTCTATTTGGCTTAAATTTAAAGGTGGCAAGGGTATCGCTACTTCATTTGGCGTACTATTAGCTCTTATGCCTGTTGGCGTTGCTTGTATACTAGTTATTTGGATTGTTACTTTACTCATCAGTCGCTATATTTCTTTGGCGAGTATTGTAGCTGCTGTGTTTCTTCCTATTATGACCCATGTCGGAGCTAGATTGCATGATAGATGGGATGATGGAACATGGAATAAGCCTTTATTTGTACTATCTATTATTTTAGCTTTTCTCGCTGTCTGGAGGCATCGTAGTAATATATCTAGACTTATTGCAGGGACAGAGCAACCTATTAAATTTAAAAAGAAATGAAACCCGTCATTGGAATAATTGGAGCAGGATCTTGGGGAACGGCACTAGCTTTTACTTTAAGCAAGAATGCAGAGCAGGTTTACTTGCTAGCACGTAACCAAGAGCAAGCAGCTAAACTCACTCAAGATCGTGAAAATAAAAAATATCTACCTGGTTATTTATTCCCAGAGCATTTAGAGGTCCACTATGCTTATGCATGTTTAGCGAAATGCGATATTATTATTAGCGTTGTTCCAACTGCTCATTACCGCAGTATTTTTAAGCAGATGTCCAGTGAAGTAAGTCTGAGCTCTCATCAAATTGTCCTCAATGCATCCAAAGGTATTGAGCTTGATACAGGTCTAGGCATGAGCTCTATTATCAAAGAATACTTTCCAGAAGCCAAAGTTGGAGTTATTTCTGGTCCTACTTTTGCTGAGGAGGTTATGGATGACTTGCCCACTTGCTGTGTGATTGCCATGGATAATGATGATGATGTCAGTCAAGCTCAGCTCTATCTAAGTCATCAACGCTTACGCTGCTATCGAAGTTTAGATTTACGTGGTGTTGAACTCGCAGGAACAGTTAAGAATACCATGGCTATCGCCTCTGGAATCTCTCGTGGTTTAGGTTTTGGCTATAACGCTACTTCTGCGCTTATCACACGTGGTCTCGCTGAGATGATACGCTTAGGAGAGGCTTTAAACTGCAACCCTGAGACTTTCATGGGCTTGTCTGGTGTGGGTGACCTCATCTCAACTTGCAGTACCGATATGTCTCGTAACTTCCAAGTCGGACTCAAGCTAGCCGAGGGTAAATCTGCAGAGCAAGCATCTGCAGAAATTGGCATGGTGACCGAAGGTGTGCCAAACACTAAATCTATCTATGCTCTGGCTCGCAAGCATGATGTGCGCACCCCTCTAATTGATGCGGTTCATTCTATTTTATTCCAGGAATTCTCAGCTACTAAAGCCTTACAAAGCTTACTAGAAAGTGAGCCTGGCACCGAATAATTTTGCTTTCTTTATCTAAATATATTATCTCTTTAACAAATTAACTCTAATTAAAATTATGTCAGTTGTAGCTACTCAATTAAAAAAAGGTCAGTGTATCGAATACCAAGGTGAACGTGGTATTGTACTTGGTATTGAACATCGCACCCCAGGTAAAGGAAATGCACTTATTGCGGCGACGATTCGCTCTTTTAAAACAAGTAAGACCAAGACAATTCGTTTTGCTTCAGGAGAGAAAGTAGAGATTATTGAAACTGACCGTCAAAAGTTAGAGTATAGTTACAAAGATCAAAGTGGCTATCATTTTATGGATACCAATACTTATGAAAGCACAGCTTTACAAGAAGATTTAGTTGCTGACGCCCTACCTCTACTCAAAGAAGGACAAGAAATTGAAGTCCTTTTCCTAGCTGGTGAGCCAGTCAGCGTATCTCTACCTCCTAGTGTCGAGCTAACTATTACTAGCTCAGCCGAAGGAGTGAAAGGCAATACAGCTAACAACCCAAGTAAGCCTGCTACTTTGGAAACAGGCTTGACTATTCAAGTTCCTCTATTTGTAAAAGAAGGCGAAACTATCAAAGTCAATACCCTAGACAACTCTTACATGAGTCGCGCTTAATTTATTATTATGTCTGACATTAGATTAGCAGGTAGCCGTGTATCTACATGGGGTGAAGGCCCTATTTGGTGGAATTATTCTCTTTATTATGTAGATATTGAAAAACATCTACTCATCCAGTATCGCCCAACTACTAACAATCAACAAACATGGGATATTGGGGAGCGTATTGGATTCGCCGCACCTACTGACCTTAATAATATTTGGATTATTGGTACAGATACAGGGTTGTATACATTTAATTTAAGTAACTCTGATAAACAACCGATAGGTGACCCAGAGTCCAATAAACCAAACAACCGATTTAATGACGGCAAATGCTCACCTGATGGGCATTTATTTGCAGGAACTATTAGCTTAGTCAAAGAGACTGGAGATGCGGCTTTATATCGCTTGAGCAAATACGACAAGCAAATCACTGTTGCCTACCCTAACGTGACTAATTCTAATGGCATCGTATGGAATATAGCTGGGGATAAGTGCTATTATATTGATACCCCTACTCAAAAAATCCTTGTATTTGATTACAACAATGGAGAGCTTAGTCATCCCAAAACTTTGGTAGACACGACAGCTACTGAGGGCTCACCTGATGGCATGACTATTGATAGTGATGGTAATTTATGGGTAGCTTTTTGCCATGGTTCTTGTGTTGTTAATTACAATGGGCAGACTGGAGAGCTCATAAAAACTGTTGACTTACCATGTTTAGAGACGACCGCTGTTGCTTTTGGTGGAGATGATTTAGCCACACTTTATGTGACTACGGGTATCCATAAGACTCAAGTTGAAGAGCTTGCGGGTAGAGTCCTAACCATTAATGACCTAGGTGTTACGGGGGGTCCTGCTTCTTGTTTCCATTTAGCTGAATAAAGTCACTCTAGTTAGGGTGAAATTTTATGGATTCACAATTAAGTTGACTCTCTACTTTAGTGTGATTTTTTACTTGCTTTTTCAGCTTAACACCCTTAAACATACAACCTCTTAACAATTTCTTATATCATGTCTAAACATAACAGTCTCAAAGCAAGTGGTGGTGCTAAACAAGGTCAAACAGTTCTAAAGCGTTTTGAACGTGTAAAACTTCTTAAGGAACGCGGTGAGTGGGAAGAAGGCGCTAGCGCAATTGGCTTACCAAAAACTACACCTAACGCTTAATTAATTATTAAGCACTTAATAAAAAATAAGGTGGTCTTTTATAGACTGCCTTTTTTTGTCTATTAGGCTTTATGGGACTATTGCAAGTCTATTAATCATGACCATTTTAGTAAAATTTTTAAAGTTTCTTCAAATCAACAAAGTTGATTTGAAATTGAGTGCATGTAACCGTTGTTCCTTTTACCATAAGCTGTGGCGTTCTCTTAGCGGTATGTCTATACACGCTAGCGGTCACTTCTTACTTATGGCAAAATTAACTAACGGGCTCATTATCACTAGACTTGCAACAGCCCCTTTATCTAGCCACTCCTTTTACTTATATTACTCTTATGCGTCTTAACCGTTATTTATCTCGTTGTGGACTAGGATCACGTCGTGATTGTGATAAGGTTATCGAAGCTGGTCTCATCGCTATTAATGGTGAGGTTTGTAAGCAGCTCAATTTTATCGTAACTGAGGATGATAAGGTTGTTTATGACTCTAAAACTCTACAACCTATTGATACAGAAGTCGTGCTGTGGCATAAGCCAAAGGGTTGCGTCTGTAGTAAAAAGAGTGAACAGAAAATACCGTCTATTTACCATTTACTACCTAAGCGTCTGCACCACTTGTCCCCTGTTGGACGTCTTGATGCCGCTACCGAAGGTTTATTAATCCTTACTAATGATGGTGATTTGGCCCAGCAAATTGCGTCACCTAAACATGGTGTACAAAAAGAATATCTCGTCACGCTCAACCAAGCGTTTGAAAAAGATAAGTTAGCTCCTCTGCTCAAAGGCATTTACAGCAAAGAAGAGGGCAAAATGAAGTTCGACGCAGTTAAACGTATCTCAGCTAGACGCCTAGTCGTAGTTTTATCTCAAGGAAAAAACCGCCAAATCCGTCGTATGTTCCAAACTCTAGGTTTTAGAGTAGAAAAACTTGTACGTGTGCGTGTAGGAGGACTTTGGGATGCGGATTTAGCTCTTGGATCATGGCGTTTCTTGGGTCAAGCTGAATGGGAAAAAATATTCCACACTAATATGGAGCTAAATGGTTACTTAACTTTAGAAAGCCTAGCTGCCAAAAAATCATCAGATAAATCTAATTCAAAAGGTAAGTCAAATCATGGTAATCCTCGCAGAGGTGCTAGCTTCCAAGAGCGTAAGCAGGAAAGCCGAGCTAACTCTAGAAAATCAACTGGCAAGCAATATAAACGCAAATAAACCTGATTCAACTTTAGATTATAAGTAAATTATGAGCAGTGATAAAACTTTGTATAAGCAAGTTATCATTACTGGTGCTTCGTCAGGATTTGGTGAGGAATTTGCCAAACAGCTAGCGCCTCATGCTGAACACTTAGTACTTATTGCTCGAAGAAAAAATCTACTCAAGGCTCTAGCTAAAGACTTAAAAACTAAGCATCATATCAGCATCACTTTGCTAAGCGGTGATTTAACCAATCCACGTTTCAAATCTAAAATTGAACGCTACTTAAAAACTAAAGGATCAAACCTCGACTTACTCATTAATAACGCTGGTTTGGGTGATTATGGTAGCTTTGAATCTGCAAATTTTGATAAATTACAACAGGTTGTAGATGTGAATATCTCAGCCCTATTACATATCACGCATGCAGCTATACCTAATTTAAAGTTCAATAAGGGCAGTATAGTTAATATCAGCTCACTGTCTCACCTTATTCCAATGCCCGACTTCGCTGTCTATGCCGGGTCTAAAGCTTTTGTTTCGAGCTTCTCTGAGGCATTAGCCATTGAATTAGAAGAGCAAAACATTTTAGTGCTAGATGTATGTCCTGGACCTGTTAGTACTAATTTTGGCAAAGTAGCGCTAAGACATGGTGATAAGGCAGAAATTAAGCGCCCTAGCTGGGTTAAAATATCTAAAGAGGAAATGGTTAAAGAAACTCTGCAATCTCTATCCCATAAGCGCACTAAGCTATACCCTGGGTTAGGTGTTAAAATTGCGGCTACGGTGCTTGCGGCATTACCCATCATTGCAATTAGAGCTATTGTCAGAAGACGACCTTGGAGCTAGATTAATCCATACTCATTTAACTAAAAAATGATGATAAAAGTTTATGCGTATCAAAAATGTGACAGTTGTCGTAAAGCCATCAAATGGCTAAACACACACAATATCCAATTCGAGGAAATTGCTATACGCGAAACTCCACCTACCATAATTGAGCTAACATCTATGTTAAAAGCTCAAGGTAAATTAAAGTCACTTTTTAATACGTCAGGTATGGATTACCGATCCATGGGGCTCAAAGAAACTCTACCTAATTTATCTCAACAGCAAGCTCTGCTACTACTTAGTGAACATGGAAACTTAGTAAAACGCCCTTTTGTTATTGGCAATAATATTCATTTATTAGGTTTCAAAGAAGCACAATGGGAAGCTGCATTCGAAACTCAAAAATAAACAGCTCATTAAACATTATTTTGATAATAGTTTTTTAAAAAATAAGTGTTCTTTTATTTAAGAAAATTTCTTATTATATAAAAAAGAGTTGTAAAATAGTTACAATTCATAAAAAGAAACTTATAGATATATAATATGGATTCACAATTAAACAGTGTTATTTTAAATAAAGTCAACCAAGCTTTTTTTGCTATCTTTAATCAATTGCCCAACACTATTTTTTGGGTAAAAGATAAAAATCTAACTATTATAAAAATAAACCAAGCATTTGCTGATTACCTCAACTTAAACGAAAATCAAATTATAGGTAAAACTGATGTAGACCTTTACCCAAAAGAGCTTGCTACTAATTTTACTATTGATGACAACTACGTTATTCAAACAGGTAAGCCTATAAAAGGCAAATTAGAGCTTATCCTACACTCCTCTGGCGCTGTTGAATGGAGAAAAATTATTAAATTACCAATTTTTGACGAAAAAGGTAATGTCATTGGCACGACAGGAATCTCTAGACCATTTGATAATGCTAATGAAGATATTCCTCTTGAATATCAAAAAATAAATTCAATTGTTGATCATACCAGTGATCATCTCGAAGCTAATATTAATGTTAAAAAATTAGCTGAATTTGCTGGAGTTTCAGAATCAACCTTAAATCGAAGGTTTAAAGAATATCTCCAAATAACACCCCAACAGTTTATTGCCCAATTAAGAATCAATAAAGCCTGTAAGCTACTTCGTGAATCTGTACTGAGTATGGCTGAGATTGCAGACGCTTGTGGTTATGAAAGCCCAACAGCATTCTCAAGGGCCTTTAAGGCAAAAAAACATGTTTCTCCTCGAGACTACCGCAATCGTTAAAATATCTTCTAATTAGACACGTATATCAAGGCTTGCTCATCAATTATTAAAGGATGTGCTAATTCTTGTACTTTTTGAACTTCTGAAGCTTCTAACTCTGGCGAGCCTTGAAACTCTTGTAATGACTCTTCTGTTGTAGCCCCCTCATCTGTATGTTCCAAGAAGAATGGAGCCGCTTTTGTAGCTGCGTTACTTGCTGCTCCTGTAGTAGATTTAATAACCGAACTCGTGGTGTCTAATACAGTGCCTACAGCCTTAAATGGTAATTCCAGTAATGCGCAGTTTGACAGAGTTAAGGTTACTGCAAAGATACTAATAATAGAACATGTTTTTTTCATAGCTTTCATAGAGTTAAAATAATAATGATTTTATAAAGAGCCAAATACCTTTTCTAATAAATCTGAGGTTCTGGCAAGAGGATTTTCCCTAATTTTTTTCTCTTCTCCCGCTAACATCAAAAATACACCATCAATAGCCTTATTTGTTACATAAGCTTCTAAATCGGGGTTTATAGTTTTAGAAGAAAAAGAAAACTGATTATAAGTATTCATTACAGGTGCCCAATACTTAGTCACCTCTGCTTGGTTGATTGCCCGGGCTACAATAGGACTGAATTGCTTGGTGAGTTGCTTGCTCGTTTTGGATTTGAGATAATTAGTAGCCGCTTCATCGCCTCCAGCAAGAATGGCAAAGCCGTCCTTGATGCTCATATCTTTAATAGCTGCTAAAAATATAGGCGCCGCCTGCTGGGTCGCTGACTCTGCAGCACGGTTGAGTGTCAGTACAAAACTATCGATAGGTTTATCCAAGCCTATTGAGCGTAGCTTATTCTCTACCTTAGAAACTTCTGGTGGGAATGGAATTTTAACATCTAAATTTTTATAAAAACCA
>DGKB01000041.1 GCA_002386905.1 Akkermansiaceae bacterium UBA4581 | reverse complement strand
CCAAGAGCACTCAATCGTGCTTGTGCGTGGTGGTCGTGTGAAGGATTTGCCTGGTGTTCGTTATCATGTTGTTCGTGGTGCACTTGATACTTTAGGTGTAGATGGACGTAAGCAATCTCGTTCTAAATATGGTGCTAAGAAGCCTAAGAAATAATCTAAATCTAAATAAAAATATATGATGGCTCGTAGAAAACGACTTTATAAAAAAATAGAACTAGTTGATCCTCATTATGAGAGCAAACTAGTAGCTAGTTTAATTTCAAGAGTGATGCTTAGTGGTAAGCGTTCTCTTGCTGAACGCATTGTTTATGGTGCGATTAACCGTGCTAACGAAGGTAGTGAAGCAATCGATCCTTTGCAGATTTTGCAAAGAGCTATTGATAACGCTCAGCCTAAAGTGGAAGTTAAAAGTCGCCGTGTAGGTGGTGCTACTTATCAAGTTCCTATGGAGATTGAGGAGGGCCGAGCAAAAGCTTTGGCTATGCGTTGGTTGATTCAATGTGCCCGTAAGCGTAAAGGTTCTTCAATGGAATATGCTCTTGCTAACGAAATTAAAGACGCCGCTAACAATCAAGGTGCAGTAGTAAGAAAGCGTGACGACATGCATAAAATGGCTCAAGCCAACCGTGCATTTGCTCACTTTAGATTCTAATTATATTCAACTTCATGTCAGTTAATCATTCAGATCGTCCATTCCCGCTAGAGCGTACCAGAAATATTGGTATCGCTGCGCATATCGATGCGGGTAAGACGACACTGACTGAGAGAGTGTTATTTTACACTGGCATGATTCATCAGATTGGTGAAGTGCACGATGGTGCTACGACTACCGATCACATGGAGCAAGAAAGAGAGCGTGGTATCACTATCACCTCTGCTGCAGTAACTTGCTCTTGGACACAACTTCAAGAAGAAGGAGTGTCTAAGTTGTACGCCAATCAAAAGCAGCGTATCAACATTATTGATACGCCAGGTCACGTTGACTTCACTGCTGAAGTAGAGCGTTCTTTGCGTGTACTTGATGGCACAGTAGTTGTATTCTGTGCTGTAGCTGGAGTTCAGCCACAAACTGAAACAGTATGGAGGCAGGCTAGTAAGTACAATGTGCCACGTATCGTATTTGTAAATAAAATGGATCGTGTTGGTGCGAACTTTGACAATGTGCTTGTTGAGCTTCGTGAGAAATTAGGGGCTAATCCAGTTCCGATTTTAATTCCAATTGGAGCAGAAGACAATCTTATTGGTCAAATTGATGTAGTTAATCAAAAAGCTATCATATATACTGACGACAAGAGTTCAGGTTCAACTTATGAAGTTAAAGAGTTAGAAGGCGATTTAGCGCAGCTTAGTGAGCAGGCGCAGACTGCTTATAAAAATCTTCTTTCTCAGGTTGCCGATGTTAATGAAGCTATAGCTGAGAAATTTCTCATGGAGGAAGAAATTAGTCTTAAAGAGCTTAAGCAAGGGTTACGTGAGGCTACTATTGCTAATAAGATTATTCCAGTTGCTGGTGGTTCGGCATTCAAAAACAAAGGTGTTCAATATTTGATCGACGCTATTGTGGATTACCTTCCAAGTCCTCTTGATATTCCTGCTGCTCAAGGTCAGTCAGCAGATGATGAGGCAGTGATTGTTGAGGCGAAGGCTTCAGATAAAGAAAAATTCTGCGCATTAGCCTTCAAACTTTGGGCTGATAAGTATGTGGGTAAGCTTGTCTTTTTCCGTGTTTATTCAGGCACTATCAGTAAAGGTCAGTCAGTGTACAATCCGCGCACACGCAAGAAAGAGCGCATAGGTCGTTTGATTCAGATCCAGGCAGACAGGCATGAGGAGGTAGATACTTGTTATGCTGGTGATATCGCTGCTATTGCAGGCATTAAAAATGTAACGACAGGTGACACATTGTGTGATCAAAATTTTGATATACTTCTTGAGCCGCCAAGTTTTCCTGAGCCAGTCATTAGCATGGCTGTTGAGCCTAAGACTGTGGCTGATCAAGAAAAAATGTCAGAAGCCTTAGCTCGTCTTTCTGAAGAAGATCCAACTTTCTTTGTTAAAATTGATGAGGACACGGGTCAAACTATCATTTCAGGTATGGGTGAGCTTCATCTCGAGGTTATCATCGACAGATTAAAGCGTGAATTTTCTGTAGCTGCAAATGTAGGTAAGCCGCAAATAGCTTATCGTGAAACTATTACGGCAAAAGCAGAGGGTGAGGGCAAGTTAGTTAAGCAAACAGGAGGCAAAGGTCAGTACGGCCATGTTATACTAGAAATAGCTCCTGCAGAAAAAGCAAAAGGCTTAACCATTGATAGCAAAGTAACAGGTGGTGCTATCCCTAAAGATTTTATGAATGCTGTGTATGCAGGTGTGACTGATGCTATGAGTAATGGTGTGGTTGCAGGTTATCCTGTAGTAGACGTGCATGTGACAATTCTTGATGGTTCATACCATGAAGTTGATTCAAATGAAAACGCATTTAAAATGGCAGCTATTTTTGCCATGAGGGATGCGTTTAAAAAAGCCGAAGCTGTTTTGCTTGAGCCTATTATGGATGTAGAGGTATCTACTCCTGAAGAGCATCAAGGTGACATCATGGGTGATATGAATCGTCGTCGTGGTCAAGTGCAGAGCATTGAGAATAAGCCTAAGTTGGCAGTGTTAAAGGTCAATGTGCCTTTAGCTGAAATGTTTGGTTATTCAACTGTGGTTAGAACTCTATCTTCAGGTAGGGCTTCTTACTCGATGGAGCCATCAAACTTTGAACAAGTCCCACAAAATGTAGTGGATCAAATCATCGCAACAAGATTTAACTAATTTTAGATTTATTATTGGTATTATGGAAAAGCAAAAAATAAGAATACGTTTACAATCATTTGACTATGCGTCTATTGACAAGTCGGCTCAAGAGATTGTGGATACAGCAAAGAGAACAGGAGCTAAAGTAGCGGGTCCAATTCCTTTGCCTACAAGAACTGAAAAGTTCAGTGTTAACCGTGCGGTTAATGTTAACAAGGAGTCAGTAGAGCAATTTGAGATTCGTACTCACAAAAGAGTTCTCGATATTTTGGATCCAACAGCAGTGACCGTTGATGAGTTGAGAAAGCTCAACCTTCCAGCTGGTGTTGACATTAGAATTAAAATTTAATTAGTAAAATCATGTCTTTAGGTCTTTTAGGTAAAAAAGTAGGTATGACCCGTGTCTTTGATGAGGCAGAGGGTAAAATGATTCCTGTCACAGTTATTGCGGCGGAGAACAATGAGTTTTTGCAAGTTAAAACAACTGAGAAAGATGGCTATAATGCTGTTCAAGTTGCTTTTGATGAACAAAAAGAATTTCGTTTAAACAAAGCAAAAGCAGGTCACATCAAAGCTCATGGTGGTACAGCGAAAAAGCTTATCAAAGAATTTCGTTTTCAAGAAGGTGAAGAGGTTCCTAACTTTGAAGAAATTACAGCAGGTGTAACTCTTTTCGAAGCAGGTCAAACTATCGATGTTCTTGGTAAAACTAAAGGTAAAGGTTTTCAAGGTGTAGTTAAACGTTACAACTTTGGTGGTCTTCCTCAGTCACACGGTTCTATGATGCATAGACGTACAGGTGCTGTTGGTGCAGGTTCATGGCCAGCACGTATTTGGAAAGGTCAAAAAATGCCAGGTCGTCACGGTAATTACAATCGTACAGTTCAAAATTTGAAAGTAGTGCAAGTCCGTGAAGAAGAAGGAGTAATCTTAGTTTCAGGTGCAGTTCCTGGTGCAAAAGGTTCTTATGTAGTAGTTCGCCCAGCGATTAAAGGTTAATTAATTAAAAGAAAATGTCTGCTCAATTATTTACAAAAAAAGAAGCTCAAGCAGCTAAATTCACTCTCCTTGAAGAAGGTAAGGGTAATCAAGCTGTACATGACTTAGTTATTGCTTACCGTGCGAATCGTCGTAGTGGTACAGCTAATACTAAAAATCGCTCAGAGGTCATAGGTAGCACAAAGAAAATTTATGGTCAAAAAGGTACAGGTAATGCACGTCACGGTGACCGCAAAGCCCCTATCTTTGTTGGTGGTGGTGTTGCATTTGGCCCTAAGCCAAGAAGTTACGCAAAAACAGTTAATAAGAAAACACGCAAGCTAGCTTTAGCTCGTGTACTTACTAACCTCATCGAAGCTGGTACACTTAAGCAAATTGCTGAATTTAAAGTATCAGATGGTAAGACTAAATCTTTTTTAAGCCAAATCCAAGAGATTAGCTCAGCAAAGAAAGTGCTTCTTATCTCTGATAGTTTTGACGAAGTGACTTATCGTGCCGCTCGTAATGTAGGACACGTACTTCTCATGACTCCACAACAAGTTAATATCGAAGAGCTTCTTCATGCTGATGAAGTAGTGCTCGTTGGTAATAGCGCAGAAATCATTATTGCACGTACAGCAATCTAACCACGAAGAACAATGAAAGATATTTATCAAGTTATCAAAAAAGTGCGTTTGACTGAGAAAGCTAGTCTTTTGACTGAGCTTCATGGTCAATATGTTTTTGAAGTCGATCGTCGTGCAAACAAGCTTGAAATCAAACAAGCTATTGAAAAGCTCCTCGGCAAGAAAGTAGCAAGTGTTAACACTTGTAACTACAAAGGCAAAGAAAAGCGTCGCCGTCGTGCAGACGCAGGTAGAACAGCTCATTGGAAAAAAGCTATTGTTAAGCTCCAAGAAGGCGAAGTATTAGATTTAGTATAAAAGGAAGGATAATATTATGGCATTAAAAAGTTTTAAACCAACAACTCCTGCAAATAGGTATAAGTTACTACCTACATTTGAAGAGATTACGAAATCAAAGCCTGAGAAAAGCTTAACAGCTCCTCTTAAAAAATCAGGTGGTCGTAATAATCAAGGTCGCATTACTTGTCGTCACGTAGGTGGTGGACATAAGCGTCTCTATCGTTTGGTCGATTTCAAACGTAGAAAGCTTAATGTACCAGCTAAAGTGGTGGGCATTGAATACGATCCAAACAGAACTTGTCGCATTGCTCTTATTGAGTACAAAGACGGACAAAAAAGTTATATCTTAGCCCCTCTAGGTCTAGAAGTCGGAGCTACTGTAGAAGCGGGTGAAAAAGTGCAACCTAATGTAGGTAATGCAATGCCTCTTAAATCAGTGCCTCTTGGTACAGCTATCCACAACTTGGAGCTTGTTCCTGGTGCAGGTGGTAAAGTAGCTCGTGCAGCAGGTGGTCAAGCTATTCTTTCTAACCGCGAAGGTGGTTACGCTCTTGTTAAAATGCCATCTGGCGAAATCAGAAAGTTCCTTGAGAACTGTTTCTGCACTATCGGTCAGATTGGTAACATCAACCACATGAACGAAGTTTCAGGTAAAGCAGGTAGATCACGCTGGCAAGGTGTGCGTCCAACTGTACGTGGTATGTGTATGAACCCTGTTGATCACCCCAATGGTGGTGGTGAAGGTAAGTCTAAATCAGGTGGTGGTCGTCAGCACTTGAAGTCACCTTGGGGGCAGCTCAAAGGTCAGAAGACTCGTCAGAAGACAAAAGCTAGCAACAAGTTGATTGTTCAGAGAAGAAAAACTAAAAATAAATAATTGATAATCTTATGCCTCGTTCACTAAAAAAAGGTGCTTTCATCGATCAAAAGCTATTAGCTAAAATTGATAAAGCCGCAGAGACCTCAGACCGTAAACCAATCAAAACTTGGAGTCGTCGTTCAATGATTACTCCTGATTTTGTAGGTCACAACTTCTTGGTCCATAATGGTAAAAGTTTTCTCCCTGTGTATGTAACAGAAAACATGGTTGGTCATAAACTCGGTGAGTTTTCAATCACACGTGTATTTAAAGCACATGGTGGTATTGGTAAAAAATAAGTTATAAATTCATGAAACAGCTTAACACATCATCTCACCTATTAACCTCTTTGTTTTCAAAGTGGGTGAAAGCTATGATGATATGGTTAAGCTTTATGAGTTTATCTACTTTGGCCTTAGCTGCACCTAGCGCATCTGAACAACAGCAGTCTGCGTTGCAATTGCAAAACCAACTCCTAAAGCAGAGTTTAATTCAGACCAAATCTGAGCTAGCTCAACTCAAGGATGAAGTGGCCGCATACAAGCAGTTATCCTCAATCACAGTGGCTGATAATTCAGCTGAAAACTCGGAAAAAAATATAGCCCAAGCTTATGCTAAGCAATCTAAACAATTGTCACAACAACAGCTTAAGTTCAAGTTATTACAAAAAATGACCGAAGAGATTTACATCACATTATCTCAGAGTCAAGAGTTACAGGATCAAACGCTTAAGCAAGAGTATATTAATACTGCTCTACTAGCTTTAAGCAAAGGTCTTAATAGTTTGCGTACTCAACAAAACCTCGAAGCTCAAGTGGTTCAAGGTTTATTGCAAACCAAAGTCAAAGCTATCGATGTCGCAACTGGCCTCGTAGTTTTAGAACAAGGAGCTGATGTTGGAATGCAAATTGGAATGCGTTTTGAAATAAGACGCAATGAGCAGTTGTTAGCTCAAACCACAGTTGTGGATATTAGAGAGCAAGTATCTGGGGCGTTCCTAGATGCAGCTAAATTCAAAATCACAGATTTATCAGTAGGTGACAACGCCTACTTAATCAGAAAAATTTAATTAAAGTATAAAATTATGGACGTTATTTCTACTACTAGATATGCAAAAGTATCACCTAAAAAGGTGCATGATGTTGCAAGAGAGATTCAAGGTTTACCTGTTGAGGTAGCTTTGGATGTGCTTAACTACACACCTAAGAAATCAGCACTATTGATTGGTAAAACTTTGCGTACAGCTATTGCTGATGCCGAGAACAACTTCAATCTTAATGTTGATGAACTTATTATAAAGGAAGCCACAATTGGTGATGGACCTGTAGCTAAGAGACATATGGCACGTGCAAGAGGATCAGCTTCTCCTGTAATCAAGAGAACAAGTCATATTCGTATTGTTTTAACAGATAGCAAATAAGTAAATTTTTAATAAACTAATATTATGGGACAAAAAGTTAATCCAATCGGTTTTCGTTTAGCGTATAACAAGAACTGGGCATCGAAATGGTATGCCGAGAAATCAGACTATGCCACTAAGTTACACGAAGACTTAAAAGTCAGAAAGTACATCAAAAGCCGTATCGGTATGGGTGCTTTATCAAAAGTACTTATCGAAAGAGCATGGAACAGTGTACGTGTAACATTACACACATCACGTCCAGGTCTTGTTATCGGTCGTAAAGGTTCAGAAATTGAAAAGCTAACCAAAGATATTTCTGCTATTTGTAAAAATTCAGATGTTAAAATTGATATTGTTGAGATTCGCAAGCCGGAGCTTGATGCTCAACTTGTAGCTGAACAAATTGCTTTACAGCTTGAAAGAAGAATTAGTTTTAGAAGAGCGATGAAGCGCTCACTTCAAACAGCTATGGATTTTGGTGCGGAAGGTATTCGTGTTCGTTGTTCAGGTCGTTTAGGTGGTGCTGATATTGCACGTGCTGAATGGTACAAAGAAGGTAAAGTTCCTTTACAAACTCTTCGTGTTCCTATTGACTACGGTACCGCAGAAGCAAACACTGTTTATGGTATCATTGGTATTAAGTGCTGGATCAATAAGAAAGAAGAGAAAAAAGGTTCAGGTCGCAGCAATAACAATAACAGAGGTGGTCAACGCCGCGGTTAATTTTAACAATAAAGAAAGAATAAGGTTATGAATTTAATGCCAAAACGCACAAAATTTAGAAAAGCACACAGAGGAAGCAGAGCAGGTAATGCTAGTCGCGGCGTAGAAGTGAGCTTTGGGGATTTTGGTCTACAAGCCCTTGATCGTGGTTGGATGAGCAATCGTCAAATCGAATCATGTCGTATCGCAATTAACCGTTACTTAAAACGTCGCGGTAAAGTATGGATTCGTGTGTTCCCTCATAAGCCAATTACTGGTCGTCCGCCTGAAACTCGTATGGGTAAAGGTAAAGGTGCAGTAGAAGGATATGTTGCTGTGATTCGTCCTGGTAATGTATTATTTGAAGTTTCTGGTGTTCCAGAATCATCTGCTCGCGAAGCATTAAGACTTGCTTCAAACAAGTTGGGTATTCGTACAAGATTTGTACATCGTTCAACTCACTAATATTTATTATTAATTATTATGGCACAAATGAAAGCTAAAGAAATTAGAGAACTTTCTGTTGATGAAATCAACGGTAAGCTCAAAGATTTGAAACAAGAAGCCCTTAACTTGAGGTTACAACAATCTACAGGTCAGTTGGACAATCCAGCTCGTCTTAAAGTAATTCGCAGAGAAGTGGCTAAGTATACGACCGTACTCAACGAGAAGAACATTTAATCAACGTATTATGAGTCAAGAAACAGAACAGAAACCTCAAGGTATCAGAAAAGTTAGAATCGGCAATGTAGTATCCACTAGTATGGATAAAACAATTGTTGTAGAGTATGTTGCTCGCGTTCCTCACCCACAATTCAAAAAAATCATCAAGAAGTCTAAAAAGTTCTATGCTCATGATGAGAAAAGTGAGGCCGTTGTAGGTGACAAAGTTAAAATCAGAGAAACTCGTCCAATTTCTAAAAAGAAATGTTGGGTGTTAGAAGAAATTATTTCTCATTAATTCAAATTATTTTATAAGGTTATGATCCAGATGGAATCAAAAGTAAGTATAGCTGATAATACGGGAGCCCGTACAGCTAAGATGATTGGTGTACTTGGTACTCGTAGTAAAGTAGCGCATGTTGGTGATATTATCACTGCTCACGTTCGTGAAGCGATTCCAACTGCCACTATTAAAAAAGGTACTGTAGTTAAAGCCGTTGTTGTAAGAACAGCAGCTCCAGTTAGAAGACCTGATGGTTCAATTCTTCGCTTTGATAGCAATGCTATTGTTATTATCGATAAAGACGGTAACCCAAAAGGCACACGTATTTTCGGTCCAGTAGCTCGCGAATTGCGTGAAAAGAAATTTATGAAAATTGTGTCATTGGCACCAGAAGTACTCTAATCAATATGAGCAAGACTAAAACCCACGTTAAAAAAGGAGATAAAGTAGAAGTAATCTCTGGTTACCATAAAGGTAAGCAAGGTGAAATTCTCACTATTAATGCCACAAAAGGCCAAGTACTTGTACAAGGTGTGCGCATGATCAAAAAGGCAGTTAAGCCATCAGAACAAAATCAAGAAGGAGGTATCATCGAGGTCGAAGGACCAATTCATATCTCTAATGTGAAAAAAGTATAAACAATTTTAGGCGTTTGCGCTTAAGCTTAAATTTAATTTAAACTCATAGCTGACCCGCATTATTATGAAACCAACATTATTAAGTTATTACCAAGATAAAGTAGCACCAGCTCTTCAAGAAGAGCTCAAGGTAGCTAATGTTCATCAAGTTCCTACACTCGAAAAGATTGTAGTGACTTCAGCTGTAGGCTCACATTCAGACAGAAAACAAGCTGTTGAAGATGCAGTAGCAGACATCTCTAAAATCACAGGCCAAAAGCCAAGCGTAACATTTGCTCGTAAATCAGTCGCTAACTTTAAGTTACGTGAGGGTGAGGCAATCGGCGCACGTGTAACTCTTAGACAAGCTCACATGTGGGAGTTTCTCGACCGTTTTGTAAACATTACAACTCCAAACATTCGTGACTTTAGAGGTATATCTCCAAAAAGCTTTGATGGACAAGGTAACTATGCTGTAGGTGTTGATGATCAATCAATTTTTCCTGAGATTGAACTTGAGAAAATCAAGAGAAAGTTAGGTTTTGATATTATTTTTGTAACCTCTACTAAGTGTGACAAACAAGCGTACGCACTTCTTAAACACTTAGGTGTTCCTTTCAGAGAAATCAAACAAAAAGCAACTGCAGAATAATTTAAAAGAAACTATATTATGGCAACATTATCAGATCCTATTGCGGACTTTTTAACTAGACTCAAAAACGCTTGTATGGCAGGCAATGAGGAATTTAGAGCACCGCATTCAAATATGAAAGAAGATATCGCAAAAGTTCTTAAGGACGAAGGCTATATCTGGAACTTTGAAGTTCAAAACGATGCTCAAGGTCACAAAGAAATTCTCGTAAAAACTAAATTTATTGACGGTGAGTCAGTGGTAAAAGAAGTAAAAAGAGTTTCTAAGCCAGGTCGTCGTCAGTACGTATCAGTGAGCGAAATTCCTTACGTGATGAGTGGCTTAGGTTCATCCATCATTTCAACTTCTGCTGGCGTTATGTCAGGAGCACAAGCACGTCGTAAAAATACAGGTGGAGAAATCCTCGCCTTTATTAAATAATTGTTAACCCAAATAGAAATATGTCTAGAATTGGAAACAAAACCATTACAGTGCCTGCTGGTGTAACTATAGAAGTTAGCCCAACACAGGTAGTTAAAGTTACAGGTTCAAAAGGTAGTTTAGAATATCAATTACCACAAGGTATCACTCTTGAGCAAGAAGACGCAGAAATTAGCCTCGTAAGAGCTGCTGAAACACGTCAACTCAAAGCTCTTCACGGAACAGCTAGAAGCTTAGTTAATAATATGATTATTGGTGTAGTTGACGGTTTCGTAAAAGAGCTCGAAATCCAAGGTGTTGGTTTAAGAGCCGCAGTCAAAGGTTCAACCCTTGACTTAAGCTTAGGTAAATCACACCCTATCTTGCACCCAATCCCATCTTCACTTACAGTGACTGTCGCAGACAACACTAAAGTGAAAGTAGAGGGAATCAATAAGCAAGAAGTAGGTCAATTTGCAGCAGAAGTACGTGCTTATTATCCACCAGAACCTTACAAAGGCAAGGGTGTACGTTATGCAGGTGAATGGGTACGACGTAAAGCAGGTAAGAGTGTAGGTAAATAATTTAAAATAAAGAAATCATGAGTATTAACCGTAAAAGTATTCGTAAAAGAATTCACAAAAGAGTAAGACGCAAAATTAGTGGTACTTCACAACGCCCAAGATTGGCTGTGCATTACTCGAATCAGCATATCTACGCTCAAATCATTGATGATGAAGCAGGTGCAACTCTATGTAGTGCTTCAACATTGAACAAAGAAGTAACAACTAAAGCCTCTAACGAAGCTGCAGCTACACAAGTAGGAGAGTTGATTGCTAAAAAAGCAAAAGACAGCAAAATTGACACACTTGTATTCGACCGTGGTGGTCATAGCTATCATGGTAAGGTCAAGGCCTTGGCAGAAGCAGTAAGAGAAGGAGGAATTAAATTTTAATTAATCGCTATGATGAGTGAAAATAATAACGAAAAGCCAGCTTCAGAAAAAGAAGCTCCAGTAGAAGTCACTGCTGCATCAGCAGAAACTAAGGAAGCTCCAGAAGCTACAGCTCCAGCTGAAGAAAAAGCACCAGTTGCTGAGAAAACAGCTGAGAAGCCTGCTTTCAAAAAGTTTAACAACAAGAAAAAGCCATTTGATCGCAACAATAAGCGTGGTGGTCGTAATGACAAGCCAGTCGAAGAAGATCCATTAACTGAAAAAGTAGTACACATTAACCGTTGTGCGAAAGTAGTTAAAGGTGGTCGTCGCTTTAGTTTCTCTGCTCTTGTAGTAGTAGGTGATGAAGCAGGTCGTGTAGGAGTAGGTTTTGGTAAAGCAAACGAAGTAGCTGACTGTATCAGAAAAGCTAGTGAAATTTCTCGTAAAAACTTAGAGAAAGTTACCATTGTAAATGGTACAATTCCACACGAAATTTACGCTGAACATGGTGGCGGAAAAGTACTCCTTAAACCTGCAGTACCTGGTACAGGTATTATTGCTGGTGGTGGCGTGCGAGCTGTTTGTGAAGTAGCTGGTATTACTGATATTTTAGCTAAATCATTAGGTTCAAACAACTACGGTAACGTAGTTAAAGCAACACTTAAAGCTCTCTCAGAATTGAGATCTAAAGAGCAAGTACTTGCTCAAAGAGGCAAGAAAGTAGCTAAATAATCTTTAACTAATTAATTGATATGAAATTACATCAACTCAAAACTAACGAAGGCTCAAAACACCGTGTTAAAAGACTCGGTAAAGGTGAGAGTTCAGGTTTAGGTAAAACTTCAGGTAAAGGTCACAAAGGTCAAAAGGCTCGCTCAGGTGGCGGTGTTCGTATTGGCTTTGAAGGTGGTCAGATGCCATTACACCGTCGTTTGCCAAAACGTGGTTTTAACAACACAGCATTTGCAAAAGTCTATGCTGTACTTAACGTGTCTGATCTAGAAGAAAGATTCGAAGCAGGTGAAACTGTGGATGAAGCTATCCTTGCAGAAAGAAAGCTCGTTCAAGGTCGTTATTACGGCGTTAAAATTCTCGGTAATGGTGAAATCACTAAAGCTCTCAAAGTTAACGTATCTAAGCTCAGTACTTCAGCTATTGCTAAAATTGAAGCTGCAGGTGGTACTATTGTTGCTCCAGCAGCAGAGTCAAATCCAGCTAAAGAAGAGGCTTAATTGCTTCTTTTAAGCAAATTATTGAATAATCAAATAACTAAAGACGTATCACTATGATAGCAGGGTTTACCAATGCTTGGAAATTACCTAATTTAAGAGAGCGCATACTCTTTACTTTAGGTATGATCATACTCCTTAGATTAGGGGTTTATATTACCTTGCCAGGAATCGACTCAAGTGTCATTGACGCTTGGATTGAATCTCGCAAATCGGCAGAATCATCAGGTAACCCACTTGGAGATGTAAGCGCTATGCTTAACATCTTCTCTGGTGGTGGCTTGCAACAATGTGGTATTTTTGCACTAGGTATTATGCCGTATATATCTGCTTCTATTTTGATGCAGCTCATGACGGCGATTGTTCCTCAATTTTCTAAACTATCTCGAGAGGATGGTGGACGTGCTAAAATCAACCAATACACACGTCTAGCAACTATTATCATTGCCATTGTGCAAGGTACAATGCTAGCCATTGGTTTTCTTAATCCACAAAACCTCTTTTATCTAGAAGGCATTCAAAATTTTGGACCTCTAGTACTAGTTCCAGGAACCATGTTTATCGTGTCAACAGTGATTATCATTGTTGCCGCTACTATGCTTCTTATGTGGATTGGTGATCAGATGACAGACCGTGGGATAGGTAACGGTACATCACTCATTATTACTATTAATATTATTGCAGCCCTTCCTGGTGCTATGTGGCAATCATGGAGACATTTTACAGATGGAGGCAACACATTTGGTGCTTTTACTCTTGTACTCCTTATAGTATTTTTACTCTTAGTGATTGCAGCTGTCATTACACTTACACAAGCTACACGCCGTATTGCTATTCAGCATGCTAACCGTGTTGTAGGTCGTAAGATGTACGGAGGTCAAACTCATTACTTACCACTCAAGCTCAATTACTCAGGTGTCATGCCCATTATCTTTGCGTCAGCTTTGATGACTCTCCCTGTATTTGGTCTTAATCTTATATTCAAAGGTCAGGATTGGGTTCTCACCGTACAAGAAGCTCTTAGCCCAGCAAGTAGCTGGTATTATGTAGTAGCAGGAATCTTTATATTTATTTTCAGTTACTTCTGGATCTCAATGATGTTCCAACCACAGCAAATTTCAGAAGACCTTAAAAAATCAGGTGGTTATATCCCAGGTGTTCGTCCTGGACAGCCAACTGCAGTTTTTCTTGAGAAAGTCATGAATCGTCTTACTTTTGCAGGTTCAATCTTTCTGATTCTTGTATTCATCCTTCCAGGTATTGTACGTTGGGCGACAAGCTTACCTCCGATGGCTGCTCAGTTCTTTGGTGGAACCAGTCTACTCATCCTCGTAGGTGTCATTCTTGATGTAACTAAGCAAATCGAAACACATTTACTCGAGCAAAACTATGAAGGTTTCTCAGCCAAAACTCGAGGCAAAGTCAACCGTTACCAAGTAGAAGGTAAGAAAAAAGCAAGCAACACGATTGTATACCTTTGGGTGTTTATTGCGGTATTGCTCCTCATCTTCATCACTTCCCAGTTCACAGGGTAAAAAAGAGGTTTATTTCAAGCTATTAGCTTCGTTATTTAAAGTGGGCAGTAGGTACTACAGCCCGACTTTAAAAGCCTCGCTACTAAACTCAAACTAAACCCTTTTAAAAATACACAAAAAAAGCCTCAAGCATTTATGCTTGAGGCTTTTTTTGCAGACAGTAGGAGTGAAAGGAAAGTAGTCGAGTTTTTTGTTAAAGTTATTGAAGAAGTGAAAGTAGAAGATGTTTATAAAATATTAGAAGAATATAACTATATTCCTGATAAGCCTTTTAAGATTGGTGAAGGTCTGACCAAAGGTCTCAATATAGTTGTCGCTTCTGGCAAGTTTAAGCCTGTAAAACCAAGTTAAAAACAATAAAGTTGATTAATGCTTAATTATTCGATTTAGTTGAATGAACGTTATAGGCACAGAGATGATGAGGCAGTAGCTACTGCCTCAGGTGATGAGAACGTTCTCTGCCTTGTTGTGTCTGTGGCGCCTTAAATAGCTACTATTTCCTTAGTTCGACAATTTTGAGTATCGTGGCTTCGATGAGGCTTGCGGGGCAGGAGGCGCCTGCGGTGATGCCTATGTTGAGGTGGCTGTCTGTGTTGAAGTCTTGTGGTAGTTTGAGTTGGCTTTGGACTTCTTGTTTCTGCTCGAGGTCGTAGTGCCAGATGGATTCTAGGTTTTCAAGGCAGCTTGCTTCACGGATAAAGTAAGTGGGTAGCTGTTGCTCACTGATTTCGACGAGGTGAGTGGTGTTAGAGCTGTTGTACCCACCCACGATAAAAAAGAGGTCTAAATCTAGCTTTAATATATCGTAGAGCGCATTTTGTCTGTCTTGGGTCGCTCCACAGATAGTGTCAAATAGGTGGTAATTATCAGCGTTTCCATCGCGCTTGATAACGGCGTCACCGATTTGCTTTTGGAAGGCTTGAGTTTGCTCTTTTAGCATGGTGGTTTGGTTAGCCATACCGATTTTTATTAAATCACGGGCAGGTTCAAAATGTTCAGAGGTACGACCTGTAAATCGCTGTATGAAGGCTTGCTCGTCAACTTCTCCCGTGATGTAGCCACAGAGGATGCCCGCGTCTTGCTCATCAAAAATAGTGACAAAATGTTGATCGTCATTGTCGCCTCTAGCTCGAGAGATGGTGGCTTGGGTTTCCTCGTGGTTGTATTTACCGTGAATGATAGTGGTGATGTTGTCTTTGGTAAATGATTTGATACGCCTCCAAACTTTCATGACATCACCACAAGTCGTGTCAATGATGTGGCAACCTTGTTCGGTGAGCTTTTTCATGAAATGCGTGGGAGCACCAAAGGCAGGTACGATAACAATGTCTTCACTGCCTAGCTGATCATAGTCAGCACTGAGCTCTTTCCATGGTAGGGTTACAATCCCCATATCAGATAGCTGTTTATTCACCACAGGGTTATGAATAATTTCGCCGATGAGGTAGAGGTTAGCTTGAGGAAACGCCTCTCTAGTAGCGTAAGCTAAATCAATAGCTCGCTCTACTCCGTAGCAGAAACCTTGAGACTTAGCTAAATGAAAGGTGTTGTTACCTAAAGTAATTTGATGATTATTAGCTTTAATTTTTTCTAATAAGCTTGATGCATAATGTTGTTGTACTTGAGCTTCGACTTCGCGCATGATTTCTGGTTTGCGCACGTTGATGCGTGGTCGCTTTTTGGGCGTAGAATTAGCTGGCTCTGTAACACTCATAGTAAAAAAATAGCAGATGATACTAAAAAATAATAGCTAAATCATATGCTATAAAATGAAATTTATTCAGGAATTAGGAAGTCAGGGAATTCCCATAGCCTGCGACTTAGAGCATCTTTGGCAGCGGCTTTTTCAGCAGTTTTTTTACTATTACCTGTACCCTGTCCTAGGGGTTGATTAAACCAGTTAACCTCTATAGTAAATATACGGTCATGATCAGGTCCTGTAATATTGAGAGTTTTGTATTTGGGGCTTTCAGCTTTGATATCTTGGAGTGTTTCTTGGAGGATGCCTTTGCTGTTGGATTTGTCAGATAAGGAAAAACGCTCGTCAATAGGGTATTTATCAAGGATTAAATGCCATGCTTTCGAGCTAGCATCGATTCCAGCATCAATATAGATAGCTCCTAGAAGAGCCTCAACAGTGTCACTAAGTGTTGAATCACGGTCTCTATCTCCTGAGCGTTCAGCGCTGGAGCTCATCCGTACATACTCACCTAATCCTAAACTTCGACCTAAATAACTTAAAGCATCTTTAGAGACGAGGTGTGAACGCATTTGGGTGAGCTCGCCTTCGGCTTTATCTTTGTATTTAGTAAATAAGTACTCAGCAACAATTAGGTCAATAACGGCATCTCCTAAAAATTCTAAGCGTTGATTGTAAGATTGTAGGTTAGAGCCCTGCTTTAAGCTTGAATGGGTTAGAGCTCTTTCGAGTAAGTTTATATCGGAAAATCGATGACCTATGGTGTCTTGCAGAGTTGTTAATTTCATGCCAAATGGCCTCATGATGAGGCTAGATTAATGATGAATCACTAGTTATTTATAAAGATGTATAAATAAAGTAGTGGGGCGATCGACGGGACTTGAACCCGCGACAACCTGAATCACAATCAGGGGCTCTACCGACTGAGCTACGACCGCCATATTAAGAACTCAGGAAAACTGCACTATTAAGTAGCCGCAGTTTTGCTGAACGCTTATTCGGAAAACTTTATTAGTCCTGTTTTGCAGAAAATACAAGAGATTATTTGAGAAATTTCTTAAGTTGTAGATATTAGTAAAATTTGCTAGTTTAAATTTATATGGACAAAGTATCACAAATATCAAGTTTTCTTAAAGATGACAGCCTTTCACATAGGTTTATGCTCAAGATGATGAAAGAGCTCGTCGAAGCTGAAGCCGCATTTGCTCCTTATAGAGATGTGTTTAAAGTATCTATCTTTGGTTCGGCGAGAACTAAGGAGCATGAAGCTGATTATCAATTAGCTAAAGATTTAGCCAAGAGCTGCGTTGATAACAATTGGATGGTAATTACAGGCGCAGGACCAGGGATTATGAAGGCTGGTAACCAGGGCGCTGGTGATGGTCATAGTTTTGGATTACGCATTGAATTGCCTTTTGAAAATGAGGCTAATGATTATATAAAAGACAATAACAAATGCTTAGATTTTGATTTGTTTTTTACTCGCAAACTGTTTTTTGTCAAAGAAGCACAAGCTATTGTGGCATTACCTGGTGGCTTTGGTACTCTCGATGAGATATTTGAAAGTTTGACTTTGATTCAGACTGGTAAATCTCCAATGGTGCCAGTCGTATTATTAGATTCTAAGGAGAGTAATTACTGGGATAAAATTGATTGGTTCTCGCATGATAACTTAGTTAAGCAAGGGCTGATATCCAAGGAAGATCCTAGTTTGTTTTTTCATGCGCACACCGTGGAAGAAGCGATAGCTCACATCAGAAGTTTTTATCGTAAAGTTAAGCGTGTCGATGTCTCAGATGAACAATTACTTATTTATCTCAAAGACACCTTAACTGCTGAGAATATTAAGTGCTTAAGCGAAGAGTTTGCAGATTTAGATGCTTCGACATGGCGCTTAGGTACAGCTCATGATGTGAAACATGAGTCTGTCCAAGGCTTTGTGAGCTGCGCTCTTAATTACGCTATGGCAATCACACCTGCACCGACCAATTACGGGAGAATTAGGCAGCTGATAGATGCTATTAATGCGATAGATTAAGCAATGCCTAAATTGATTCAGGATAATTTAGAAATCTTGCTAAATGCATGGCAGGGCTTACCCTCGCGTGATGAAGTTGATAGTATAATGCTATTAGCTCATCGAGCACAAGAACGAGGCTATTTTAATCCTGATGAAGATGAGCAATTAAGAGCAGTCTATCTGCGCTACTTGTCAATTAGGCAAAATATATGGGAATTACTTGAGGAAATACAAGGCGAGTTAAAAAAAATAGGAGATAAGCAAGGAACTCATTATTTAGCTTGGTTCACTTTGGGGTTTGCTAGTGCTTTTATTTTAATGCGTGCCGCGCATTATTTAGTCGAGATTTCAGAGAGCTATCCTACGATTAGGCAAAAATTAGATGAAGCAGAGCCATTGTATGGCATTGAGTGGGGAAGCTTTAGTGAAATTTATCGTAAGATGCGATCATCAAGAACGATGTTGCCATTTCGTCGTGCTGTGAGTTTTTATTGTCAGCATAAGCAAGCGATTCATGAGTTATCTAATAATTCTAAAGAATGGGCTGATTTGCTAGACTTATTTGAGCAGGACGAAGGTTTGTTGTCTCAGACAAAAACAGAGTATATTAAAAGGCGCTTGGTATATCGAAAGTTTCAAAATCAAACACGGCAAAATATTATTTACCGTAAGGCAATGTACAAAGCCTTTAAATCTACAGGTTGTATAATTTCTGACTTAAAGAACCCTAGAGTGCCCGTGAATAAAATCAAGCGAGTTACGGCTAAAGTTAGGGAGCAAGTAGCAGAGTTGTTACAGCCGGGTGACTACATCATCACTAGGCATGATGATGCTATGAGTAATTTGTTTTTGCCAGGCTTTTGGCCTCATGCGGCTTTGTATATAGGAACAGAAGAACAGAGATCAGAGATAGGAATAGACTTGGAATTAGGTCAAGAAAATTTGAGCAATAATCAAGGAGAAGTGCAGATATTAGAGGCTAAGAAAGACGGAGTAAAGTTACGACATCTTGATGAGACGCTTGCTGTAGATGCTTTTGTTATTTTTCGTCCACAGTTGGATCTGGCCTCGCTTAAAAAAGCGTTACAGAAAGCCTTGCAACATAGGGATAAGAAATATGACTTTCTTTTTGATTTTAATATTCCTCAACGCTTAGTTTGTACAGAAGTTGTGTACCGAGGTTTTCATGGGGTTGCAAATATTGAGTTTCATTTATCGCGGCGTTCAGGACGTTACTGCCTATCAGCAGAAGACTTAATTAACCAATCTATGATGGCTAATTATTTTAAGCCTGTAGCTATCTGCGGGGTAGAGGGTAATGAGCTTGTTAGTGAGTCAACACAAGTGAGAAAAATATTAAAAAATAGTTATGAAGCTACATGGAATAATTAAGGACTATATTAAGGTTAATATGACCGTTTTTGTCATTACACTGAGTATTGCTTGTATAGGATTAGCGCAAGTTCAGGCTAATCCAGAAAAGCAAGCGGCGACCCTTAATGAGGTCGGTGTTAAATATCTCTATGAGACATGGGCAAATGCGCTATTAGAGAAAGATGTTAAGATGTGGCAAAAATTGACTAGCTCCTATCAACAACGTAAAATTCGGAATAAATTAGTTTCTAAAAAACGTAATTTTCCAGCAGATGTTTTTCTTGGAGCGCCCCCTAATTTGATTAATTTACAAAATTTAAAAATGGTTTCTTTGACACAAAATGGTGTGAGTGCCAAAGCTCTTTTTTTTGGTGATTTGCAGCTTTTGCAAAAGGTCGAGTCTAAGTCAGCGCAACCAGTTATATTAGTTAGGCAGTCATTGTACTCTATCGACTTTTACGCTGAGTCAGGTTGGTGGAAAATTGCGCAGGCAGGTATTTTTGATTTACGGCATCAACCAGAGCTTAAAAAGCAGCTCCTTCAATATCAGTTTGAGCCTATTAAGCTGCCTATACCGCAGAAATTGCCTGAGTTAGATTTATTGGTTGATGAAGCAGAGTACATTGGGAATGTTTGGGTTAAAGCCAAAGGAGTTGAAGTCGAATTAATAGTGAATGGGATAAGATTAGATTCCGTGGCTGATGCTGAGGTAGTTCGCTTAATTTTAGGTGGGCTTAAGCTAGGCGAAAACACAATTCAATATCGAGTCAAGGCTCCTGAGGATAACCTTAGCAACTTAGTTGAGCCTATGATAGCTGCGATAGAGGTTTTTGCACTATCAGAGCAAAGAGGCAACAAGCCGATTAAATTATGGTCACTAAAAACAGACCAAAAAGATGAATTGCCCTCGATAGATGGCTTTTACACTACTGTATTTCATTTAACCTCTCAAAAAGCTGCAACCTTGTGAAACTTTCAAATTGTTAAATACATGTTTAATGGGGGGCAGCAAATGAAAAGACACTGGTCATAACAACTCCAGGTAGTCGTCCTCCCGTGCTATTATTTAGAGCAATATTTACATTACCATCTCCATCGTAAGGCACATTAGCAAAAGCTAAAAAATTACCAGTGGGTGCAGCAAAAATAGCAGTATTATGATAATCAGATCCGGGATCTATATCTGCATCATGGGTATAGCCAAAAATTCTGTAGCGACCATTGGGACTAAGATCTAAATTTAGTAGACTGCGTGTGTTATCAATAGTAATGATTTTAATGTCAGTGCTTAAGGCATAATGATAGTCCTGTAAATTATGCATATTAACAAACGAACCATCTGCTAGTCTCTCTAAGCTGACAATAGAATTTTGCCCTTCTAGAGTGGTGCGATACATAGCAGCTTTGATAATTTGCTTGGCGTGCCTTTTAGCTATGTTTAAATGTGATTCAGTAGTAATATTTCGAAATTTAGGTAACGCGACAGTCGCTAAAATGCCGATAATAACGACGATGATAACAAGCTCAATAAGGCTAAAGCCAGTATGAGTTTTATTTTTAAAAATTTTCATAAAAAATATGTCTCTTATAATTATGACATTAAAAAAGACTTTTAACAAGTAGATTTAACTATAAAAGCAAAAAGTATATTATTAAAAAAGCTTGCTAAAACTAATAAAACAAGTATTATATTTCTAACTTTTAGATTCATTCAAGAAGCAGGGTATTTTATCCTGCTTTTTTTTATCCTATTTTTTGTAAGTTATGACCAGTGATATTGTAGCATTAATTGATTATTATGAACGTGAGAGAATGTTGCCGCGCGAGCAGGTGCAAGAAGCTCTTGAGCATGCTTTTGTGACAGCCTTCCAAAAGATGGTTCCAGGTTCAGAGGCTATTGAACGTATTCGTGCGCATATTGAAAAGCGTGGCGATGTTAAGATTTTTGCTGAACTCTTAGTAGTTGAGCCTGAAAATTTGCGCGATAGCTTTAATCATGTGCCATTGGCTGCCGCTCAGACAAAAAAACCAGATGCGCAAATTGGAGATTGGGTTGAATTTGAAATCACACCTAAAAACTTTAACCGCAAAGGTATTGATACCGCGAAGCAGACTATTATGCAACGTTTGCGTTATGCAGAGCAAGGCAAGTTATACGAAGAATTTAAAGATCGTGCTGGAGATATCCTTAGTGGGGAAGTTTCTCGTTTTGATAAAGGAGACGTATTTATATCTATAGGTAAGCATGAGGCACGTTTGCCAGCTCGTGAAAAAATCAGTACAGAGGATTACGCTGTGGGTGATCGTTTGCGCTTTTATGTGCTTTCAGTTGAGCATAATAGCAGAGGTACTGAGGTAGTGCTGTCTCGTAGTCATCCTAATTTTGTGCGTCGTCTATTTGAGTCAGAAGTTACTGAAATAGCTGATGGAACAGTAGAGATTAAAGGTCTTGCTCGTGAGGCAGGTCAAAGAACTAAGATTTTGGTTAGCAGCGCAGACCCAAAAGTTGATCCCGTAGGTGCTTGCGTAGGCTTACGTGGTATCCGTATTAGAGCGATTACTCGTGAACTCAATAACGAACGTTTAGATATCATTCAATGGAGTGATGACATCGAAGAATTAGTCGCAGAGGCCATCAAACCAGCTAACCCGATTACTATAAGAATCAATGAAGAAGAGAGAGTTGTAGAGGTTACAGTTGCAGAAGAAGAGCTCAGTAAAGCTATTGGACGTCGAGGCGTGAACGCTCGTTTGGCATCACGTGTGATTGGTTGGGATATTCAAATTAGTGAAGATTTATCAGAGCAAGAAAAGTTTGAGTCTAAAATTACGGATGGCTCTTCGAAATTGCATGAAGTTCTTGAAATTACTGATGAACAAGCCGAAAAACTATTTAGAGCAGGTGGAATTAGTCTTGATTTAGTTGTGCAAATGCCAGCTGAGTATATAGCTCAGGTGATTGAAATTACTGAGGAGGAAGCAGAGGTAATCTTAGCAAAAGCTCAAACAAACTTAACTGAAAACGTTTAAAATAAGTTTCTGATTTAAAGAAACTTATCTAAAAAATATTATGATGGGAAATTCAACAAAAAAGCCTGCTAAAAAAGCAGCGTTAAATCTTATTGACGACAGTACGGTTGCTGATAAAGCTGCTTTAGCAGCAGAAGCTCAAGCTAAGGAAGATGCTAAAAAAGCAGCCTTAGAAGAAGAGGCAACAAAGTCTGAAGAGGTTGTTGAAACTGATGCGCCGATTGTTGTAGATGGGAAAATTGTTTCCTTTAAATCTCCAATTATTGTTAGTGAGCTAGCAGAGGCGATGAATCTTAAAGCTTTTGAAGTAGTAGCTAAGCTTATTGAATTTCAAATTTTTGCTAATGTAAATCAAGCCATAGATCCAGAGATTGCAGATAAAGTTTGCGAAGCCTTTGGATACGTATTTGAACGTGAAAAACGTGAGAAAGGCGGAGGTGTACATAAACCCGAGGAAGAGGAAAAAGCTCCAGAACTTGTGGAAGAGGTTATCGTAGAAGACGCTCTTGAAACTCGAGCACCTATTGTAACATTCATGGGTCACGTCGATCACGGTAAAACATCATTACTCGATCACATACGTAATGCCAAAGTAGCTGCAGGTGAGGCAGGAGGTATTACTCAGCATATTGGGGCTTATCAGGTAGAGCATGATGGTTCTGCAATTACATTTTTAGATACACCAGGTCACGCCATATTTAGTGCTATGCGTGCTCGTGGAGCAGATGTTACAGATGTTATCGTTGTGGTCGTAGCTGCTGATGATGGGCTAATGCCTCAAACTATTGAAGCTATTAATCATGCTAAAGCTGCTGAAAAGCCAATGCTAATAGCTATTAATAAGTGTGATTTGCCTGCTGCTGATCCAGCACGTGTGAAAACTCAATTAATGGAGCAAGGTCTAGTAACTGTTGATTTTGGCGGAGACATTGAATCAGTTGAAGTCTCTGCTCATACAGGGCAAGGTGTCGACGACTTGCTTGAGCTTATTAATTTGCAAGCAGAAATTTTAGAGCTCAAGTCAGACCCCAAGGCAAATGCTCGAGCTATTGTTATAGAAAGTCGTATTCATAGTGGTCGTGGAGCTACAGCTTCAGTACTTGTTGAATCAGGAACGCTTAAGATTGGTCAGAGTTTTATCTGTGGTTCTTTCAATGGGAAGGTGCGCAGTATGATTAATGATAAGGGAGAGGCTATTAAAGTAGCTCTTCCAGGGACACCTGTTGAATTAATTGGATTTGCTGATTTGCCAGAAGTAGGGCAAGAACTCGTGCAAATGAAAGATGAGCGTAGTGCTAAAAAGCTCAGTGAAGAGCGCATGTCTGAATCTCGTGAAAACAGATTAGGTCAAGCTCAAGAAAACCGCCTTGAAAATATCCTCAGTAGCATGAAAGAAGGTGAAAATGCCAAGGTAGTGCTACCAATTATTCTCAAAGGTGATGTGCAAGGTTCAGTGGGAGCGATTAAGCACGCTTTAGAAGAAATTGAATCAGACAAGGTTGAAGTACGTTTTTTACATGCAGCTGTAGGTTCAATTAATGAAGCAGATATATTATTGTCGAGCTCATCTAATGCTGTAGTCATTGGATTTAATACTAAAGTAGAGTCCAAAGCAATTAAAGCATCTAAATCTGAAGGAGTGCAAATCAAACTTTACTCAGTAGTTTACGAGCTAATTGATCAAGTTAAAGACGCTATGCTAGGGCTCCTCGATCCAGAAACTCGTGAGACAGTCATTGGCCATGCTGAGGTTAAACAAATCTTTAAGCTTAAGGGAAAAAATCGTGTGGCTGGTTGCGTAGTGACGAATGGTAGAGTCGATCGTACAGCTCATGCTCGAGTTAAACGTGGAGGCACTCCAGTGTTTGATGGCAAGATGTCAACTCTTAGAAGGTTCAAAGACGAAGTCAAAGAGGTCAAACAAGGCATCGAATGTGGTATAAGACTAGGAGAGTTTAACGACTATGAAGAGGGGGATATTATCGAGTGTTATCTACTCGAAAAACTCGAACAAACTTTGTAAATAGCTATCTTTTTGGCTGAAAATTCCCTTTGTCGAACTGCCGTGGTGCTCATGAATGTTTTAATTCACTGCGCGCCACGATTCTCCAAATAAAATTTTCAGCTCAAAAATCTAACTATTTACGGTTTTAAGTTAGCTTTCAATCGTTATTATTTTACTGAGTAGGTTTTGTCTACACTGTGCTCCACGGTCATTCGTTAAGCCGCTTAATTATCTAAAATAACTCAAATTAAAGAAGCTGGTTTGCGCGCCACGATTCTCCAAATAAAATTTTCAGCTCAAAAATCTAACTATTTACGGTTTTAAGCTAGCTTTTAAGTTGTCGTGATTTTGGTCGAGTAGGCTTTCTACACGCCCCCTTAAAAATTTTATCCTGTCGCTAAGCTCCACGCTCTGCGGATAGCATAACTCCGTTATGAGGAAGAGTTGCAGTCCTGCGCCACTTTTTTCATCCAAAATAGCTTAAATTAGATAAGTTTGCTGTAAGTGAAAGCCAAATATCAACAGAGTTTTAGGTTTAGGCTCGAAATTATTAGGTTTTGAGTTATATTTGGTTTAGTTGCCATGATGCATTTAGAACCTAAGCCTCCTATAGATAGACTCGAATTTTGGATTAGATTTTTTTGCGCGTTTATTATAGGAAGTATAGCTTGCGCTTATGTTATTTTTAGGTATTGGGACACTGACTTAATCATATTACGGCTAGCAGTTTGGTTGGTAGGCACAGTAGGAATAAGTATTTATGCAGCTAGGGTTGGCGATTATTTTTGGCAGGAACTTTCAGAGCTCTTTGGTAATACGAGGAATAGATAATGAGTAATACAAAACATAATTTTAGTAAGGGGGCGATCGAGGATGCTTCGTATATTCATGATTCTTTCACGAGTATTGCGCATAAGTACGAGTTGGTGAATACGGTGTTGAGCTTAGGTATGGATCGTTGGTGGCGTTGGGTGTCGACGAATAAGATGCTCGAATCTAAGCCGCGTAACTGGTTAGATGTGGCATCAGGTACTGGTGATGTAGCTGCTGAGTTAGTGAGCAAGTCTCCTAACTTGGAGATGATGGCGAGTGATTTTTGCCCAAAGATGCTCAGTTATGCCGCCAAAAAAGGTCTGAATACGCAGGTGGCTGATGCGATGAGTCTCCCGTTTGAGTCAAATAGTTTTGATGGAGTTAGTGTTTCATTTGGTCTGCGGAATATGCCTGACTATAAGTTAGCTTTACAAGAAATGCAGCGTGTATTGCGACCTGATAAATGTTTGTTTATTTTAGATTTCTCTTTGCCAAGAAATAAGTGTGTAGCTGCCCTATATCGGTTATATCTACATTATGTGTTGCCTAAAATAGCGCACCTTTTAACAGGCAATGGAGGGGCTTATAAATACTTGGCAGAGTCCATTGAATCGTTTCCTTGTGGAGATACGATGGTTGATTTACTTAAAGAAGTGGGATTTAGTTCGGTGGAGGTGCGAGAGTTTTCATTAGGTACGGTGACTTTGTATCATGCTCAGCTATAACAGTGTCTATCAAGAGCGACTTGCTCTTATTGCAGATTACTTTGCCCAATATCAATTATATTTAGGCGAGGTAACCCAGTCAAAACTAGAAGATTGGGTTCAGCAAGAGTTAGGTCATTGCGAGGGAGCTTGGCAGAACTACCCTTCTGTTTGCCATATCATTAGTGGTAATACTAACCATGCAGGCTTACAATCAGTATTGCGCGCCTTAATCGTAGGAGGAAAGCACAGGGTTAAATTACCTAGCCAAGGAGCAAATGAAGTGGAAGCCTGCTTGGCTAATCTCCCTCTTAAACTTAAAGAAGGCTTGAGCTGGAGTCGAGTGTGGCAGCAACAATGGCTTGATGAGGCAGATGTAGTCGTAGCCTATGGTTCTGATTCGACCATGAAAAAAATTACATCTCAGTTAACAGAATCACAAAAAATTGTCAGCCATGGGCATAAGGTAGGTCTGGCCTATGTTGACATGACGGCGAGTGATACTAAAATAGAGATACATGAAATAGCTCAAAATTTAGTTAAAGACGTAGTAGCATTTAATCAGCAAGGTTGTTTGTCGTTACAGGTAGTCTATGTGAACGCTACAGATGAGATGCGGCAGCTACTAGCACAGCAAGTAGCGATAGAATTTAATGGAGTTAAACAGAGCACGGTTTCTGAGGCTTCATTAGATGAGGGGGAATTAGCACATATTAATTATGCTCGCGAGGTTTTTGAGCTAAAAGCGTTGGTAAATTTAGGGAAATCCCAATTATGGGTTTCGGAGTTCCAAGATTCTGTATGGACTGTAGCCATGGATGATACTATGATAGTTGATCAGCTTATGGGTAATTGCTGGTTATGGATTAAGCCTTGGAATGCGAGTATTAATAGTGAATCAGAATTTTTGGAGCAAACCCAACTAAGTCAATCACACCTGTCAAGCCTAGCTATTTATCCTTATCATCAAAAATGTATTAATAAATTTAACTACCAGTCTTTGGATAGAATATGTCAAATTGGTCAATTACAGCATCCCCCATTAAACTGGAGGCCAGGAAATAGAGCTACTTTACTAGATTTGGTGATTAAATAAGCAAGGAGTTATTTAATATAAAACTTGTAAAAGTATGTATAATTGTTAATAAATGTTAACTGTTATTTAAAAATAAGCAGTAATTGATTAGTAATGTTTATAAATTTCATCAAATTATTCGTTGTCATACTAACTCTATTATTCTGTGGTTGCAGCCTAGATTTAGAAGTAGCTTCAGAGCGCGAGTATATGGCTCAGGCGCTCAAGTATCAAAAGCAAGTTGACCAGCAAAATGAGGAGCCCATTAAAGCTCCTTTAAGTTTTTATGATGTAATAGCCAGGGTGCTTAAGTATAATTTAGATTATAAAACTCAATCGTTGAGACGTACTTATGCGTTTGCTCAATTTGAGGACTCGCAGATGGCGTTTTGGCCTAACTTAAATTCAAGTATTGAGTTTAGTAGTCGAGACAATTTCTCAGGTAGTGTGAGCCAGTCCTTAATTACAGGAAATACAAGTTTAGCTGCATCAACTTCTGCTGAACGTAATATTTGGCAAGGAGAGTTGGACTTGAGTTGGGATATACTAGACTTTGGATTGTCTTATGCTCGAGCTAAACAACTTGGCAACCAGGTATTAATCGCTCGTGAAGAGGAGCGTAAGGTTATCAACAATATAATTAAAGAGGCTGTAGCCACCTATTGGGAGGCTTTACTAGCTCAGCGTATGTTGCCTCAACTATTAGAGGTAGACCGTGAGGTCGCTAAACTGCTAGGACAGTATAAAAAAATTAACGAGCAAGGCTTAAAAAACCCAAAAGAACTCTTTCAATTACGTAGAGAGCTATTGCTCACTGCTCGCCAAATTAAAAGCTTACAACAAAGACTTATTGGAGCCGAAGTAAAACTAGCTAGCTTGATGAATTTAGCTCCTAGTGTAAGGTATAAACTATCAGAAAATGGCTTACCAACGATCTATAAATTAGAAAATCTAAATCTAGACACATTGATCTTATATGCGTTGCAGTATAGACCCGAAATGCGAGCTATTATATATCAAGAGCGCATTACTGAACAAGAGCGAAAAGGTATATTTTTAGAAATGTTGCCTAACCTAAAGTTAGCCGTTAGCAATACAGGTTCTAGCAATACATTTTTAGTAAACCAAAGCTGGATGCAGAGTGGTCTTAGCACTAGTTGGAACTTGTTTAATATACTCAAAACTCCTAAAAAATTAAAAACCGTAGATTTGAAAAAAGTAGTAGAATCTTACGAAGCTCAGGTTTTAGCGAGAGCTGTCAGTGCTCAAGTGCATATTAGTCTAGCTCGTGCATTGCATGCTGAAGAGTCATTAAGTGTAGTGCTTGATTATAGTGAAAACCAAAATCAATTATTTAAGCAAGCCAATGCAGAATTCAAAGGTGGAAAAATCAATAAACAAGAATTGCTCAAAGAAAAATTATCACTACTCATTGCTAACTTAGAAAAGAATCAAAGTTATGCAGACTTCCAAAAAACTGAAGCTGTGTTACTAGAAACAGTTGGTCATGATTTGTTTCCAGAGAAATCCATTATTAATGATTACAGCGTGAAGGAACTAGCTGAATTATTAAAAGTAAGCTGGAAAGATAAATTTAAAATGCTTCATAATTCTACAGAATTACAACGATAATTAAGCTCTAATGAGATTTCTTTAATGAAAAAAGGAGCTTGGCACATAAGTCTTCTTACCCCTTGGAATAATAAAGGTGCTTTAGTAGCATTAGCCAAGCAAGAGTTGCTGCTTTTAAAGGTTAAATTAGAGATACTCAATTTTAAATAAAGGCCTTCAAATTATTTTGTTTGAAGACTTTTTTGTTTTAAAACTAGGTTTATAAAAATTTTCTTGCTAATACATAGAGAATGCAAGAATTCAGTTTCGTTAATTAATTATGTTAAAATATTTTTACATAAGCCTATTTTCTATAGTTATTACGGTGTGCTCGTTTATTATGGCTCAAAGCCGTTATGAATGGCATACGCAAGGTGAGTCAGTTGCTGCAGGAGCTCAATATGAGTTAATTTTAGAGATTGAGCATAATCCCACTTTTCATAGCTATTATGTAAATCCAGGAGCTGTGGGTAGGCCCTTGTTTGTTAAATGGGACTTGCCAAGTGGTGTTACTGTAGAACCTCAAAAATGGCCAACACCCAAACGTTGGGAGCAGTTTGGGATGATGAATTATGGTTATGAAGGCCGCCAATTATTTATATATACCCTAAATATACCTGCCGATTACACTCAGCCAACCATAACAGTTAAAGGGGGCGCAAGGTGGCAGGTGTGCGATGATGACAGCTGCGTATTTGAGCCAATGAGTCGCCAGGGTTTTATTATCGAGAAAACACTTAATATAGTAAATCCCCATGAAATTGTAATAGCGGATAGTTTTAAATCTCTAAAGCAGGAAGCTATCAAAAAAATGCCAGTAGAAACATCAGAGATTAAGCTGGATAAAGTCAATGTAGTAGGCCAACAAGTGACGCTAATTCTTGGTGCAAGTCAGAGTTTGGCTCAGAATTTAGAATCGATAGAATTATACGAGTCAGCTGGATGGATAGACGCTCAGCAACCTATAGCAGTGGAACCGATGAGTGATGGATTGAAAATAGTAGCAACACTTAAAGAAGAATCAACCCCTCCAGAACTATTTGAGGCAATCTTAGTAAGTGATGAACTTAAAAGAGGGCTACTTCTGCAGCATCAGTTATCTGAGGAATTAGTCACGAAAATTCAACAACAAGATAAACCGAATAACATTTCAGCTAATAAACTACAAATTTCTGATGATACAAAAAAAATAGCAGCTCAATCTTATGATGCTAGTAAGCCTATTAATTTTGTGCCTTTGCTTGCCTCATCTAATGAGGTGACAGGTGGCATTCAAGCATGGTTATTAATATTTGTAGCTGGTTTAATCCTCAACCTCATGCCATGCGTCTTCCCTATTTTGAGCCTTAAGGTTATGGGCTTTGTGGATCAAGCAGGAGAATCTAAATCTAAAGTTAGAGGACATGGGTTGACATTTACCTTGGGAGTTCTTTTGTCGATGTGGGTATTGGCGATTATTGTAGCAACATTAGGTAGCAACTTTAGTTGGGGGCAACAATTATCACAGCCTATAGTGGTAGCTGTACTTGTTATTTTGTTTGCCTTATTAGGGCTTAATTTAATGGGTTTCTTTGAGATGGGGGTCAAATTAACTAGTGTGGGAGCTAAACAGCAGAGCCAATCTGGTTATGCAGGTTCGTTTTTCTCTGGGGTATTAATGACTTTGGTGGCGACTCCTTGCAGTGGGCCACTTTTAGGTCCTTTGATGGCGTATGCTCTAGGGCAGCCTATGTTATCCTTACTTGGCTTATTTGGAATGTTTGCCTTAGGTATAGCAGCTCCATATTTATGGTTCTCAATCTTTCCTGGACATTTAAGCTTTTTGCCAAGACCTGGTAAATGGATGTTACACTTTAAGTATGTATTAAGTGTGGGTATGTGGGGGGCTGTGGTTTTCTTTGGCTACACATTTTGGCAGTTAACAGGCAATAGTGGTTTGCTATACCTCGTGATTGCAATAGCTACATTGTCGTTATTGGCGTGGTATTATGGGAAATCTCAAATAGGTAAATTTAAAATGCCACAGAGTGCTTTAGTTATAGTTGTCTTAGCTGTAATAACTCTAGGACTTAGTTGCTGGGCGAGCTTTCAAGAACCAACCATTAAGAAAGATAAACTAGTTAAAGGAGCTCAGAAAGCTAGCCAAGATGAACTACAGTGGGAGCCTTGGTATCCAGGTAAAATTGAGCAACTTCAGGCTGAAAACCCACAAATAATATGGGTGGATTATACCGCTGCTTGGTGTGCGACTTGCCAATTTAATAAACAACGTATCTTTAATGATGAAGCTGTTATTCAATGGATTAAGCAAAATGATGTAAGACTAGTCAAAGTCGATATGACTGCAGGTGATGAGGCAACAAGCCAAGACCTATACCGTATAGGTGGACGTAAGAGTATACCAGTGAATTTAGTTTACCCAATAGATACTGCAAAATCAGCAATACTTTTGGAGGGGCTTATATCTCCTAAACATGCTTTGCAAGCATTAGAAAAATCAAAATAAACACATAAAAAGCTTTTAAATTAAATTGATAAGCGTATTTTGTATGGTCTATATTCATATTATGAAAAATTACTTTATACTCATTTCTTGTTTGTCATTTTTATCTTTAGCTATGGCGACTCACCCCAATGTGATTTTAGTCATTACGGATGATCAGGGATATGGAGATCTAGCTTGCCATGGTAATGAAATTATCAAAACACCTTCCCTGGATAAACTGCATTCAGAGAGTTTAAGGTTCACAGATTTTCATGTGAGTTCAACTTGTGCACCGACTAGAGGAGCCTTAATGAGTGGGCATTGGACAAATCGTGCTGGACCATGGCATACTATTATGGGGCGCTCAATGTTATTTCAAGGCGAAAAAACGTTAGCTGAAGTGTTTGGTGAAAACGGATATGCTTCAGGGCATTTTGGTAAATGGCATTTGGGTGATAATTATCCTTACCGTCCAGAAGATAGAGGTTTTGATGAGGTCGTTCGTCATGGAGGAGGAGGCGTAGGTCAGACTCCTGATTATTGGAATAACTCCTATTTTGATGATACGTATTTTCATAATGGGGTCCCTCGCAAGTACAAAGGTTACTGTACCGACATTTTTTTCAATGAAGCCAAAAGTTTCATGAAAGCTCAATCAGAATTGGGTAAGCCATTCTTTACTTATATCAGTACTAATGCTCCACATAGCCCCATGGTTTGTGATGAAAAATATTGGAAACATTACACCCAAGCTCCCTATAATTTACCTGTAAAAGAGGCTATATTTTATGGGATGATTGAAAATATTGATGAAAATGTAGGCAGCTTGCGCCAATGGTTAGTTGAGACAGGGTTAGATGAGAATACTATTTTTATCTTTATGACTGACAATGGTAGTGCTCACGGAAGTAAAATTTTTAATGCTGGTATGCGAGGCGCCAAGGCCAGCTCTTATGATGGAGGGCACAGAGTTCCTTTTTTTGTAAAGCTTCCAAAATCTACACAAGCTGCTGATATTGAGCAGCTTAGTGCGCATGTTGATGTGCTTCCGACTTTGGTTGATTTATGTGGACTTAAGCCTATAGAGTCTGACTATAAATTAGATGGCATCAATCTTACTCCTTGGATTAAAGATATCAATACGCCACAGAATATCAACAGAGTCGTCATCACAGATACCCAACGCGTCGTAGACCCAGTTAAATGGAAAGATGCGACAGTCATGACTAAGCAATGGAGATTGATTACGAATGGAGATAAAAGAGAGCTTTACGATATATTAGCAGACCCTGGACAATTAAATGATATTGCAACAGTACACCCACAAGTAGTTAAGCAATTAGAGCAGAATTACGAAGACTGGTGGCAAGATATCTCTCCAGCACTGGCAAAAACTTCAAGAATACCTGTAGGAGTGCCGCATATTGAAATAGTGGACTTAACAGCTCATGATGTGATCCCTCCTAAAGGAGCTCCAGCTTGGAATCAATCACAAGTACGTAAAGGCAGGTTTGTAAACGGTATTTGGGCTTTAGATATAATGCAGGCAGGAGAATATGAAATCAAAGTATCACGCTGGCCCATTGAAAGCGGTTTAAAAATGAGAGAAGGAACGTCAAAAGGCAAGGAAACTCCGGGTCTAGGTTCATATGCAGAGGTAGAAGGAATAGCGCTTGATATAGCCAAAGTCAGTATAGACATAGCAGAAAATAAGCAGTTAGTAGCTATTGATGAGCAGACTAAATTTGCTACATTTAAAGTGCTATTGCCACAAGGTGAGTTTGATTTAAGTGCTAATTTCATCCTAGATAATGGCAAAGAAATCGGCGTAGGTTATGCCTACGTCAAAAAAATTGATTAAGAGGCTGTTATAAGCCTTCTGTTTGCAGACTTTTGACAACACAAGACCAGCTCAATGATTAATTGAGCTGGTCTCAACTTTAGACTTTTAATTTAGGGCATTTAGCTCTTAACTCAATCCTCATGCGCATTGAGTGTACATTAGCAGATTTTAAGAGCCTAGCTGCGGAATACCAAGTTATTCCTGTCTTAGCGCGTCTGCCTATTACCACGCAAACACCTTTAGCGACGTATCTCAATCTTAAGGTTGCTGAACAGCCAAGCTTTCTATTTGAGAGTGCTGATAGCTCAAGCAAGAGTGGGCGCTATTCATTATTAGGAGGTAAATCACATTGGGTACTTAAATCTTATGCCGATTCAATGCAGATAACTGATTGCGAGACAGGGGCAAGTGAGGATATTCCGCTAGACCCAGAGTCACCTCAAGCAGATGTTTTACAAGTTCTTGAATCCACCTTAAGCATTTATGGTGCTGTAGCTCCGATTGCTGAAGACCTGCCATTCTATGGAGGGGCGGTAGGATACATCTCTTATGAAGCAGTGCAGCAGTTTGAACCGACAGTCACTATCAATAAACAGGATGACCTCCAAGTGCTTCGTGGCTGTTTTTTCTTGGCTGATGAAGTCGTTGTTTTTGATCACGAGCAACAAGAAATATTTTTAGTCGTCCAAGCTTTTTTACAAGAAGGCGATGACCTAGATGCTGTCTACACTGAAATTGAACAGAGGTTTAAACAGCTTGAACAGACCTTGCTTGCTACTCAGGCATTGCCAGCGATTGAGCCAAACCTTGAATACACGATTCCACAAGCTCACAGCAACACCACACAAGAGCAGTACGAAGCAATGGTTAACAAGGTCAAAGAGTATATCTTAGCTGGAGATGTGTTTCAAACAGTGCCATCACAACGTTTTAGTCTACCTTACGAAAACAGTCCTCAAGATTTGTATCGAGCCTTACGCCAGATTAACCCATCGCCTTACATGTTTATCTTGGATTTAGAAGATTACTGCTTGGTGGGTAGTTCTCCTGAAGTCCATGTACGCCTAACTAACAAGCGTATCGATATAAGACCTATTGCAGGAACACGCTGGAGAGGTCAATCAGAAGCAGAGGATTTAGCCTTAGAACAAGATTTGCTAGCCGACGAAAAAGAAAGAGCCGAGCATCTCATGCTCGTCGATTTAGCGCGTAATGATGTAGGGCGCATGGCTGAACCTGGTAGTGTCAAAGTTGATGACTTTATGATTATTGAGCGCTACAGTCATGTGATGCACCTCGTGTCTAATGTGTCAGGTACACTAGCTGAGGGTAAAACCGCCTTTGATATTTTAAAATCGACTTTCCCTGCAGGTACAGTCAGCGGATCTCCCAAAATTAGAGCCATGCAAATTATTGGTGAAATAGAGCAGGCGCAACGTGGAGCGTATTCAGGAGCTGTCGGTTATTTTGCCTGGAACGGCAACCATGATTCATGTATAGCTCTACGTACTTGCTTAATTAAAGATGAGCAAGTCTATGTTCAAGCAGGAGCAGGTGTAGTAGCTGATAGTAACCCAACTTACGAATACGAAGAAACCTGCAACAAAGCCAAAGGCATGTTTAAAGCAGTCGCATTAGCCAAGGCTATTGCTCAATTGGAATCAAAAAAAGGAAAGGAGGACAGCTCATGTTAGTAATGATAGATAATTACGATTCATTCACCTACAACTTGGTGCAGTATTTTGCTGAGCTAGGAGTAGAAGTCCAAGTCTATCGCAATGACGAAATTAGTGTCGATGAACTTGAGGCCCTCAATCCAGATTACATTTGTATTTCGCCAGGACCGTGCACACCAACAGAGGCAGGTATTAGTTGCGAAGTCATCGAAAAGTTAGCAGGCAAATTACCTATCCTAGGTGTCTGTTTAGGTCATCAGAGTATAGGTCAAGTATTTGGAGGAAAAGTTATCAGAGCAGGTAGACTTATGCACGGTAAAACCTCACCAATGCTCCATGAGCAAAAAAGTGTGTTCAAAGATCTGCCCTCACCATTCACCGCCACTCGTTACCACTCATTAATAGTGGAGAGAGAAAGCCTACCAGAATGCTTAGAAATCACCGCAGAAACTGCCGAGGGCGAAATCATGGGACTCATGCACAAAGAGCTCAACATCCACGGTGTGCAGTTTCATCCTGAATCCATTCTCAGCGAGCACGGCAAGCAACTCTTGCAAAACTTCCTAAATTTGGCTGTAGAAAAATAGTTGGAGTATCGTTGTAAAGCTTTTTAAGATATCCAATAGAGGCTTATCGTTTTTGTTTTCTGTGCTTTTAGTGATTTTTGATGAGCCCAGCCAAACTTTGGCTGTCGCTCACCCTGCGGGCGAAAGTACTTCATTTTATTGCGTTTTTCGTCTTATCAGCTTTAGGTATTCGCTGATTTGTGGTTAATTAGTTTTTATGAAGGCTTTTATCTTATCAGCAGGTTTAGGCACACGCCTACGCCCCCTCACTGATAAATTACCTAAGCCACTCATCCCCGTGCAGGGCAAGCCACTCATTGCTCATATTCTCGCACAACTCAAACAGCTAGGTGTAGAGCAGGCAGCTATCAATACGCACCATCTAGCAAGCGTATGGGCTGATTATCAAGAAATACTTGAGCAAGAGGGATTAGAACTTAGTTACCACTACGAACCAGAGTTGCTCGATTCAGGTGGGGGGATTGCCAATATTGCACACGAGCTAGCTCAAGCAGGACAAATAAAACCATCAGACAACATACTCATCTATAACGGTGACATCTGGACAGATATCGACCTCAAGGCACTCATCGATGCGCATGATAAGTCCCACGAACAATCCTCACATGATGTCACTCTGGCGCTGCGCCCAGAGGGCGAAGCTCTACGCATCAAGATGCAGAAAGGCAGTCATACCATTTTAGACATAGCCAACCCACAGCCAGATGCTAACCTCGATGAATGGTATCAATTCACAGGCATCTATATAGCCAACGTAGAGTGGTTACTCAGCCTACCTCGAGGTAAGCACAGCGTCATACCTCACTGGCAAGAGTTGATAGGGGAGCAGAGGTTGCAAGGGGTTGTATTAGACGAGGGCGAATGGAGCGATCTAGGAACACTTTCTGCGTACGAAGCTGTTAAGTAGGCTCTTTTGAGGATAATTACCACTTCTTAAAACTGCCGTGGTGCTCATGAATGTTTTAATTCACTGCGCGCCACGTTTTTATTCAGCGGCAATTCTCACTCAAAACCGTTTATAGCAAATGCTTATTTGCCATAAACTTTGCCTACTTACCATAAATGCGCTGATTTAGTTGGTATATAGTTAGAGGAGAGATAAACTCTATTTAACCTCATCTGCTTTGTTCTTTAAGGCTCGCAGTAGGTTTCTACAGGGCATCCTGTCGTTACACTCCACGCTCTGCGGTTACTATGACTATGTCATAAGGAAGGGTTGCAGTCACCTTAAACGCCTCGCATCTAAGGCAAACTAGAGCTTATTAAACTAGGTATAGTTATTTTTATGTCAGCACCTTGATTGAGTTAATAAGTGTAAGGCATTGACGGTTATACCCACATTGCATATTGTTGTTTTATAATTTATATTATTAGTTAAAAAAATGAAAATTCGTATAAATCGAGATTCTGTCTGTGCTGGTGATGACTGTATTAGCCACGAAAAAGAGTTTGAAATAAAGGATGATATGACCTTGTCCGAGTTTTTAGAAATTCAGAAAGATGTTTTTCCTTTAGCTTCGATTTCAGGTGGAAAGGCAACATGGGTACTCAAAGGTGAAACATATCTTGCTGTATTGGCGCAACAATGGTCAGAGCCTAAATATGCAGCTGATGCATTATCTTTAATAAAAGATAATTTGAATAAATCAGATAAATATAGAGGGGAATTACATTTTCATTATTATGCTCAAGATAATCCTATAAAAGTTTATAATAAAATAGGAGAGCTAGAAGGGAAGTCTACACTTCATAATGATAGAAAAACTAGAGCAAGATGGAAAGTTATATTACCTATAACATTTATTGTAATTTTTGCTACAATAGCTTTATGGATTGCTTGGCCTTGGATTAGTTTTAGCTTGGCTGTCTATAAATTAGAAGGAGTTGAGTCAACTAGAAAAAGTTGGATTTTTCGTTTAAATACTTATCAGGATCAAATTTCTAGTAGTTCTGTGAAAACTTTTTATTTAAAAGGTGTGCAACACCTTGCAGAATTAAATTCACATAATAATTCATTTACATTTGAGGATAGGTTTGGATATATGGGTTGCGCTACGGTTGTACAATATTCGAATTATTATGAATATGTCAGTGTATTTGGTGGAAATGATAGCGATTCATTTTTGATGGGTAGAGCTTTAGGAACCTTTCCTCCAGAACGTTTTAGAAACCTAAAAAAGCTATCTACTAATGAATTGCCAGATAGCATAATAAGACCTTGGTGAGGATTATTAAATAATCAGTGACTCATCACTTTTGATTTCTGACTAAAAAAGTGATGAGCTAGTTGGTGAAGCTGTTAGGCGACGTGGTCGGCTACAGCGGTTTTGCTTGAGAAAGGGCGTTAGCGAATAACGTGGCGCGCAGTTTAGATAAAGCTAATCGAGCTACTAGGGTAGTTAATATAATTAGGCTCGGTGTGTAGATAGAGGTGCTTTGATTGATGGCTAATCGCCATTTTCTACGAAAACACGTCTCTGCACTCCTGTCTTAAATTACTTTGTAATTTTTCGCCCGCTTCTAATCGAAGCGTCGCTCACCCTGTGGGCAAAAGAGCTTCGCCTTTTGTCTTGTCAGTTCCCTTTTCGGTCGCTGATTTCTGTGTTTTTCTGTGCCTTCTGTGGTTTTTAACAAAAGCTAAAATATAGACGAAGTTTCCGTGGTAAACTCTTCGAGGAAGCGGAAGCCTCTGTAGGAGTTGCCTTTTTCGTTGAGGCGTGGGCTCCACACAGCGAGGCTGTATTGTTTGGGGTGGATGGCGATGATGCCACCGCCGACGCCGCTTTTGGCGGGTAGTCCTACACGAAAGGCAAATTCGCCTGCTTCGTTATAGAATCCGCAGAGTTGCATAACGGCGTTGACGCGTTGGTTTTGGCGTTTGGTGATGATTTCCTGTCCATTTAGAGGGTTGATACCTTCGTTAGCAAGAAAGAGAAATGTTTTGGCAATTTCCTCACAAGTCATTTTAATGGAGCATATTTTAAAGTAGAAGTCTAAGGTGTCTTCTGGATTGTGTCGTATGTTGCCGTAGGATTTCATCATATTGACGAGAGCGGCATTACGGTAGCCATGCTTTTTTTCTGATTTAGCTATAGTTAAATCATAATTGATATTTTGGTTGCCACAGAGTGAGCGTACAAATTGGATGAATTCTTGTTCTGGATTAGTCAGGGTGTTGAGCAGAATGTCCGCAATGACAATCGCACCAGCATTGATAAAAGGGTTGCGTGGGATACCTCTCTCGAACTCAAGTTGCACAAGTGAGTTAAATGAGCTGCCAGAAGGTTCAACACCGACTCGGTCCCAGAGTTTTTCCCCACTTTTTATAGCGAGCACTAGTGAGAGGACTTTGACGATACTTTGAATGGAGAAGGATTCTTGGTAATCACCAAAACCTATGCAGGAGCTTTTATCGCAATCAACAGTGCTTATATAAACTCCAAATTTTTCTGGGTCTATTTTGGCAAGTTCAGGGATGTAAGCTGCGACATTGCCCTCGTTATCTGCGTTGACACGCTCATAAATTTCTTCGAAGAGTTCGTAGTAAGGTTTGATATTCATGAAGAAAATTATCGGAATTAAGTTTTGTATTAATTTTATCCAAAACTATAAATTCAACTCAATTTTTAGAACTTTTTACTAAATATAAGAAGATTATTTAGAATCTGAATCTGGAGCGTCAAACAAATCAGGAGTTTTTTTGGCTCCAGATTCTGTAGAGGTGGCTTTGCTTAATTTAGCTTCTTTGGCTGGAGGAGCGGGAGCAGGTTTAGTTGATGCGGGAGACTTGGTGTCTTTTTTCTCTTTATCTTCGGCAATGACAGGTTCTTCAGCTGGAGTTTTTGGATCCTTGGGTTTTTTCTGTGCTTTTTTAGTAGCTGGCTTTTTCTTAGCTCTTTTAGCTGTGGTTTTTTTAGTAGCTACGTAGGCTTTGACAGGGGTTTGGATTTCGCCGTGCTCCATGAGCTCCTCAATATGCGCTGCATCGAGAGTTTCATGTTTGATGAGAGCTTGAGCAATGAGCTCAAGCTTATCTTGATTTTTAATGAGCAAATCTTTGGCTTGTTTATAGGCGTTGTTGACGAGGGATTTAACTTCTTCGTCGATGAGTTGAGCTGTGTTTTCTGAGTAGCTTTTGCCTTTGGCATGGAAGGCATCACCATCAGCTGTGCCATATTCAATCATGCCAAGCTTGTCACTCATACCCCATTTGCAGACCATGCTTTTGGCAATGTTGGTTGCCATTTGAATGTCTCCAGAAGCCCCGTTGGTCACATTACCAAAGGTGATTTCCTCAGCAACACGTCCACCCATGAGTACGATGAGTCTATCGAGTAGCTCGCCTTTGCGTTGGGTGTACTTGTCTTCGTTAGGTAATGACATCATGGCTCCTAGGGCTGGCCCACGAGGGATAATGGTGACTTTGTGTAGTGGGTCTGTTTCCTTACAGATGATATTGAGGATAGTATGACCTGCTTCGTGATAAGCGGTGTTTTCTTTTTCCTTTTCGCTTAGAGCTAGGCTGCGGCGTTCTTTGCCCCAACGGACTTTGTCACGTGCTTCTTCGAGATCGTCGAGCTCAATTGAGCTTTTCTTACGGCGTACAGCTAGTAGTGCCGCTTCGTTGATGAGGTTAGCTAGCTCAGCGCCTGAGAATCCAGGAGTGCCTCGAGCGATAACTCTTAAATCAATGCCTTTTTTAATTTTGGCTTTTTTAACGTGTACTTTGAGGATTTCGTGACGTCCATCTACATCAGGTAGAGGTATTTCAACTTGTCTGTCAAAACGTCCAGGTCTAAGTAACGCTGGGTCGAGTACATCTGGTCGGTTAGTAGCTGCAATAATGATGACTCCAGAGTCTCCATCAAAGCCGTCCATTTCTACGAGCATTTGGTTGAGGGTTTGCTCGCGCTCATCATGTCCACCACCAATGCCTTGTCCACGAGCACGCCCAATGGCGTCAATCTCGTCGATAAAGATAATACAAGGTGCATTCTTGCGTCCTTGTTCAAACATGTCACGTACACGGCTGGCACCGATACCGACAAACATTTCCATGAAATCAGAACCACTAAGTGAGAAGAATGGGACGCCAGCTTCTCCTGCGACAGCTTTGGCAAGTAGGGTTTTGCCTGTTCCTGGAGGGCCTACCATGAGCACGCCTTTGGGGATTTTACCACCAAGTTTGCTGAAACCTTTTGGATCGGCGAGGAACTCTACAATTTCGCTAAGTTCTTCTTTAGACTCTTCGACACCTGCCACATCTTCAAAGGTGATAGGGTTGTCGCTCTTGGTCATAAGTTTTGCCTTGCTTTTACCCATACTCATTGGTCCACCTTTGCCAGACATGGAGCTCATTTGTTGTTTAAAGATAAAAAAGATAATAAGTCCAATCACCAAGAAAGGTAATAGGCTGATGAGGATGTCTCGGCCGACATTACTTTTAGTCTGAGCTTTAGCTGCTGTTCCTACTAAGTTTTGAACTTGCTCACCATTAAGGAATCCGTTGAACTTTGTGATAAATGAGTAAGGCGGTTTTGCTGTTTGTGATTTAGGCTTGAATTGGCTCAAAAATCCAGTGGACTCTTCCTCAACGGTAACTTGAGGTGTAGGTTGGATTGAATAATAGCGTCCTTCGAGAAAGGCAAAGTCATTATTGCCGTTAATTTTGAGTACTAAGTCATGTTCTTCAGGATTACTGAGGTTTATTTGCTTTGTTGCGATGAGTTTTTTGAGTTGCTTAAAATTCAGAGTTTCACCTCTAGGGGCTAGAGCTGTAGATGTGACTGTTTGGTAATTAGATTTGAGTAGTTTTTGTAGAATTTGACCTTCAGAGTTGAGGTGCACCATGATGTTAAAATCATTTTTCTCATTGGTATTAATGGTTGGTAGGTTATCACTAATAAAACCACTAATCGTCATCTCAGGTGAGTTTTGAGTGGTGGTGATAATTAACGGCTGTTTTGCTTGATTATCTGTGATGACCAAGCCTGCTTCCCAGTATTGTTTGAATTGGTCAAGGCTGATTTCGTTGCTTGAAACCTGTTTACTAGGGATAGTAAAAGCGAGGATAATCATGCTAAGCATGAGTACGAAAAAGAGACTATTTTTCCAGTTAGGGGGAGTTAGGCTATTTTTATCGCCTTTAGAAGGGTTTGGCTTAGCTTTGTTATTATTAGGGTTGCTTTGTGGTGCTTTAGACATGATGAAAATGATAGTTTATTACCGTGAATTGAGTAATGATAAAAATAGGCTTTTATAAATATAATTATGATTCAGTATTTTCTGGAGTTGAATTACCTCTCCAGTTGAGCTTGCGTCTGAGTACATCAAAATGATCGTAATCAGGTAAGCGAATAATGGTGATAGTTTGTTCAGATTTTGTGATGCTTAGTACGTCGTCACGATTAAAATCCATGAGTTGTTGACCATCGATAGCTACTTTGAGGATATCATTGGCTGCGTCTACGGACTTGAGTGTGATGACTTTATTGTCAGGGATGATAATTGAGCTATCACTTAATGTGTAGGAGCAAATAGGAGTGACAATGAATCCATTGATTTCAGGATGAACAAGCGGTCCGCCTGCAGACAAAGAATAAGCTGTGGATCCTGTAGGTGTAGCAATAATAAGCCCATCAGCTTGGTAGTAATTGATTTCTTTGCCATCTGCATAAGCACGAATAGAGACCATGCGGCTACTGTTATATCTTGAGAGTACTACTTCATTGAGTGCTAGATAAGATTTTTTTTGGCTAGATAATTCGATATTAAGTAGATGATGTGTAGTTACATGATAATTATTATTGAGTAGTGATTCTAGCAGGAGCTCGGTATTGTTTTTAGTGGTTGTAGTGAGGAAACCTAAGGTGCCTAGATTAATCGAGGCAATAGGGCAGTTAATTTTGTTGTAATGCTGAGCTGTGTGTAGGATAGTTCCATCCCCTCCAAGTAGAATGATAACATCAAGCTTATCCATGTTATCAAGTATGGATGGATAGTCGTTACCAGGGATTAAGTCACTTGTATAGCTATCAATATAGACAGATTTGCCTTTTTCAAGTAGCCAATTGATAACTTGTTGGCTGACTTGTAAAGAGCTTTCCTTGTAAGGATTAGAGATGATTCCAAAATGCTGCATCGAAAAATATGAGGTTTTATTGAGTTTAATTAATATTGTTTTTACGAGTTATTTTAATGAACTATCAACTCATTCAATTTAGTTTTTAGACTGAAGGTTTTGTTGATTAGTATGAGGCATCATAAGGAATGAATAAAGAACGACAGATTAGAGCGATTATGTCTAACTTGCAAGATTTTACCTATTTAATGTGTGAGCCAGGCAATATACTCTTGGTTGCCTTGGGTGCCTTGAATTTTCGAAGGGGTGACACCTTGCCATTTTTTTTCTAAAGTTTCTGTAGTGAATAATTTAATTTTATCTTGCGCTTCTTGGCGTAGGCTTTCGTCGAGGACGATACCTCCTTTGCTGATTTTTTCAGGCTGCAGCTCAAACTGAGGTTTGATCAGGCACATGATAGAGCCTGTGGGTTTTAAAACTGAAAATGCATTTGGTAGAATTTTAGTTAATGAGATGAATGATAAGTCCATGACAATTAAATCTACGTATTCACCCAAATCATCAACAGTTAAGTTTCTAGCATTAAATTGCTCTTTGGCTGTAACTTGCGGATGAGATCTTATTTTCCAGACTAATTGATTAGTTCCGACATCAATGGTGTAGACATGCTTAGCTCCACGTTGAAGTAGGCAATCAGTAAATCCGCCAGTTGAGGCACCGATATCGAGGCAGGTTAAATCTTGAGGGTTGTAGTTAAAATGATCAAGAGCTGTTTCTATTTTGTAGCCTGCTCGGCTGACGTATTTAGGGAGTTCTTTAAGAGTGATTTCGGTATCGATATCTAGTACTTGGCTAGCTTTTTCAATACGGCTGTTTTGCGTGTAAACAAAGCCTGCTAAGATAAGTTTCTTTGCTTGTTCGCGCGAGTCAACTAAGCCTCTTTGGGTAAGGAGTTGGTCGATACGCATACGTTGTTTTTTGGCTTGAGAAAGCATAAACATAAAATACAAAAAATACTTGAAATAGCAATTGAATTTGCCTAACATTAGCTATTAATGCGTAAATCTCTAAGGTTGTCAGTTGCAGAAGATTCCAGTCTTTTGCGTTTGGAACCGCGGTATCTATTCGATGCTGCGGCTCTTGCTGCTATAGATGTAGAGGGTATAGATACAGATGTTAATGAGTTTGAAGATTTATCGTTAGAGCAGGTGTTGGCGTCCAGTCAGCAGCCTGAATTTAATTCTGAGACTCAGGAAATAGAGGCAATTCTAGCTGAGGATAATACTTCGACGCTCAATGAAATTGTATTTATTGACACTTCCGTTGATGGTTATCAGCAAATTTTAGATGATATAAAGCCTTCTATTAAAGTGGTGCTGCTAGACGCCAATAAAGATGGGTTGGCGCAAATAGAAAAAGGATTAGAAGAGGGTGTGGTATATGATGCTGTGCATATCGTATCGCATGGTGATTCTGGTCATCTAGAATTAGGTAGCTCAACGCTTAACGAATCATCTATGAATGGTGAATATCTAGATGACTTGCAGCGCATAGGTCAGATGCTCAGTGCTCAAGCTGATATTCTTGTTTATGGTTGTAATTTTGGCGAAGGCGAAGAAGGAGTAAGCGCATTTGCGGCCTTGGCATCTGCAACAGGTTTAGATGTGGCGGCTTCTGATGATGTTACTGGATCAGCTGAGTTAGATGGTGATTGGGATTTAGAGCTTAAAAGTGGGGATATTGAGGCAGACAGTTTGCAGTCCAGTTCGTTTGTGGGGAGTTTAGCTATAGCTCCTAATGTAACATATAATTTTGAGCCAGATTTGACTAATGCTAATGGAGCCACGGTTAATACATGGCAGAGTGATACAGCTAATGTGTATGACTTTTCTTTTTCAGGGGTTACCTATAATATTAACCCTGGTTCGAATTACCCAGGTATTATATCTAGTTATACATTTGACGGTGATGCAAACCCAGCTAATGGTGGTAACGCTGATTCAGTTACTTTTCTTAGTCCAACTTTAGATACCAGTGATGTCACTCTTGAATTGTGGGTTAAGCCAGATGCTGTTTCAGGCACAGAAATGCTCTATGAAACGGGAGCTACAGGTGACGGGTTAGGAATAGCAATTCATGATAATAGTGTTTACTTAGGTGTCAAAGACAGTGCCCTTGACGGGTTAATAAGCGTGAGTTTGGCCGAGATAGATATTACAGAGTTTTTCCAAATTACAGCCACTGGCGAAGATACAGGTGGGGGGATGACTTGGACTCTCTACGTGAAAGGAATTGATAATGGCACGGGGTCTGGAACAGCTGGCGAATTATTTGAAGCGAGTAGCTCTACGGGTGAAATAGCTGGCTTTAGTGATTTTGCTGGTGGTAATGGCTCAGGCCTAGGTCGAGATAATGGAGGTAATGCATTGTCATCTATTGGCGGAGAGCCGTCTTATGCTAATTATAACGGTGAAATAGCTATTTTTCGTTTGTATGATACTGCTTTATCTGCGGCCGAAGTTGACGGTAATTACGAAGCTATCACCAACCCTGATTTAGCTAACGCAGTTGATGATAATGCTATCACAGATGAAGATACAGCAATTGTGATAGATGTCATAAATAATGATACAGGTGATGGCGTTGCTATTACATCTGTTGGAGTTCCTAAGGTTGAATTTCTGCCTCAAGAAAATTTAAACTTTAATCTTACAGGGGCTAGTTTATCTGGAACGGATGGTGTAACACCAGTCACTAGTTGGTTGGATGAAACCAGTAATAATTTTAATGCGGGAACTGTAACTATAGCTCCAGTTTATGATAATACCTCGTTTAATGGTTATGGCGCTGTTGATTTTTCAGCTGATGAATCTGGCTTAACTATAGGTAATAGTAGTTTATTAAATCTAGCTAATGCTTCAGCTGATAAGACATTTGCCTTAGTCATTGAGACGGGATCTAGTGTGACAGGAGCTGATCAAGTAATTTATGAGCAAGGTGGTCAGACTAATGGGCTTAATATTTATATCTCAGATGGTTCAGGAACTCCTCGCCTGTATGCCAATATCTGGGAAGGGGGGGCAGCAGGTGATTACGATCAGTTGGATCTAGGTGCTGTAGCTGCAAGTACAGAGTACACAGTTATAGTAGAGTATGATACCTCTGGCGGAGTATTGCGTGGATCAGTTAATGGAGGTGCATTTGTAGTTAATACAGATAATAATGTAGGAGCTAATATACCAGGGCATTCAGGAGCGATAGGGATTGGACAGTTTTATCAAGATACGAGGACTTATAACAATACCGCTGCAGGTGGTGATGGATTATATTTTACTGGGAAAATAGCCGAGATATCTAATTGGAATAATATTTTTACGGGGAGTGAGTTAACAAGTATTCAAAATTATTTAGATAATGTTAAAAATAATACGCCCATTAGTTCTGCGGGTACGGTAAGTTTTAATGCATTGGATGGGACTATAAGTTTTGATCCAGGAACTGATTTTGATTATTTAGATGTTGGGGAGAGTGTAGATGTAAGTATTGAATATACTATTGAAGATGCTGCAGGTAATACAGATACAGCTACGGTAGTAGTCACCGTGACAGGGCTTAATGATGCTCCGGATGCAGTTGATGATATAGCAGTTTTAGATGGAATTGAGGATAGTACGTCAGGAGTTTTGAATGCGTTATTATTAGCTAATGACTCAGACCCTAATAATGATGCTGTGAGTATAGCTTATATTGAAGGTGTTGCTCTTACAGGGGGGATTCAGTCTATCGCTGTTACTAACGGTACAGTTAATGTAGATGCTTCAGATAATATTACATTCACTGCTGATGCGGACTATAATGGTGTGGTAAGTTTTGAATATACCATTGATGATGGTAATGGTGGTCTTGATACAGCGATAGCGAGTGGCACGATAAGTGCTGTAAACGATAATCCAGAGCTGGGTGCAAATACCAGCGTGACAACTACAGCGGGTTCTGTTTCTGTAGGGGATTTTGCGGCTACTGATATTGATGGAGATAATATTAGTTATACTTTAAGTGGAGCAAATGCAGGGCTATTTAGTATTAGCGCTGCAGGGGTGGTTACCTTTAACACCGCTCCAGTAGCAGGTGATGGTCCTTACAGTATTACTATTACCGCGACTGATGATGGTGCTGGCACTTTAACTGATACGCAAAATCTAACTATTTTAGTGGGGTCATTATCAGCAAGTGATGATGATATTGCAGCGCAACCTACGTATAACTTAGATGAGCAAGATTTAGGTGTGCTTGTTGTCGGAGCTGCCGAGGGTGTATTAGCTAATGATACGGTAAATAATGCTGATGTCACTGCATTTGCTCCAGGTGACGATGCTAATTGGGATGCTTCGTCAGCTACAGATAACACTTTAGCTGATTCAGATGGAAATAATCTTGGTAATTGGGATTTTGCAAGTGGAGCAGTACTTAATGATGTAGATAGTAACTATCCAGGTATTACTAAGGCTTATGACACAAGTTTAGGTGGAGCTACAACGACTATTAATTTTGATGCAGATGTAGATGAGCGTGATGGAGCTACTTTTGAAATTTGGGTAAGACCGACTGATTTTACTACAACTACCGATCAAATTATTTTTGAAACAGGTACTGCTGGAGGTGATGGTGTAGCTATTTATTTAAATGGGAGTATTTTGACTTTTTATGTGCAAGATGCTGGCAGGCATTCGCCTGAAATTACATATGATCTTTCATCTGTAGGTTATGATGAATTTATTCAAATAGCAGCATCAACATCTCTAGATGAAGCTGGTAGTGCGGATTTTATTACCTTATTTATTAATGGTGTAGAGATAAGTAGTTCGGCTACAGGAGATTTGCGAGATTGGACGGATGATGGAGGCGCTGGGCTCGGCCAAGTTAATGGTACTTCCGTTGCTTCAGATAATAATGGAGGTGCGACACTGACTAATTTTCAAGGTGAGATAGCGTTATTTCGCCTTTATACTAATGGTCCAAATAGCGATTTAAATATTACTGAAGTAGAAAATAACTTCTCTAATATAGCTAATCATATTTATGTGTCTGGTATAGATAACGATGGCTCAGGTGGAAGTTATAGTACTATTGTTGAGGCTAAACCAGGGGATAGTCCGTTATTGGTAAATAGCACAGCAGCAGTAGGAGTTACAGAAAATGGAGGCTCTGTAACCATGTATTCAGATGGTTCATTTGAATACACTCAACCAAGCGGAGTTTATGATTACTTGGCTGTCGGTGAAACGGCTACAGATACATTTAGCTATCGTATTACTGACGCTTTAGGTAATGAGGATACAGCCACAGTAAGCATAACAATTAATGGGGTGAATGATGCGCCAATAGCTATTAATCATCCTAATATTTTAAATGGTTTTGAAGATGTTACATCTGGTATTCTTAATGGAGCTTTGCTTGCTGGAGCTACAGACATTGACACTAATGATGTGTTGTTCGTCTCAGCAATTGATGGGGTGACTCTTACAGGTGGAGCTCAGGTTATTAATTTATTCAGTGGTCAAGGTACGGTCACTGTAGATGCGCTAGATAATATCACGTTTACTGCAGCAGCTAATTATAATGGAGTAGTAAGTTTCAATTATACTATTAGTGATGGCAATGGAGGTGCTGATATGGCAGTAGCTAGTGGAACTATCATAGGGGCTCCAGATGCCGTAGCTGATACTAATATTGCAACAGAATTAGGAGTAACTATTTCAGGTAATATTTTAGCGAATGATGATATAGGAGTAGGTCCTTCAACTATTACTGCTGCTGATGAAGGAGGGATGGTGATAGCCTTTGGGACCCCTTATACTGCTGCGAGTGGAGGTGTTTTAACTCTTAATTCGGATGGTAGTTATACTTACGTTCCTCCTCCTTCTGTTTCTGTAGTTGGGAGAGTTGACCAATTTAACTATACGTTAACAGATGATAATGGTAACACATCGATATCGACATTAACTATCAATGTAACAGATAATAGCGATACCGTGCCAATAGCGGTAGATGATAATTCATTTACAGTCTTGGAAGATAATTCATTGTCTGGAGATGTCTCCACTAATGATACGCTAGATGTCGCTGGTGAACCGTATGTTTATGCGTCAGATGCAACAAGCTTAAATGGAGGTACTATTAGCATGAATGCTGATGGTACCTTTACCTACACTCCAGCACTTAATTTTAATGGCACGGATACGTTTAACTATACCGTAACAGATGCAGATGGTGATAGCGCTTCAGCATTAGTAACTATTACTGTAAATGCAGATAATGATTCCGCTATATTTAGTGGGGATATTAGTGGTTCAGGTACCGAAGATGGAGGCGCTATTACAGGAACCCTCATTGTCACTGATACAGCAGATGGCATTATGCCTACTGACTTTACCATTAGCGCTAATGGAGTTAACGGTACGGCTACAATAAATCCAATAACCGGAGATTGGACTTATAGCCCAGATGCCAACTTTAATGGCACAGATAGCTTCACAGTAACTGTTACCGATGACGATGGTAATACAGAAACTCAGATAATTACAGTAACGATTGCTTCGGTTGATGACTCTGTACCTTTTGCTACAATAGAAGATACTCCTTCTATTGCTTTAAATGCGACACTAGAGTCTTCTTTAGCAACTTATTTAACAGGCACTTTAACTGTGACTCATATTGAAGGTGTAGATATTACTACTGGATTACCTAAAAGTGTTAACGTAACTGACGGCGTAATAGATATTGATGTTGGAGGCAACATAATATTTACTCCTGATTTAAATTATAATGGCACGACGACGTTTAATTATACTCTCAGTAATGGTAGTGATTCAGACGATGCGGTAGCAAGCGGCACAATCACTCCTGTTAATGACGCTCCTATTTTAGGTGCAGATGGAGCTGTTAGTGTTGGAGTAGGTAACCTATTAGTAGGTAGCTTTGATGCTGAAAACGTTGATGGTGATAATATTTCCTACACACTAAGTGGCACAGATGCTGGATTATTTGCAGTTAATAGCTTAGGCTTGATCTCTTTTGTTGCTCCTCCTGCTTTTGGAGATGGACCTTACAGTGTAACTATTACGGCAACTGATGATGGAGTCGGTACTTTAACTGATACGCAAGCATTAACTATTACTATAGTTAATGCCAATGCAGTCGATGATGACGGTTACGCTATTAATGAAAATGGCGCTATTAATTTAACGGACGCGGCTAACGGTGTCTTAGCAAATGATACTTATGTTGAGGCAACTTTGCCTGCCCTTGATGCTAATGATGATAGAAGTTGGGTGGCTGATGGTTCGTCAGGTTCTACTTGGTCATCGCCTGGCTCAGGAAATAGTTTAGATTGGAGCTTTGGTGGAGGGGTTTCACCTATTACTGTAGATAGTAATTACCCCGGCATTACCCATGCTTATGATATTACTGCTGATGGTGGAGCCACAACAGCTAGTTTTGCTGATTTTGCAACAGAAAATAGAGACGCATCATTTGAATTGTGGATTAAACCAGATAGTTTGCCAGCTACAGGTGATCAAATTATTTTTGAGACAGGTAGCTCAGGGGGGGATGGGATAGCTATTTATTTAACAGGTAATACTCTCACACTTTATGTTAAAGACGGGGGGCAAACGTAACGCTTACCCATGATTTAACGCCAACAGATGCTAATGATTTCATTCAAGTTGTTGCAACGCTTGAGTTAGGTGGGGGTGCTGACTTGATGAGTTTATTTGTGAATGGTGCTCTTGTAGCTTCTGATAATACAGTCAATATTGCTGATTGGAGTGATAATGGTGATGCTGGGCTAGGTCAGCAAAACGGAACTTCTGTAGCCACCGATAGTGGAGCTGCATCAATAACTAGTTTTCAAGGGCAAATAGCTATTTTCCGTGCGTATACAGATAATAATAGTGATTTAAGTCTCACAGAAGTTGAAAATAATTACGATCACGTAACTAATCATATTTATGTCTCAGGTATTGCTACAGATAGTGATGTTGACCCAGATACTTTTTCAGTAATAGCTGAAAATGACCCAGGAATTACTGATGATTCTAATACTGGACTCTCAGAAAAAGGAGTTACAGTGACCATGAGGTCTGATGGCACTTTTGATTATGACCCAGGCACAACCTTTGATTATCTAGAAGAAGGTGAAGTTATTACAGACACTTTTTTTTATGAGGTAACTGATACCAATGGCAATACAGATACAGCTTCAGTGACTATCACTATTACGGGGGTAAATGATGACGCTGTAATAGGTGGAGATTCAGCAACTACAGCAACAGAAGACGATGGACTCACTGTGGGAGGCTCATTAACCGTTACAGATGTAGATGGGATAGCCGCATTTAATACGACACCTGTAAGTGGTGCAAGTTATGGTGTGTTTAGTATAAGCGCGGCAGGAGTTTGGACTTATGATTTAGATAATAATAACGCCACAGTTAACGCCTTAACAACTGGAGATGTTTTACAAGACTTTATTACTGTTGAATCAGCAGATGGCACCACCCAACAAATAATAATAACTATCAATGGTAACGATGACGCCTCAACTATAGGGGGGGTAGTTACTCAAGGCGTCACTGAGGATAGCGGCACAATTGTAGGAGGAACTCTCACGATTACAGACCCAGATAGTACAACTAATTTTAATACAACACCATTAGTTGATGCCACCTATGGAACATTTTCTATTAACGCTGCAGGAGTATGGAGCTACGATTTAGATGATAGCAATGCTACTGTAAACGCATTAGCAGCAGGAGCTAACCTTCAAGATACAGTAACAGTGGTATCAGATGATGGTACACAGCAAATCATCACATTAAATATTACAGGTGCTAATGATGCTCCCGTTCTTGGTGCAGATACATCAGTAAATGTTGCAGAAAATCAAACCACGGTAGGTAGCTTTGCTGCAACTGATGTAGATATTCCAGAAACTATCAACTATGTTTTAAGTGGAGCAAATGCAGCATTATTTAGCATTAGTACTGCTGGAATAGTTACCTTTAATGCAGCTCCCGATTTCGAAACTGACCCAGGACCTTTCACTTTTACTATAACCGCCACTGACATCAACGGCCTTTCCGACACTCAAGACATCACAGTCAATGTCACCAACGTTGAGGAAGAAGCGACCATCACCAGTGGAGACAGCAACACCACAACTGAAGGCAACAACCCAACGAACACCCTTGTGGTAGAAGACGTGGATGGAGCGGTAAG
>DGKB01000016.1 GCA_002386905.1 Akkermansiaceae bacterium UBA4581 | reverse complement strand
CTCGATAGCTTGGCAAGCGAACTTAGAGCTTAGCATGTCAGATAAAAGTTCTTCTATAGATTCTGATATTAGTAACGGACTAAGCCAGCGTGTTAACACAGGCTCTTGATCTACATAATCTACTAGGGATTCTCTAATCTCTTCCCAAATTTTATCTTTATTTATACTCATTATATTTTCAATCTAAAGTATATCCTTACATTACGATGTGAAAAAATAAAACCTTTTAAAAAACAAAAAATCTTAGCATTTGCGTTTTATAATGAGTGGCTGATACACCTCAGCTAATTAACTTAAAAAATATCAACTTAATCTTATGAAAAAATATAATATATTACCTCTATGCTTAGCATCAATGGCATTGGTTCAATCAAGCCTAGTTTTTGGCGGAACTTTTGCCAACGAGCAAAAATCAGAATCTGTTTTTGATAAAGCTATTCGTCCAATAACATCACCTACCTTGTTTGATTTAGCTGTTCCTAGAACTCAGGTTAATGCTATCTATATTAATCAAGTAATGCCTGATAATATTGAACTTGCAGGTGGTGGAACAGCCCCACTTGGCGGTGACTTTAATGTTTACGCAGTTCAATTTGAATATGCATTGAATGAAAGGACTTCTATCATCGCAACCAAAGATGGTTACATTGACTTTAATCCTGATAACACTGCTAGCTCTCAAAGTGGTTTTGCCAACTTAGGTGCCGGAATTAAGCGTGCTCTTATCTATGATACCAAAGATCAATTTATCTTATCTGGTATCGTAGGTGCGGAGCTACCTACAGGTAACTCTGATGTTTGGCAAGGAGAAGGCATGGGAGCTGCTGACCTTAGACTTACAGCTTTGAAGCTCTATGATCGTTTGCAATTAGCAGGAAGTGCTAGTGTTCATGTTCCTTTTGATGGTGCTGAGTCGCTCACAGGCATGTTCAATCTACACGCTAGTTATGAAATATCACCTTGGTTCATCCCAGTGATCGAAATGAGTTGGTTTAGAGTGATTAATGATGGAGATGGATCATTTGGGTTCAACGACCAAGGCGGCTCTCTAGTACCTCAAAATGCGGCTTTTGAAGCTGGAGATTTAGTTAATTGGGGAACAGCTAATGGTGAAGATAATCCAGATATTGTTAACTTAGCGTTAGGCTTCCGTTCACGCTTATCAGATAACAGCACTTTTGGTGTAGCTTACGAATTTCCTCTTACAGACGATGAGGCAACTTTATTGTCAGAAAGAGTCACTGCGAGCCTCACTTATACTTTTTAATTAGTAAATATTCATAGCAAAATAGTTAAAAAATTAATGGGGTTAGCTTGAAATACAGCTAACCCCATTTTTTTACTTTATACCTTACAAAGTTAGTAACGTATAATCTTGCTAATATGAAATTTTTATCCTAAATACTATTTCATGTTTAAGATTTCTCAGAAGCTAGATTATACTTGCCGAGTGCTGATTCAGTTACAACGTGCTCACAAACAAGGGGCGCTAATGAGTGCAGATGATATAGCTAAAAAAGAGCTCGTGCCTACCGCTTTTCTTGGGCAAATCTTACACGAATTACGTAAGCAAAATATGATTCAAAGTAGGCGTGGTAAAGATGGCGGTTATAAGATTAACGATACTTTAACCTCGATTACGGTATTGGATGTCGCTCAGGCTTTAGGATGTGTGCAACCCTACTTAGCGCCTGAAAATACCGGTGTTTCTAGTTCTATCACGCAAGCTATTTGGGCAGACTTAGAAAAAGATTGGCAATCTAAATTAGCTGCCATCACTATCGAACAACTGAGCGAAAGCGGGGATACACCTCTGTATTATATTTAAAATTTTTAATTTAACTCTGAGTTAGACTGCAATTTCTGTTATAAATTTACAGATTAATTCTTGACAATATTAAAAAATAACTTAGATTCTCCTTCCATTTACTTTTTAAGTTCCCACAAATTTCATTATGCCTAGAGATATCATCATCCTTGAATGCACCGAAGCGAGAGCCTTGGGCAAACCTGTTTCACGTTACATGAGCACACGAAACAAGAAGAGCCTTTTGACACCTGGTCGTTTAGAGAAAGTTAAGTTCAACCCTTCTCTCAACCGCAGAACTCTCCACCGTGAGCTTAAGTAATTAATTTTTAAACTATCTTATTATGTCAGAACCAAAAACAATCGAAAGACGCATTGCTCTTCGTGTACACAATCGCAAGTCTCCAAGACGTCGTATTAATTTACCTGCTGAACAAATCGTCTATACAAACCCTGAGTTTTTAGCTCAATTTACAACTCCTACAGGTCGAATTCTTCCTCGTAGAGTTACTCGTGTTTCTGCTAAAGTTCATCGTCAAATCACTAGAGAGATTAAAAGAGCAAGAGCAGTTAACCTACTTAAATAAAGTTAAAATTACTTTGTTTTTACAAAAAATATAGCAAGCTTATGGCTTGCTATTTTGTTTTAGAATCATGGAAAAATCTCTAAAAGACATACAAAGCCTTGAAGATCATCGCGGCATCGCTATTGATAGAGTAGGGATTAGGAGTCTTCGATCACCTATCGAATTCATTAACCAAGACAGCTCAGTTAGTAGCGTAGCCACTTGGACAATGACAGTTTCATTATCTAAAGAGCACAAGGGAACTCACATGAGCCGCTTTGTTGAAACTCTTAAAGCTAATTATAAGTTTGATATCGAAGGTCTTATTAACTTTCCTCAACTCTTACTTGAAAAGATAGGTGGTGAACATGCTTATATTAAAACTGAATTTCCTTATTTTAGAGAAAAAATATCTCCAGTAAGTGGTCAAAAAAGCTTGCTCGACTATGATATTAGTTTTGAAATTGAAGCTTCTAAGACGCAAACTGATGCTATTTTAGAATTACATGTACCTATTACCACTCTCTGCCCTTGCTCTAAGGAAATCAGTGAGTATGGTGCTCATAACCAGCGTGGATTCATTCGCCTTGCTGTAAGATTTGACGATATTCTAGCACTTAATCTAAATAAATTTATTAGCGAGCTTGAAGAATTAGGTAGCTCTCAATTATACAGCTTACTCAAACGTGTTGACGAAAAGTTTGTAACTGAACAAGCTTACGATAACCCAGGCTTTGTAGAAGACGTCATCCGCGAAGTCGCTAACTACCTCAACAAAAATAATACCATCACTTGGTACTCTGTTGAAATTGAAAACGAAGAGTCTATTCATACTCATAACGCTTACGCTATTATCGAAAAGGATAAAACTATTAGCTAAGTGCTAATTAAACCTAATCTTAACTTAAATAAGAAAGCCATTCTAAGTAATTAGAATGGCTTTTTTTTGATAAGCGTAATCTTCTAAGAATTTTTAATTACCATTGCTATTGGCGCAAAGCTTTTTCGATGCAATGGGCAAGCTCCATATTGCTCTAAAGCTGCCATATGAATTTTAGTTCCATAACCTTTATGCTTATCAAACGCGTACTCTGGATACTGCTCTGCAGCTGAACACATCAGTTCATCACGCTTAACTTTGGCAAGAATACTCGCTGCTGCTATACTTAGACTCTTACTATCTCCTTTGACTATAGCTTGGTGAGGTTTTATAAATTTTTTTACAGGTCGCCCATCAATGAGATATTCAACATCTGTAAAACCATCATTTGCAAGCTTGTTAGTGACTGCTTGAGCACATTGATTCATTCCTAAGGTTGTTGCTTCTAATATATTGATTTTATCAATAATCGGTGCATCTATAACAGCTATAGACCAATACAGTTTAGAGTCTGCAGTAATCTCTTTATATAAAGCGTCTCTATTCTTTGCTGAGAGCTTTTTGGAGTCATTAAGAATCTGCACCCATTGAACTTTTAAATAGCTCTCATATAACTCAGGATGAAAGCTTAAAGCCGCTACCACCACAGGCCCTGCTAGTGGGCCTCTACCTGCCTCATCTACGCCAATAGACCATTGCTGTTTAGCTAGCCAAACCTCTTGTTCATAATCAAAGGTTGGTTTAGTGAGCATCACAACTATTAAATTTGAGCACCAAATTTTCTATACTTGTCGTAACGGTTATTGAGCAGTGTTTCTGTATCTAATGCTGATAATTCATCTAACTCAGAAATAATAGCCTGTTTGAGTAATTGTGCTGCAGCTTTAGGGTCTTGATGCGCTCCACCAAGTGGCTCTGCAATACTTTTATCGATAAGTTCGAATTTTTGCAAATCCTTACCTGTAATCTTCATAGCTTCAGCAGCTTCTGGAGCGTGTTTGCGGTGTTTCCATAAAATAGCGGCACATCCTTCTGGGCTAATTACTGAATAATAAGCGTTTTCAAACATTAACACTTTATCCGCCACACCAATACCCAAGGCTCCACCTGATCCACCCTCGCCTAACACAACGGCTACAATAGGAACTTTGAGCTGACTCATCTCACCCAAATTATAGGCGATAGCCTCAGCAATATTGCGCTCTTCAGCGCCGATACCAGGAAAAGCACCCGGTGTATCAATTAAGCTAATGACAGGCAAATTAAATTTTTCTGCAAGCTTCATCAAGCGCAAAGCCTTGCGGTAACCTTCTGGGTGAGCACTACCAAAATTACGCTTAATACTCTCTTTTGTATCTCTACCCTTTTGGTGACCAATAACCACACAGCGATAATTACCTAAGGTAACAAAACCACCAGGCATAGAAGCATCATCACCTATGTGTCTATCTCCATGCACTTCGAGGAAATCATCACACATATGCTCTACATAGTCTAACATGAAAGGTCTTTGTGGATGTCTAGCAATTTGTACACGCTGCCAAGAAGTCAAATTGGCAAAAACCTCGGTTCTCATTGCTCTGATTTTAGCCTCCATATTTTGAATTTCTTCGCTGAAATCTAATTCTTGACTATTTCCTTTTTCCTTTAAAGAAGCAAGTTGTTCTTCGAGGGCTGCAATAGGTTTTTCAAATTCTAAAACTGTGGAACTCATACTCAGTTTTCTAAAGCAAAATCTTGCAAAATAAAAGCAAAAAAAAACTTGTATCCTCTCTAAAAGTTAGCTAATACTTTGCCTCCACACGCGCAGGTGGCGGAATTGGTAGACGCGCTAGACTAAGGATCTAGTGGCCGCTTAGGCTGTGGGGGTTCGAGTCCCCCTCTGCGCACCATATAAAAAGGCACCCTCTTTAAAAGGGTGTCTTTTTTTGTGTAGAGGGGCTGCGAGAACTAGTTTGGTTTCAATCAAACTGTTCAACTACAGCTACATAGGTTATGTTAGTAACTAAAGCCTCCTAAATCTGTTGGCCTAACCATGAGTATTGGTAGAGGTTAAAATTGCTTAGATGCTAGGTGTCTAAAGCAACTCGGCAGAAATTAACTAGCGAGTAGTATAGCTAATAAGGCTCACAGTAACGCACAAACCACCATTCTAGAATGGTAAAAGACATGACTAATAGCAACGAGCAAATCAACCGTTACACAGAAAATACCTAAACAACTCCACAAATGAAGTAATTTTAAACCTACTACACGATTGCTAAAAATTTAGCGTCTGTGAGGAAACCCTACTTGCTTAGGGTCTTCGTGGTGATAGCGCCCTGCTCCACCATTTTTCTTTTCAAACTCCTCTTGAGCTTGCACGGTAAATCTAGCGAATGGTATCACTTCTAATCGTTTTTGAGGTATTAACTCTTCGGTAGCTTCACAGATTCCATAAAGACCTTGTTCAATACGCTGTAAGGCATCTTGTATTTCATAAATAGCGTCTTGCTCTTGGGAAAGTAGGTGTAACATCTGCTCTCGGTCACAAGCGTCACTACCTGAGTCGCCTTGATGAATACCTGAACCTTTTGACTCACTACTTCCTGTACTATCTTTTAAAGAGTCTTTAGCAGCACCATGCATTTGTTCAATAAGGTCATCATGAAGCTCTAATAATCGATTTTTTTGTTGAGCAATAAATTCGTCACTATGTTTGATATTCATTATAATTTTAAGATAATAAGTTTTTTAAAGCTTGTTGGAATTCCTCTATATCAGCTTGGCTTGGCTGATAACCTGGAGTTTGTGAATCCAACCCTAATTGACCTTCTGGCGTGATGTACCAACTGGAATGCTCTCCATCGCTAAATGTAACTTGTCCATTAGCCACTGCCCCAGGTCTTTTTACACTATCTTGAGTGACTTGAACCCCTCCTGTTGCTTTAGCATCTAATGACTCAGAGCCTTCTTTTGCCATGGCTTCCTGCTGTTGGTCTTGCATTGTTTTTTGTTGCTCCTCTTGTTTAAGGGCAGCATTTTTATCAAAAAGCTCCAAACCTAAATCTGATATAAGAAATCTAGTCTCCATATAACTTAGCGGTATTTGCAACTCTTCATTAATATATTTTTGAGCAGCGGCAAGGTCTAAACCTTTTGCTACAGCTAGTTTAAGCTGCTCAAGTTGTTCAACGCTAAATTGACTAACACTCATCATTACGCATAGCATTTATGAATCTATCACTGTTCTGTCAAGTAAAAAGCGTTGTTTGAGACGATATTTAATTACAGTTTTTAAGTAAAGGATTCTTGAATTATTAAACTATATTTCATATAGTGAACGTTATGGAAAATATGAATGATACTATAATTATAAATGCAACTATTCGTCACGAAGATATTTCTAACTACTTTAAAGAGTACGCAGCAAAGAAAATTCAAAATTTAGAGTTCAAGTATCCCAAAATTATCGAGGCCAAAGTTATTCTCAACAAGCAAAAGCATCTTCACACAGCAGAGATAGTCTTATTCTGTACACAAAATATTACTTTGCAGGGCACAACTACTCATGAAGACATGCATGTAGCTATTGATAAAAGCGTTAGTAAAATTGCTCGCCGTATGCGCAAACAAAAAACTCGTCTTCTCAAACGTAACCACCCTAGAGAAGAAGAGCATATCCGCAACTTAAAATTACGTCAATTTGAAGTTGGAGCTATTGATCACCCCATCGAGTCTCCAGCTGATCCACAACCTATTTTTGAGCAAGAAGATTACCGTGTGTTAAGCCTATTTAAGGAGGATGCTATGATTAATCTTGAGCTTAATGATGATAATTTTATTATCTTCAAAAATAAGCGTCGCAATAACTCATTGCAACTCCTCACCAAAAAGAAAAACGGACACTATGCCGTTATCGACTTAGAAGGCTAAGTATTCCTAAGATCTTATTCTCAAAATAAAAAGCCCAGTGGATTAATCTCCACTGGGCTTTTTTTATTTAAGATCACTAAATTTAAATTATTTTTTAAATTTTAAATGTATCTTCCGCTGGTTTAGCTCCTAGTGTTTGATTGGCTTCACCATTTGAAGCTAGGTGTACTAGGGCATGGTATACAGCTTCGACCTCTTCAGCGTAACCTATAGCTTGAGCAATTGTTTGCGCAGTTTGATCGGCATTAGTTAAGCCTCCCTTTACAGCCGCCAATAAGTCAAGGAACACTTGAGCTGCAGACTTGCCTGCTTCTACCCCTGGTTGATGATAGGCGTTCACATTAACTAATGAAGCATAGAATGAAACCGCTCGTTCAAACAACGCAATGAGCAAACCTAGTGTGTAAGCGTTAACTCTTGGTAAGGATATGGTGACAGATCCTCGTCCTGCTTCATAAAGAGCGTTACGAGTACCTCTTAAAAAACCTTGGAGGTAATCGGCACAATTAAAGCTATCCTCAACCATGATTGAATCTCCATCACGCCCTTCTCTAACCTCGATAAAAGTAGCAAAGAAATTAGCTACTCCATCACGCAATTGTTGCACATAAGCATGCTGATCAGTCGAACCTTTATTGCCATAAACAGCAATACCTTGGTGTACAATCTCACCATCTAAATCATACTTTTTACCAATAGACTCCATCACAAGTTGCTGGAGGTATTTAGACATAAGCCCCAAACTATCTTTGTAAGGCAGGATAACCATATCTTTGCGTCCTTGCCCATCACCTGAGAAGTACCATGCCAAAGCTAACTGCATAGCTGCATTATCATCAGCGTTTTGTTTGCGAGTCTCAATATCCATATCACGCGCTCCAGCAAGGAGTTGCATAATATCAAAACCTTGCAAAGCTGCAGGCACTAAACCTACAGTTGACATAAGAGAGGTTCTTCCTCCTACCCAGTCTTGCATCTCAAAACGCTTAAGCCAACCTTCAGCTACAGCAAACTTATCTAACTTAGAATCTAAACCTGTAATAGCTACTGCGTAGTCAGCAAATTTAAGCCCTTGGCTTTCATAATAGTTTTTAGCTTCGAGCATTCCATTACGAGTTTCAGGAGTCCCCCCTGATTTTGACACAACCAAAGTGAGCGTTTCTGTAATCACTGGATTGAGTTTAGCAAAGGTCTCGTCCATACCCATAGGGTCGGTATTGTCAAAGAACAAGATAGGCATCACAGCCTCCTTATCTAAAGCTTGAGTAACAAGCTGAGGTCCTAGAGCTGAACCACCAATACCTATAAGGAGAATTTGCTTAAACTTATTACCGTTAGGAGCGGTAATCTCTCCGCTGTGTACTTTCTGAGCAAAATCTTGGACATCAATGATGTCTTGGTTAATTTGATTTTTAAGCGCTGCTGTTGGTGCTAAATCGCTATTACGCAACCAGTAGTGACCTACCATGCGTTCTTCATCAGGGTTAGCAATAGCGCCTGATTCTAAAGCTTTCATATCGGCAAAAGCATCCTGAATCAAGGTCGCCATTTGCTCTTTAAAATCTTCTGTCATATCCATTCTTGAATTATCTAATGAAAACTCTAAATGAGGATAACGTAGGGATTGCTGATTATATTTATTCCAACTGTTCATAATAATTAAGTAAATTTAGTTTTCTATAGTGGCTAAACATCCAGGGCAGTTTTGTACCCAATGATGTTTTTCAAATTCTTTCCATTGAGGTTTAGTGTCACTTAGGCATATAGAGTTATCACCCAAGGTATTTCTTGGAGCAAATCGACAACCTATAGCAGGCTGATGTAAATCTGGAGTGCTACCAGGTATCGTCAGTAGAGGTTGCCCTTCTTGTTGATTTTCTGGCAAAGTGCGCATTAAGGCGCGGGTATAAGCATGCTGTGGTTTTTTCAATAATTGCTGTGCACTAGCTCGTTCGACTAACTGCCCAGCATACATAACTTGCACTTGATCGCAATAATGAGCCACTAAACCTAAGTCGTGAGTGACTAGTATCATAGCTGTTCCTAAATCATTCTGGCGCTGCTTGATAAGATCTAAAACCTGACCTTGAATGGTTGCGTCTAAAGCAGTAGTTGGCTCATCTGCAATAAGTAATTTTGGTTTGGTAATAAGAGCCATCGCAATCATCACACGTTGCCTCATGCCACCTGAAAACTCATGTACATAAGCATGATGCATCCACGCTTCATCTAAACCCACTTCTTCTAGAGCTTTGATAGCCTGCTGACTAGCTTCTTTTTTACTAATTTTTTTATGAATAATTAGTGGTTCAGCGACTTGATCTAGAATTTTTAAGTAAGGGTTTAGACAGGTCATTGGATCTTGAAATATCATCGATATTTCAGAGCCTCTAATTGATTTTAGTTCAGCTTCACTTTTGCCAAGTAGGTTTTGCCCCATGAAATTAGCTGTTCCTGATTTAACCTCAGTTATAGCCTTAGGCAGCAGACCTAATAACGCATAGCAAGACACTGACTTACCAGAACCTGACTCACCCACAATACCTAATGTCTCACCTGCAGCTAAGCTGTAGTTCAAGTCATCCACTACCTGCAACAAACCTTTATTTGTTTGCAGTTGAATACTGAGATTTTCTACACTAAGCATGTCTGTATGTTAATAAGTTAACTCGCAGGGTCAAGGTCAAAAGCTATAGTTAACACTTCAATTGACAATTTTAATAACGCTCTTTAGCCCTTACAGAAAAGACTATTGGAATAGATGGGTTATCATATTCCTTACGTAAATAATTAGCTAAATAATGCTCGTAACTCTCAGACCAAAGACGCTTGTCATTAATAAATACAATATAAAGAGGCACAGGTATCTGCTCATAACGCTCTTGTAAAGCGACGGTAGCATAAAAAATCTTAAGTGCTTTTTTATACTTTCTGTGGCGAGCTGGCGGATTTCTAAGTAAGGCTTTTTCAATTAAGCGATTAAGTACACCTGTCGTAATAACATTTTGTGCATGCTTACGAATAAGTTGAATTTGTCCAAATATTTTACCAATAGATTCATTTTTCAAGGCGGATACTGCGACAAAATCGGCATAATGTAGGAAGAATAATTCACTACGAACTTCTTCAGTTAAATGCTCTAAACGCACAGATTTAGGTGCGTCTGGATGATAAAGGTCAAATTTATTGAGGATAATTAAGCAAGGTTTACGCTCTTCTTGGATAATTTTAGCTATCTTACGATCCATTGCCGACACCCCCTGTCCTGCATCAATGACTAAACAGCAAATATCAGAACGACGAATCGCTTTTTGTGTGCGCATCGCAGAAAAAACCTCAACTGACTCAGTCATTTTAGAGCGCGATCTCAAACCAGCTGTATCAATAAGTTTATATGGCTGAAACTGGTAATCAAAATCCATATCAACCGCATCACGAGTTGTGCCTGCAACATCAGAAACAATCGCTCTATTTTCACCTAAAATAGCATTCGCAATCGAAGACTTACCTACATTAGGTTTACCAATCAGCGAAATTTTAAGTGACCTTTTATTTGCTTCTTTGACTTGCTCAGCTTCTTCGGTTTCATCTTTATAACCAAGCTTGATGAGTTGATTATCTATTTTTTCAATTAAATCTGTAAAGCCGCGTCCATGCTCAGCAGAAACAGCAATATAATCACCAAACCCTAAACGAGCAAAATCTTGAGCTGCACTTTCCTGGTTTTCATGATCTACCTTATTGGCAATTAGCAATACAGGCACCTTAGTTTGATAAAGTAATTTAGCTATTTCATTCTCGATAGGTGTTAAGCCCTCCTTAGTGTCAACCACAAACAAAATCATAGTCGCTGTAGACAGAGCAATATCAACCTCGGCACGTACAGCCTGTTCAAACCCATCATCTAACGCCTGACCAATCCCCCCTGTATCAATGCATTCACAGGCAATTTTAGTTAATGTGCTTTTAGCAGCTAAACGATCACGTGTAATACCTGCCTGATCATGCACAATAGCCACACGACGACCAATGAGACGATTAAAGACAGCTGATTTGCCGACGTTAGGACGTCCGACAATGGCGACTTGAGGTAAAGTTTGCATAATAGGTAAAAGAGCTTATAAGAGCTAGCAAGCTTGCATTAGTCTACATAAATAGCCCTATTCTCGAGCTTTGATAATTTTAACTGCTCGAACGGCGTAATCAATAGCAGATTTTAATAAGAAAGGCAAACTAAGCATAGCTGCCATTTGAGGAGTGAAAAAAAAAGCCGGCAACAACACCCAACCCACAGCAAAAAACTGAATCACAGTATTGAGTTTGCTGCTCCAATTAGGCACCATCTCAAAGTTGCATTTATATTTACATAGCGCCCATAGAATCAACAGTATAAGCAAATCACGTAATGGCACAAGATACGCGTACCACTCACAAAATTTCCAATAGCTCTCTTCAGACCAAGGAAGCAAACTAAATAAAATAATAATATAAAGGAATATAAACTTATCAATAGCAGGATCTAAATACTTACCCATTTTTGAGCTGCCCCATTTACGCGCTGCCCAGCCATCAAAAAAGTCAGTGAATGCCAATGACACATAGAGAACAATCATCCAAATTCTAGATACTGAAAACACCTCTCCTTGCTCATAATTCTCTGCATGTACTAAGCCTAAGTAAGTAATTGGAATAAGCATGATTAATCGACTTACACTAAAGCCATCTGCTACGGTAAAAAATTTTACTAAATTCTGATCAATCATTTTATCGATAAGAAAACACAGAAATAGCAAAAAATATAGAAAATAAGTATTTTAATCAATACTCAACGCTATTGAGCATTTAATATTGCTTATTGGATTAAAATATCTTAATTAAAGATTCAGCTATGCCTGACTCATTACCTACCCAAACTACTCCTTATAAACGTGTTTTATTGAAACTTAGCGGTGAAGCGCTTCGAGAGCCTGGTAGTGAAGACAATATTTCACCTGAAATCGTTTCGAGAATCGCCAAGCAAATTGCTCAAGTCAAAGATTTAGGCATCGAACTCTCACTCGTCATTGGTGGTGGCAATTTTTGGAGAGGTGAAGCCGCTAGCGCAAGAGGCATGGAGCGTTCTGCAGCCGACTATATGGGTATGCTTGCTACCGTAATGAACGCTCTAGCTATGCAAAGCGCATTAGAATCTCAAGGTATACGTTGTGTAGTACACTCTGCTATTGAAATGAAAAACGTAGCCGAACCTTTTATTCGCAAAAAAGCTCAATCTCAATTACGCAAAGGACACGTAGTGATATTTGCTGCGGGAACAGGTAACCCATTCTTTTCTACCGACACCACTGCGGCATTAAGAGCTAATGAAATGGGAGTCGAAGCTATATTCAAAGCCACTTCCGTTGATGGTATTTACTGTTCAGACCCACGCAAAAATCCTGACGCTCAAAAATTTGACACCATCAGTTATCAAACTTGTTTAGAAAAGCGCTTACAAGTCATGGACTCAACTGCTTTTAGCCTCTGTATGGACAATAATATGCCCATCATTATTTTTAATATGAATAAGGATAATTCAATCATCGAAGCGATCTCTAACGCTCATTGGGGAACTATCGTAAAGCAAGAAGCTTAAGCTCATTCATTACCTTGCCTAGTTTAACTGAGCACTTCAATCAAACTCTTTGACTTACATATAGCGACAATACTCTTTTCGTACAGGGTCGCGCTTCTAACACACTTATCTAGGTATTTAACATCTAAAACCACCAACCATTAATCTGTAATCTTTAATAATCTCTTGATTATTCATCGATTTAACTTAAGCTCCAGCAAAATTTATGAAAAGAAAAACCCGCATCATCAGTACTCTAGGTCCCGCCATCACTTCTAGCGAAGCATTAAAAGAAATGATTTTAGCTGGAGTAGATGTTTTTCGTTTTAACATGAGCCATGCTCAAGCTGATTGGTGTCGCGACATTGCTGTTCGCATCCGCTCTATTGCCGATGATTGTGACAGACGTGTAGGCTTACTCTTCGACTTACAGGGACCTTCTATTAGAACAGGTGATTTAGAAGAAAACTGGACTCTCTCTGTAGGAGACATCGTTGAATTCAGAAAAGCCGAAGCTGAGCCCTCGACTAAATATTCAACCACAGTCAACTACGAAGAACTCATGAATGATGTTCAAGCAGACAAAATGCTCGTAGTTGATAATGGTGGAATTCTTATGTATATCCAAGAGGTCACAGATGAGCGTATTACTTGTCGTGTAGATACAGCTAGTGAGATGACTAGCCGTCGCCATATTAATCTACCAGGAACTAGACTCAATCTTCCTGCCATGACAGATAAAGATAAAGTCGATTTAACTCTTGCTGTTGAGCTTGGTGCTGATTTTGTTGCAGGTTCATTTGTGCGTGACGCAGCTCATGTAGAAGAAATTCGCTCATTTATGGTAAACTTAGGTGGCAATGCTGATATTGTATCTAAAATCGAAGACCAAGAAGGTGTAAAAAATATTGAATCCATCATCGAAGCTTCAGACGTCATCATGGTGGCACGTGGTGATTTAGGTATCGAAGTCGCTGTCGAAGAGCTCCCTATCGTACAACGTCGCATCGTTCGCCTCTGCCACGAAAAAAGCTGTCGCGTCATCGTAGCAACTCACATGCTTGAATCTATGATTGAAAGCCCTACTCCTACACGTGCCGAAGTCACCGATATCGCTAATGCTGTATTTGAGCAAGCTGATGCCATCATGCTCAGCGGTGAGACAACAATTGGAAAATACCCAGTTGAGTGCGTCAAAACTATGGACCGCATCTCTCGTCGTATGGAACAAGCAAGACCGCTTGATTTTGCCAAAAATGCTGAACTTTTTACCGACAAAAAACGTACTATCAAATCAGCTGTATCTCTTGCTAACAGCACCGAAGGCGCACACATCCTCGTATTCACTCGCAAAGGAACTGTAGCAAACCTAGTTGCACTTATGAGACCAGAGGTGGAAAATATCTTTGCCTTTGCTGAGACTGAAGAAGTTTGTCGCAAACTCAAACTCTCACGTGGTGTCACTTCATTCCCTATCAAATTTGAAGAACGCACTCACGAAACGCTCATCAAAGCCATCAATCTATTATTAGAAAAAGGCTTAGTACAAAAAGGAGACCCAATTGTCGTTGTATCAGACTCAATGCAACAAACTTATACAGTTGACTCAATCCTATTCCATCACGTATAAGACGTTAAACCTAACTATAATTTAGTAACTTAAGCTAAATTATAGTTATAGTTTAACCCTCATAAAATTATACTTCATGCAATTCCAAGGAACTTATACCGCCCTCATCACACCATTTAAAAATGGCGTGATTGATGAAGCCGCTTTTGAAGCCATCATCCAGACTCAAATCGAAGCTGGAATCGAAGGTATAGTACCCGCAGGAACCACAGGTGAATCACCCACGCTCAACCCAACTGAGCACCTCAAAGTCATCGAACTTGCGGTTAAATACGCCGCAGGCAAAACCCAAGTCATTGCCGGCACTGGCGCTAACTCTACCCTAGAGGCTATTGAGCTCACCAAAGCAGCACAGCAACTCGGCGTAGACGCCTCATTGCAAGTCTGCCCTTACTATAATAAACCTTCGCAAGACGGACTCTTTGCTCATTTTGGAGCCATTGCCGATAGCACAGATTTACCCATTGTTCTCTACTCAATCCCTGGTCGAAGTGTCGTAGAAATCGCGATCGATACCGTGGCTGATTTAGCTGTCAACTATGACAATATTGTAGCCATTAAAGAAGCAGGTGGTAATGTCGACAGAATCAATCAGCTCAAGCAAATCTGTCCTGATGACTTTACCCTTATTTCTGGTGATGACCCCCTCACCCTCCCATTCATTAGCTGTGGAGCCAAAGGCGTCATCTCAGTCATCTCTAATCTCTGCCCAGGCATGATGAAGGGACTTGTCGACTCAGCTCTCGCAGGTGATTTTGAAACAGCACTGCTCATGCAACAGCAGTACTACCCTCTGCTATCTGGGCTCATGAGTTTAGGTGTTAATCCTGTACCAATCAAAACAGCCATGGCTGCTATCGGCAAATGTGAGCCTGATTTGAGACTACCGCTAGTTTCGCTAAACAAAGAAACTGAGGAGCAATTAAGAGAACTCCTAACGGAGTTTCACTTAATTTAAAAGCTTCGGTTAAGGAACTGCTTATATAGCTTACTCTACTTCGTTTTTTACGGACATGGCAGTAGCTCTTCTACAGCCAGCCCTTAAAAGCCTCGTATATCAGGCCATCTAAACAGTTTTAGACTTATTTTAGCGTTAAACACATCGTAACATGGAGCAAAAGATACTTGATAGACATATTAATAGTTATGCAATTCGTTGTTTTAGAGATACGGCTGACAAAGACTATATTCATGCTCGATTAGCATATAAATATGGTCTCATAGCTCAATTTAGATGGTCTTCTTTACACTGCCTAGAGAAGTATGCTAAATGCATTCTACTTCTAAATCGAATTGACGGCAAAAAGATTAAGCATAATATTTCTAAAGCAATTAATAAAATTAATGAGTCGGAGAAGAAGCTTGATATTAAATTAAGTAATTCTTCTAAGGAATTTATTGAATTATTGGAAAAGCATGCAGATGATCGATATCTTGATTACTCTTGGAGTAGTTATGATCAAGGTCTAGTAGATTTAGACTTTGCTGTTTGGGAGTTAAGGCGTTACTGTAAAGTTTTTAGTTATACGATGTATGGCAAAGACTTCACTGATACTAATTTAGCACGTATAAAAAATATAAATAGAGCCAGCAGTCAAGGTCAACAAATCATAGAAGGATGGTTAGAAAAAGTTTTACGTAATAAAAATCATATTTCAAGAGATGCTCTTGTCTGGAATAATTTATATTTTTCTCTTTCTCGTAGAAATAAAATTACCTGCAATCAAATTATTGAACGTCAAAATGCACCTATAGATTTACATCCTGAAATTGAAGATGAACTTCTCAAATATATTTATTTCAAAAATAAAAAAGTTAAGAATGATAAGCCTAGTTAACTTTAGATGAAATTGTTATTTCTACTTTATGTTAAAACTAACCAACTCTAGTGAGAAATGAGGTGATTTTTGATGCTAAAAGTCGGCGCAAGAGTATTTTTAGGGTTGAGTGCAGGCAAACCTGCTCGATCCTGAATAAATACGAGGTAGCTGGCTTTTAGCGCTAAAAGCACCCATTTATCTAAAATTGAGGAGTAACCCGTCTAGGGTTAGTCTCGGATGAATGATGATGTCTGGAAAATACTGGCAAATTAGTTCGGCGTCGCCGCCACAGGCGATGATGGTGGGTGGGTTGCCTCCTGTGTTTTCATACTCGGCTTTGAGTTTGTCGAGCAGATGACCTACGAGTCCAATATGACCTGTGAGGGTGCCAATTTGCATGGCTTCTTGGGTGCTGCGTCCGATAATGCTCTGTGGTACTTGTTTGAGTTCATTGAGTTGTATTTCTGGTAGTAGTGCGGTCTTGTCGCAGAAGTAATGT
>DGKB01000044.1 GCA_002386905.1 Akkermansiaceae bacterium UBA4581 | reverse complement strand
TTATATAATCCCTGGTTTAAATGCCAAGCAGAACTTTCACCTAGTAAGCAAGTAACTCATCAAGTTCCTCCTACCATTACTTTTTCAGGAGGGAAGGACCCAGGTATACCTGTTGAAGAAATGGAGCAATGGCATTATAGCTTAAAAAAGCAGGGTAATATATCTCAACTATATATAGCACATGAAGGTAAACATGGTTTCTGTAATGGTAGAAACCCCCGTAATTCTTTTTTTTATTGGTCGCTTGAATTGGCTGATTTATTTCTTATTGAACAAGGTATATTATCTGGGAAACCACAAGTACTCAGACCTAAAAAGGTTAAAGCTCTAACAGAGCAAGAATTTGCAACCTATAAATAAGTAGGTTTTTTAAACTTAATATCATCAGTTTGAGGGTAACTTAAGGTAAAGTGTAGTCCTCGAGACTCTTTGCGTTGCATGGCGCTTTTAATAATAAGCTCACTGACTTGGATAAGGTTACGTAATTCGATAACATCTCTATCTATACGGTTGCCCCAGTAGAATTCTTTAACCTCGTCTTTGAGGTTGTTAATACGGCGTAGTGCTCGTTCAAGGCGGTTATCTGTGCGCACGATAGACACATAGTCAGCCATGAGGCGACGGATTTCATCCCAATTATGATAGATGATGACTTTTTCATCTGCTTGGGTTCGGTTGCCATGTTTCCACGGTTGAATTTGTTCAAATAAACTATCCTCTATGAGTTCTTGTTTTTGTTGAGTCATGGACTCGATTGCTAGCTGTGCCATTGCCACTCCTTCTAGAAGCGAATTAGAAGCAAGACGATTAGCTCCATGCAAGCCAGTACAGGCGCACTCACCTAGAGCGTAGAGGTTTTCCAGAGAGCTTTGTCCATTGACGCTCGCTGTGATGCCTCCGCATTGATAATGAGCTGCGGGTACTACGGGTATTAAATCTTTGGTGGCATTAATACCGTATTTGAGTAGAGTTTCATAAATGAAAGGAAATCGCTCATTAATAGGTTGCGTCATAGACCTTGCATCTAAATAGACGCAAGCAGCACCTGTACGCTTGATCTCTTTGTCTATGGCTTGAGCTACAATATCACGTGGAGCTAAGGCTCCTAATGGGTGCTCAGCTTGTACAAAATCTTGACCTTGGCTATTGATGATTTTTGCGCCTTCGCCACGTAATGCTTCTGAAATAAGTAATGATCTTTCAGGTGCTGCTTGCGCGGCTGGGTTATAGAAGCAGGTAGGGTGGAATTGGATAAACTCCATATTGCTGATACTAGCGCCCGCTCTTGATGCCATGGCTAGACCGTCACCTGTCGCTGAGTCTGGATTAGTGGTATAAAGATAAGCTTTACCGCAACCACCTGTAGCTAAAATGACACGTTGAGAGCTAAATATGTGTACTTCACCTGTGGCTTCCTCGAGCACATAAGCTCCAAGAATTTTTGGTTTTAAACTAGGGTTGATTTTGTCAGCTTGAACTAAATCAATTGCGCAGTGACTAGCGTAAAAAGTAATATTAGGATGGGATCTAGCCGCTTGCAATAAAGCATCAATAATGATTTTCCCCGTGCTATCTTTGGCATGTAAAATACGGCGTTTTTGATGGCCGCCTTCTTGGCCTAAGTCATATTTTCCTTCTGAGTTCTTATCAAATTGTACGCCCCATTCAATGAGGTTTTCAATACATTTTTCTCCTTGTTCAATCAGGTGTTGAGCATTAATTTCGTCACAGAGACCTGCTCCTGCATTAATGGTGTCTTGTAAGTGTAGTTTAGTGCTGTCGTTGTCGCTACGTAGTTCAGGTTCTAAAACACTAGAGACGCCACCTTGGGCCCAAGCACTATTAGACTCAGAAGATGCACCCTTATTAATAATGTGTACAGAACCATGCTTAGCTGCTTTTAGAGCAAAACTTAACCCTGCTATACCTGATCCAATAACTAAAAAATCACTTTTGTAGTGAGACATAAATAATTAAGGTGCTTCTGTGTAGATAGGCTTAAGTTGAATCTGTTTAGATTTTTTTTCAGCTAGAGGGCTTACAATTTTAACCAGTGCTCCAACAGCTAGCTTATCATATACAAAAGGAATATGCTCCTTGCGTCCACGGATGCAAGCATGAGATGCCGCATAACGAGGGTAAGGGACATTGCCTATATGGTGCCCGATGCCTTTCCATGTTAGGCGCATCCAGTAATACATAGAGGCTCCAACAAATTTAGTTTGAGGGGTAATTAAATTTTTGTCTCTGGGCATTTCTAAGTCAGTTTTTATAATGTTATTATTTAGGTCGTGTAGGTTTCCAAATTGGTTAGAGCGTTTAAAGACTTCTTTTTTTAGTACTTGATATTTTCCAGAAGGAGTAGGGAAATCAGGCCTGCCTGAGGAAATAGGATAATCAAGTAAAAGTATGTTTTTGTGAAATAAATAACCACGCTGAATATCAATATCTATTATCAGATGATTGAGGTTATTAGGTAAATTGAAATAATCAGGGTTCATCCAGCCTTGGTGCGTCGATGGATAAGTAGTTTGACTGGTGAATTTTTGGTGACTACCATTAAAAAAAGGAGGTTTCCAACCTTCGCTTTGTGGTTTGCTGTTTTGATTATTGAGCGTGCTACAAGAAACAAGCCCTAAAATACAGAATCCAAGAATAAAGGACTGTTGTAGTTTATGCATAATTATGTATGTATAAAAAATTAGGCGCTTTAACAAGCGCCTAATTGATTTGAAATCATTAAGATAAAATTATTAAGATTTATAACGTAAACGTTTCTTATGGCGGTTAGCCTTAAGGCGTTTTTTACGCTTATGCTTATTAATTTTTGTCTTACGATGTTTTTTTAAACTGCCCATCATCATATGAAAATTAAAGTTAAAGTTAAGTAAGGAGCGGGAATATATGCAAAAAAAATGATTTAAGCAACTATTTTATTAAGTGGGTATTCGATAATGTCCTCAGCGCCTAAGTTTTTAAGCTCTGGAATAATGTCTCGTACTACTTTTTCAGAAATAATAACCTCGATGGCAACCCAGTCTTCGTCAGTTAAAGCAGAGATAGTAGGGCGCTCTACAGGAAGCTTGGCTAACACAGCGTCAAGATTTGATTTTGGAATATTCATTTTTAAGCCAACTTCGTCTTTAGCTCTAAGCGCTCCATTAATAAGTAGAAAAAGTTTGTCAATTTTGGCTTTTTTCCATTCATCTTGATAAGATTCAGGATTGGCGTAGAAATGAGGGTAAGAGCTAAGTAAAGTATCTACAATACGTAGATTGTTAGCTCTAATTGATGAGCCTGTTTCAGTAACGTCTACTATAGCGTCTACTAAATCAGGTACTTTAACTTCAGTAGCGCCCCATGAAAACTCAATATCCGCTTCAACACCGTGTTCAGCTAAATAGCGCTCAGTCATACCAATTGCTTCGGTTGCTATTCGCTTTCCTTGCAAATCTTTAACTGTTTTAATGGGTGAATCTTGAGGTACTACTAAGACCCACTTAGTAGGGCGAGCGGTTGCTTTGGAGTAAGCAAGTTCACCAATGTCGGCGAGATCCACACCGTTTTCGTAAGCCCAATCAAGGCCTGTGATGCCACAATCAATAAATCCCTGACCTAAATAACGTCCAATTTCTTGAGCTCGAATTAGATAGATATCAAGTTCAGAGTCATCTGAAGTAGGGCGATAATTGCGGCTAGAGACATGAATATTATAGCCAGCTTTTTTAAGGAGCTCTAGTGTAGGCTCTTGGAGACTGCCTTTAGGGAGTGCAATTTTAAGTTTATTGGACATTAATTATGGGCTAAATTTGACCGCACTCTAAGAAACTTGATTGGCAAAGTCAATGTCAGAATAGGTGTTAAGTACAGCATTTCAAATTAGTTTTAAATTAAAGAACTAATCGTTGACTTACTAATAGAGTATCTTTACACTTTAGATAATGAAAATTAATAATTTATTTAAATTAACAGTAGTGGCTTTAGTTGTTTTATTAGTCGCTAATTGCTTTTTATTATATGCGCTCACAAATAAGAGCTCTGCCAAAAAGCCTAAGGTGACTTTTGCTACAGTTGATCTCGATGCAGTATTTAGTCAGCATAAGGACAGATTAGCCTCTCAGCAAGAGATAGATAAACAGGCTCTAATCTACACTCAAGAGATTGAAGAGCTTAAAAAGCAATCTTTAGAAAGAGCTCAAGAGTTAGAAGCTGAGCGTAAAAACCTTTTAGAGATGAAAGATGAAGCCAAGAAAGCCGAGACCGAGAAAGCTCTGATTGAAGAAATTAAGAAGCTCCGCCAGTTTGAGTTGAGTGTCGCAGAAAAAGCTCGTTCTTATAAAGACGATATATCAAAGCAGAGTTCTGCTGCAGCTGCCAAAATTTTAACAGAAATTTATGAGTTAGTTGAGCGCAAGTCTGAGGCGTCTGAGTACGTTCAAGTGTTGAATTCTAAGGCTTTAGATAAAAACGGAGTGCCTGTTTTTTTATATAATCGTGATGTTGTAGACTTTACTTCAGTTTTAATTGAGCAAGTCAAAGAGTAAATTTTATTAATTTAGCAAGCTCAAGCGCTGTAATAATGAGATTTTTGAGGTTAAGTTACTTTCAAGTATAATGTATAGCTCTTGGCACATTAAATTATGGACTTTAGTCGGAGCTTTGCTTGGATTTGTTGTTATTGCAGCGGTTGATGAGTTTGCCAAAAATGCACACATTATCGAAGAGCGTGCTAGTATTGAAGAGTTAGAAAAAATTCAAAGAGAAGCGAGCCCTCGAAAAGAATCTGTAGAGGGTAAGCTGAAAGAAGCTGTCGTTAATTATAAAACGCCAGATAAAAAAATAGGAGGTGTTAAATTTAAGCTAAGCTCTATTCATTTTAGTCCAGAATCTCAACTAATTAGCAAAGTTAGACTCAAAGAACTATCAAATAAATATTTAAATAGCCAAATTACTTTTGATGATTTGCAACACTTAAGAATTGATATTATTAATGAGTATCAGAAAATGGGATATACGCTATCCTCAGTTAACTTGCCTGCGCAAAAGCTAACAAATAATAAGTTAACTATTCAGCTTATAGAGTCTAAAATTAAAAACATTGAATTTACAGGCAATGAATATTTGCCTAAGAATTACTTTGATAGAATTATTGGGAATTATAGAGAGAAGCATTTTAATGTCAGGAATCTTGAATTGGATTTGCTGAGGTTTAATAGGTCAAGTAAGGCGAGTATGATGGCAAAGTCTAAAGCTTCAGAAACTTTTGGTTATTCTGATCTAGTATTTCAGGTATATGAGCCAGAACGAGTTAGCATGAGCGTTTCTTTTGATAATTCAGGGGTGGAGCGTTTAGGTAAATGGAAATATCTTTCAAGTATTTCTATTTATGATGTAACTAATGGCGTTGATGATAACTTGGTAGTTGGGACAACTCAATCTAAAGGGGCTAACTCTTGGTACGGTGTCTACGATAGGCCATTAAACAGCTTTGGCACTAGAGCTAATGTGTCAGTAACTAAAGGAGAGACGAGAGTGAGCGCTGGTGCAGGCAGTGATTTAGGTATATTGGGTAGTTCTGAGAGTATTTCTTTTGAATTGTCTCATTTATTGTATATATCAAGAACCACTGCTATCTCTAGTCGTTTTGGTTTGCGTCATTCTAGTAGTGAATCATTTTTTGTAGGCAGTTCTTTAGATGACTCAACTATTCAGTCGGCTTTTCTAATTCTAATAGCTGACCGAACTGATGAGCTTGGTACATGGAATACTGAACTTGGAGTTGTGAGTGGCGATGCAACTCGCTTTGATGAAGATGCTCAAAAATTCACAACATTTAATTTTTTTGTAAAAAGAATTCAAAAATTGCACCCAAATGTAAGTGCTTCTTTAAGTTTTAATGGACAACTCAGTAATGAGTTAAATTTACCTAGTGCTCAAAGTTTTTCAGTAGGTGGGCAATCATCTGTGAGGGGGTACGAAGATAGTGCGATTTTAGGAGATAAGGGTTATTCTACTAGACTCGAAGTTACAACTGCTCTATTTCGTTGGTTAGATTTACCACAAACTAATACGCTTAACAGTATTCAACTTACATTTTTTAGAGACTATGGAGTTGCTTATACTAATAAAGGTGGAGGAATAGGTATTGACTCAGATGCACTTAATTCTTATGGTGTTGTAGCTTATTATCAGCCGGTGCAAGAATTTTTCCTTTCAGTTGGGTATGCTCATCCTATGAATATAAATGAGGAGCTGTATAATAAACGTAATTGGAGTTGTAGTGTAAGGTATTCAATTAATTTTTAAATGATGATGAAAAGAAATTGTAACTACCAAACGATAAGAACTTATAAATCCATAGCTTTATTATGGATTTTTCTTTTTGGTCATATTTTACCTAGCACGCTGTATGCTGCTCCATCAGTGCAAACTGAAATTACAGCTCTTAACCCAAATGTAGGTACGCAAATTCAACAAAATGGAAATATTTATGATGTTACCACAACAAAAACATATGGAGTATCAGGCATTAATCATTTTGATAAATATAATGTAGGTTCGATTGACACGGTTAATATGCATATTCCTCAGGGTAAGGATGCATTAGTGAACTTTATACATGGTGGGCGCTCAGATATCTATGGAATAGTTAATTCTATTAAAGAGGGTAAGATTGGTGGTAATATATATTTTGCCAACAGTGATGGCATAGTTGTGAGTAATAGTGGTGTTATTAACGCCGGCGCTATTCATTTATCTACGCCTACAAGACAATTTATTCAAGATGCACTAAACAATCCAGGGGGGCACTTAGAGTTATTGCAGCAAAATAATTTTCCGATTTCCGCAACTGGACTTATTCAAGTAGAAGGTAAATTAAACGCCTTGAGCAAGGTTTCTTTGAGCGGTGGTAACCTTGTTGTATCTGGAGCTGAATTAAATGCTGGTCATGAAGCTCAAGAAGACATAAAGCTTAACTACGGTGATATAGTTAACGTAGAAAACCTCAATACAGCTCAGAGCGTAACTGTTGATGCTAATGGTGTTGTAGAGTTAGTTGCACTAGATTCAGTAGAAGTGAATAATCAATCAACGATTATGGCTAATAGTGATAAAGATGGGGGTTTGGTCACTATAGAGTCTAGAGGTGATATTGAAATAAAAGATTCTATAGTTCAGGTAAACGCTAAAGAAAACGGAAAAGCTGGAGCTATTCAAGTAAAGGCTGAATCAAATATCAATTTAGACGCGGGGGCTGTATTATCAGCATCTGGAAGTGGTTATAATTCCAACGGTGGTGATATTATTGTCTTTGCTGATAAGGAAACTTATTTTGAAGAAGGAGCTAAACTTGTAGTAGACGCTGGAACCTCGGGTGATGCGGGGTTTGGTGAGGTTTCAGCTATTCAATCAGTTTTCCTGAATGGTGGTATTTTTTCAGGGCAGGCGAATAATGGTCAAGCAGGACGATTTCTCATCGATCCAGAGAATTTAACTATTACTGAAAATATAATTCAAACGGACGGAAGTAGTATAGAGTTAGAAGCCTCAAACGCTATAACAGTTGAAGATTCATTGTTATTTTCTGCTCTTTTAAAAGAATCAGATAAGCTCACTTTTGAGAGCCTACTCAGTACGGGTACTGTAGCTCAAATTGAAAGCTTTATCGATGACTTACTTGTTAAAGGCGGGTCGTATGAGCTGGATAATTACAATCAAGGAGGGATCTTAATTGTCGCTCCTGAGATTAACCTTAGAAATGCTCAACTTGTTTCAGGTGGAAGTATTGAAGTATTGGCAACGCTAGCTGCTTATGATCAGTATATAGAGGCTTTTTCAAACGCTAGCCCAGATCTCAAAGCCGTAAGTAATTTAGAAGAATTAACTGAAAGTAATAAATTTTTTATCAATGTAGAGGGAATCTCCATAAGGGGGGCTTCCGTGAAACTTGAAGCGGATCGTGAGCTATCAATGATAGGTAACTCATTACTGGAGGCCTCTAATGGTGATGCAACATTTAACTATTATAGAAATATAGTTAAGGATGATGGAGCTTTGAATAGCTCATTAGGTATTGGTGAAAATAATAATATTGATATAACCGCTTTGAGTATAAGTCTTGAGGACGCGACTATCAAAGCTCATAGCTTTGTTAATATTGCCTCAGGTGTCAATTCAGTAGAAGAGCTCATCAAAATTAGTGAAGAGGATTACTTTAGCTTTGATATTGTAAATTTAACAACTCTACAAAAGAATCTACTTTCTGGTATTAGCTATGGTACAAGCATCACTAACTCTAATTTGAATGCAGGAGACTCTGTTGCCATTACAAGTAGAATTAATGATACTTATAACTTCATTGCTTCGCCTGCCTCATTTCAAATAGGCTTAGACTCTTCAGGGGGAAGTTCTTCTTCAAGCGCAAGTAATGAGTTTGCATCACGCATTAATGTAGTAAATAGTGATATTGTAGCTCAAAGAGAGGTTAATATTGCATCATCTGTTACTATCAAAAGTGTTATTTTACAAGATGTTGTTTCTCAGGTCAATATTTCCAGTACCCAGATTACGACTGGACAGCAATTTATCCCTCCATACGTCGCAGAAAATACTTATGCTCCAGGCATAACTGCAGCTGAAATAACTACTGCTATTAGTAATAAAGATCTAGCAACTTTGGTAAGCGAGTATAAAGTTAAAGACCAAGTATCTATTAATAGTGATATCCTTTACGGCTATAATGTTGTCTCTCTAGGGTTTGAACTACCAAGTTTCACTGACGCAGTAGACGTAGTTTTCTCAGGTTTAGAAATGTCAGTTCCTGCACTTGATTTTTCAAAGAACTATTTAAACACAATTGAGCTAAATGAAGGGGTCAAGATTGATACGGGTACGCTTAAGGTTCAGGCTTCATCATTGATTAATGATAGTTCATTCAAAGACTTTTCACTGCTCTCACTATTGCCTTTTGGATTTGATTACTTAGATACAACGGTCAATAATAATGTTTTTGTTGATCAAGGTGTTAGTCTTGATGTTAGAGAGCGCGCACTCATTCAGTCGTATTTAGATTATGAAGCAGATGTGAATATCAATACAGGAATATTGCCTGTGGGCTTGGGTATTGTTAAGACTAACCTCCATTCTGATGTAACTTTTGCTAAGCCTGATAGCGAGGTAAATAAGACTACTATTACGGCAGATGAGGTAAATGTTTATGCGGTATTAGAGGGAGATCAAAAACTAAATGTTGCGGCAACGATTAATAGCCCAGCATTCATTCCTCTTGGCGTAGGAGTAGGCTTTAACAGCGCTAATACGAATGTTTCAGTGACCATTCCAGATAATATTATTATTACTGCAGATAAAGTCGCTATAGAATCGCTCTCGACCTTTGATACTAGGTCAAATGTATCAGTAGGGACATTGACGTCACTAGATAAACTTAAGAGCGCCTTAAATAACCCCGCTCTTTATTTAATAAGCGCAGCATTGAAAAATCAATTGTCTGGTTTAGCAGGAACTGGGTCTTCTTTAGCTAATGTCGCTAAAATTTACGGTAGTTTTTCAAAGGTTAACTATGATGCTGATATTAATACATCTTTTAATGGAGTTATTACAGGAGCCAGTGATGTTTCAATAGGCTCTAAATTAGGTGTTGCAGATAAGGACGAAGATTTATTCTCTGGTCCTTTCCTTAATTCAGATTTCTCTGAGAACTATCTTAGGGATATTGATGTGGTGAACTACGTATCTAATACAGTAACTGTTGTTGATACGGTTCAAACTCTTGCTGCTTCTGTTGCTATTCAAATAACAGACAGAAATGATAATGTTCAAACATTGATCGGAGACGCAGCTAAAATCGAGATGAAAAATGATGGAATAGTTGATATCCACAGCACTATTGATAATAGTAATCGACTCTATGATCTTTTAAGAGGCTTATTTAATACAGGGTTGGACGATATTGTAGGTTTTGATGATGAAAGTAAGGCTAAACTCCAAACGCAGCTAGATGGAGAGTTTAGTGGTGCAACTGATATTAGAGATATTTCAGGCACTAGCTCATTTGAAGATTTTTTAAGTGGGTATTATGCTGCATTCGAAGGGAGTCCCTACTTAGATAGGCTTTCCGATCTTCTTTCGGGTGGAACGAATACCTATGTGAGTAACCAGGCTATAGTAACTGCTAAGAATGTAGTTAATCTTGCTTATTCAGATATTGATTATGATTCTTATGCCACTATTCAAATAGCTCAAGGTGCCCAGATTATAGGTATTGATAATGCAAACCAAGCCAGTCAAATTCTGCTTGATAGTAAGATTACTAATGAACAGCAAAATATTGTAGCACCTAAATTAACTAGTGTTTTTGGAGTATTAAAGAATCTTGTCGCCTCAGCCTTGCCAGCTAAGGTAGGTATCGGAGCCGCTATTCTTAATGAAGATTATAATTTAAATTCAAGTGTTCAGTTTGTTGCTTCAGTCGGTGCAACCAATGATACTTTGGTTAAAGCAAAAGACGTAAATATTGTTTCTACAACTGATTCTAACTTGGTGTCATTTTCTATGAAAGGTAACAGTGGTGGGGGTCCTTCTTTGGACGGCTCTGTAGTTAATGTGGATTATAATACAAATACGAATGCTAATAAAACCTTGATAGGCGAAAATGTGTTATTTGAACTAGGAAACAAAATTGATATACTAGCTTTAGATAATCTTGATAATATTACCATTGCTGGTGGAGTTAAACTTGGGTCAGATCCTGTTGGTGGTGGTTTTGGGGTTGCGGTAGTTGATACTAACCGGAAAGTGGAAAGTATATTCAAGGGTGAAATTGATTTTAGTTCTACTAATGGAAGTAATTCTATATTAAAAAATGCGCAACTTAGTGGGGAATCATTTGCTCTTGGCGCAGCTGTAGGAGTTGCCAAGCCATCTACATATTTACCTCCTTATGGGGTATCTGCTGCAGCTAGTATGTCTATTTTAAAGACAGAGAACACCATCAGTTCGGTTTTTTCAGGTTCATTTGATACTACAGGAGAAGCTGTAAATAGGCTTGCTATTAAAGCCTTTGATAATAGTGAAAATGTTCAATCTGCAGGAGCTTTAAATATTGCGACGGGTGTAACTGGTGGAATTGCCTCGGTAGGAGCTGCAGGGAATTATATTAATTTAAATAATACAATCTTAGCTCAAGTCGAAGGGGTAAACAGCAGTAGTTTTGATTTAGGGAATATTACTGTTGAATCAGCAGATTATTCAACGCTTGAGATGTACTCTATTGCTGGTAGTGGAGCGCTAACTATATTAGGAAGTTCTGCTGCATTAGCAGCCTCTGTAAACACTCTAATTAATAATACACAAATCACTTCTGAGATAAAAGGTTCCGCCATTAAAGCCAAAGAAATCACAGTTGCAGCTATGGATTCCGCGACTTCTGGTGGAAATAAAGAAACTCTGATGATTACAGGGGGAATAGCTTTAGGAGGCGGATTAGGTCTAGGCGCTAGTGTGGCTACTTATAATGCTAATAAAGTCATCCGATCGGGCTTAACCCATTCAATATTAGAATCAACTACAAGCGTCGATGTTAATGCTGCAAAAAATGAAAGCGTCGAATCATATGTCGTAGCTGGTGGCGTAGGTGGAGTAGTAGGAATTGCAGGTGCAGTAAGTGTCTATAATGCCGGGAGCTCTGTTGTTTCTCAAATAGATAATACAAGTATTACATCACCTCTATTAAATCTTAATTCTAATAATTCAGGTAGTATTTTAGTAGTTAATGTAGCAGCTGGTGTAGGTGGAACAGCTGGACTTGCAGGGTCAGTCGTGGTGAACAATTTAAAGGATGCCACTCAGGCATTAGTGACAGGGGTGGGAGTCCTTGCTATTAGCAATAAGGCAAATATTAAAGCTCAATTAGACCAGGAAACAGATCTTAACGTTGCAGCAGCTGGTGTAGGTGGCAGTGTAGGCGTAGCTGGAACAGTTGTGGTTAATACTGTAAATAATTCAACTCTAGCTAAAATTGAGTCAGCTTATATCATTAATAATTCAGGTGACCTTAATCTCATTGCTAACTCTAATTATACCCGTAAAGGTTTTGCTGGTGCCATTGCTGGAGGAACAGTTGGTCTAGGTGCTGTAGTTACAGTAGACAATATTCAAAATACAACAGAGTCATTATTAGCAGCAGTCACTGTAGATATTTCAGGTAAGGTAGATGTGCAAGCTAATGCTTATAATGATTATAATTTATTAGCGCTTAATATATCTGGTGGTAAGGTAGCTATTGGAGCCACCGTTAACATTGTTAATTTCGGAGGTAGCATTTCTAATTCTACTGGGCAGCTTAATGGTGATAACAGCAATGAATATAATACAGTCGTAGCTGAGTATAATATTGCCGCAAGTAGAGGGTCAACTAGTTCGACTATTGATTCTGCCATTATTAATGCAGCTTCCATTAACCTAGTTGCCAAACAAGATAATGATTTAACGTTAAATTCAGGAGGCTTATCTATTGGTGGCGCAGCTATCGGTGTTGGAATAGGTATTGTGGATGTAGAATCAGAGGTTAAATCTCAGATTGGCAATTCTGGAACTTATAATTTAACAGGTGGATCTGGTTTAAATATTAGCTCTTTAGTGGATACAGATGCTGATATTTCATCTTACGCTGGTAGCGTAGGCGTTGCCGCCTTTAACTTAAGGATTTCTGATTACTCTTCAACAGCTAATGCTATAGCTGGAATAGGTAACAATACTTCTGTAGAGCTGAATAATATAGGTTCAGCTACAGTCAAAGCAGAGGTTGTAGAATCATCTAATGTCTCTAATTTATCGGCTCAAATAGGTGGGATTGCGGCTTCAGGTGCTTATGTAGCCACCACTCACGAGGCTAATGCTACTGTTAATATTAACAGTGGAGCTAAAGTACTCAATGCCACAACAGCTAATATTAACTCTAAAGTACGTTTTACAGATTTAGACGCTAAAGCAGTGGGGCTTTCTGCTGGTATAGTGGCCGCCGCCGCACTTGTAGCACGCGTTAATATCGAAGACTCAAAAGCAAGTATTAACACAGGAGTAGGTAGTCAGGTTTCTGGTGGTAGCGTCAATATGAATAGTGATTTAATCACTCAAGGTATCAATGCTCATGTCTTAGCTGTGAATGTAGGAGCTGCTGCCATTGGAGTGAGTGACGCTGCTGTGAGTATTAATAGTAGCACCGGCTCAGCTATTAATTTAGGAGGCGAAGTTAATGCAAGTAATTCACTGGTTATTAATTCTAGTTATAATAATCAACAAGATATTAATGTATCAGCACAAGGAGCCAGTGGCGGTGTGGTTGGTGTATCTGCTGCGTTAGCTAAAATAGATAATAAAGGAACTTCATCTGTTACAGTGACAAGCAATGCAGATCTAAGTGGATCTAACCTTGCAATAACATCAGAGGCTAGCCTTAGGCAGAAAGCTACAGCAGAAGTTCTAGCTGGAGGAGCTGTAGGAGTGGGTGTAGTGCAATCAACGATTAATTCTCATGCTCAAAGTGATGTTAACTTAGCAGGTAAAATAGCAGGATCTAATGTGAATATAAGCTCTAATACTTCTGACAGGTCGGTTATAGATAATAGCAGCGGAGCAGGAGGCATTGCAGCAGGTAGTAATGGTGGTGTGTATAATACCAATCAGCTTGATGCACGCATTACAGGAACAGGTATATTGACGCTCGATACAGATAGCCTTGCTATATTAGCGCAGACTAACTCTAGTTTTGACACGCGTCTTAATATGCAAAACTACGGTTTGATTGCGGGTGCTGCGGGTAAGGTCGACAATAAGGTTACTCAGAATAGTATTGTGAATCTTGCAGCAGGAATCCAGTATCTAAAAGAAAATGCAACTAATAATAGCGCGACAAGCATCACAGCTGTTAATAACACCCTTAAAGCTGATGGAGTTAGTTATGAAAATATCCTTGCAGGTCTGGGCGGTTATTCAACAGGAACATCAAATACTACGCATACTAGTAATGCAAACATCATCATGGGTGTCTTTGACGATGCTGACCTCATCGATCTATCTCTCAATGCGAATAACTCGACGACGCTGAACGATACGGTAACGTTTGATTCTTATCTCTTAGCAGGTGGATCAGATTCAAGGTCATCTATCAACTCAACCAATAATACTAAAATTGAGTTTCAAGCAGGTGAGGTGCATGTAGATTCATTGGCTGTAGGTGCTCGCTCTAATGTAGACATTAGTTCAGAGGTTAGAGCGGTTGTTTCTGGATTAATCGCTGTAGATGTGACCTCTTACAATTCAGCTATTTCACAAGGTTCAGATCAAGTACTTTTTAACAATGGTGCATTTGTATTAAGTGATAAAGAGGCTGCAATTAGTGCAGGAATTGGTGGCTCTGTAGATATTGACAATAAGTCCTACTCTTACAATAAATCACTTTTACCGGTCATCCCAGATGCAGATATTAGCTCTAGTGGTAGCCGTAACGGGTCAATTAACATGAAGGCAGGCTCTCAACTAAGAGCAGGAGGAGATATCACGCTATCCGCCACTGAGAATGATCTCAACGTTAACGGTTACGCTTACGGCCACAGTATTACGCTGGATATTCTTAATGATGTTCTTCAAGACACGGCAGGGTGGTTACTCGATAAATTAGGTCTACCATCATCAGTGAAGTACGAAGATGAAACTCGTAGAGCTATTGTTAATGATGAAGCTAGTATTAACATTGATGGTAAAATACAGTCAGGGTTATATAATTACTATTACCTTGGGTTGGATGCAGGTAGTACCTTTGATTTAGTGACCAATGCTGACGGTAAATTTGACGTTAGTAATGAGTATTATGAAACTTTAGAAGTTCCAGATGGCGTAGATTTAGAATACTTTAAAGCGTTAGACTACGGCTCCCTAGATACCACTTTTTCAGCGTCAGGTACGGCCAGAGAAAGCTTAATAGCGCTTCAACTTATCATTGCCGCATTTGATACACGAGGGTTTGGTAACGACGAAGGAACAGGTAGGTATCAAGAAACCTACACAGCTTTAATTCAGCAGGAAGCATTTTTGGAGAATATCGTGAATAACGGATTAAGTGATACTGAATTCCTTCAAGTCGAAATTGCTCCCCTAGAGATTACCAATGGAAATATTAGCATTAATGCTCCCTCTATTGCAGGGACTGAAGGTGAAATAAGAGTTCTAAACGATGTAAGAGTCGTAATTGATAACCGTTCTGAAATTGCGACTAGAGTGGGCAATATTGATGTAAATATGTTTGATGGCGGTAAGGTCATCGTCAATGGTGTGACTGTAAGTGATAGTTATAATGGGATTGATGTCGATAACTTTAGTGTTGCAGATACGCACAATGGAGCGAGCGCAGGCATCAATATCTTTGGTAATACACAAGAGGGAGATATACCACCAACTCTACTTGAGGGTAGGCTTTCTTATCGTGGTGGAGATATAAGTATAGTAAACGAAAAGGGTTCTATCATCGCTTTACCTACGTTTTCAATAGAAGCTACTAATGTCAGAATGGCAGCCGGAAAAGACATAGTTCTTGGATTAGGGGATCAAGCCCTCATCGCTCCTTATAATATTGATAATGGTCAAATTGATGCCATCAATTCTGCACTAGGTGGAACGACAGGTACTGCAGGTTTTCTTACTGAATCGCCAAGTTTAATTACGGATGCTAAGCTGAATGCTCTTCTTGCTAAGTATAACGAGAATTTAGCTGGAGATACTACTAATGGTATCACTAAACTGAATAATATTAATGACGTAAAACAGCTTTTGTCATTAATGGTTGACCCGACTTCTCAAGATACGATTGATGGCTACGGAGATTATCTCAATGCAAATATTCTACGTGTAAATAATGTTTTGACTGACATTGGAGAGTTAAAAGATGACTTGCAAGATATTACGACTTTGACAACTCTTTCAGAAGGTCAAAAAACTACTCTTGTAACAGCTCTTGGAGGTATTACTGATTTGGCGGCAGCTGACAAAACAGACGTGGAGACTTACATCAATACAGGTGATATCTTAACGCTTGGGAACCAACTTACGGATATCAATGATGGTATTGCTGCTATTAATGCGGACACAGTCTTAACGGAGGCAGAAAAAACAGATCAAATTACTTTGTTAGAGGCTAAATATGAGGCCTTTGAATTAGTTTTTGAAGAACTCACTCACGTTGATGTCTCCAATCAATGGTCCGGCATCAGAGACCAGTACGAAGGAGCTGTTAACTTGACGAGTTTTGTATCGAGCGCAGTTAATGCAGGGGAAGATGATAACGCCCCATCTAATGATTTAGATCCTTATATTCGTGGAGTAGTTACAGATGTTCAAGCAATTGATGACCTTACCTCTTTTTTAGCGTCCTTCTCGGCCGAAGCTACGACTGTAGAGTATGTGGATGGGGTAGAAACGAAATCTAAAATCTTAGGTTATACCTACTCTCTAAAAGCTGATGCAGGAATAGGTGGTTCCTTAGCTAGTGAAGAAATCTCTAAAACAACTGAAAAAGTAATTAGCGAAGCCGATAAGTCTGTTTTGGTAGCGTTTAACGATAATTACTCTCATTTTACAGATGCTGTGAAAGAAGTATTTGGAATCAGTGTTGATACAGAGGTGCAAACGAACTCCTCTGAGCAGCTCATTGAATATGCTCAGACCTTTACGGAGAATAATGTGCTCGTGGCTGGTGAGAATATTTTCATGTCAGCTTCTGCGGTTAACCTCAACGGTAACTTGCAAGCTGGCTTTGATACTCGAGAGATCTACATCGACGATTCTATTTTAAACACCTTAAAAACTCAATATACTGATGCTAATGGCGTTCCTACTGGTGAATATCAGGTTCTTACTACTGGAATTGACCTTGATTTAGGTGATTTAGCTTATATAGAGAATGCAAATGGGGATATTCTACCTGTTTTTGATGGCGGTGGAAACCTTGTCTACGAGCGAGAAGCTGAAGATAAGTTGGTTTACAGTGGGCTTGTTCTGAGAGATTCTGATGGAGTGGTTGATCAAGAGGCAGGTTTTGTGATTGATGGTGTTGATATCACTTGGAACGAAGAGCTACAAAAAATTGAAATTGACGATGTAGAAATCAAAGGTGGTAACATAACAATCGCTGGTCAGCTCTACAATACCGGAGAGGGGAATATCAATGTTATGAGTGGCTACGGTAATGTAAGTATTGTCAATGATACCGACGCAGACTTATTCGTTGGAGATATTCAGAACCAATATGTGAGTGGCAAAGTAACTCTCATTGATGCTTCGGAAACATTGGTAAGTGCAGTTGAAACGCAAGCGATACTCAATGATGGAGATATTAGTAATGATGATTCAGCTTACTATAACACGCCTCAATTCAAGAAAACTGAATATTATCGCGAGCTTAATGAGGGCGGAGAAATTCAGCTCGTGAAAGATGTTTACTCTAAGACAGGATCCGATGGAGAATTTGTGTTTTTGGCAGATGAATCTACGGTTAAGACTCAAGACACTAGGTCTGATATCTTTACGCCGCGTGAAAATCTTGTGTATACTTACCAGCGTCTTAATCTAGACTCAGAAGACCTTGACAGGTTTTTAGATGAAACAACTGTGACTATTACTGTGCCTGAGTCATTTGGTGGAGATCCTGTAAGAACGGTATCAGTGGCTTACGACTTTCAGCCCGTTCTTTCTGTAGATGCAAATATCTATAATGATATACCAGATTCAACAGACACCGAGTTTGGAGTGATCACTTACAATGCCCAAGGTAATATTGATGTGGCCGTTGGTAATGGAACGACCCTTAATCAATATAATAATTATCTCTATAGCACTAAAATTACTCAATGGGAAGTATATGGGGATGGTACAGTTTTAGTTAACCCTTATACCTTTGAGTATCCGAGTGGGGCTCTATATGGACAAAATCAAACAGATGTAAGTAATAGTAATTTCGTTAGTACGCCCGAAAATAATTATTCTGAATTGAAAAACTATATTAGTGGGGTCGATCTCACGAACGTTATTTCTACCGGTTATACGAATTATGGAAGTTATGGTGCCATCACTCACGTTGAAGTCGTACATTACAGGTCACATCACAAATATTCGGATACAAGTTATAAAACTGATGTGCAGACTTACCAAAAACTGTCCGCAGGGCAGGCTATTCTTGAGTATAATCACACCGAGGCAGCAGTGCGTGCTAGTAACGACGTCAATATTAACTTCACTGGTTATGATAGGGGTAACGTTTCTATTGATAGTGGTGGGGCTATCAGTATTGGTAATATTAGTAATGTTGAGGGTGATACTGTCATCAACAGTGCGACAGGTAGTATTACTCAACGTGAAAATAGTACTATTCACTCTGACGATATAACGATTACTACAGGTAATGGTAGTATTGGTACCCAGGCAGATTTCCTGAATATTTATCAAGATAATAATGATCATCAGCTATTGAATATAAGTGCTACAGAGAATCTTTTTGTAAAATCTGAGAATGGCGCCTTAGAGTTTGACTCTCTAGCTAATGGAGCTAATTCAGAGCTAGCTCTCATTGCGGAGGGTGACTTGCGCATAAAAGGTCATACAGAAGCCAATCAATTAATAGCTCTCAATATTCATTTAGAATCAAAATCTGGCGAATTATTTGAAGGAGAAAATATTTATATAGATACCGATGCAGAAAATGGTGGGGTTATTAGAGCTTTGTCTAACAGTGGAGATATTAAACTAGTAGAAACAGCTGGAGATTTAGCTGTAGAAAAAATCAAAGCTAATGGAAATGTTGAAATTACAGTGCGTGATGGAGGTCTCATAGATGCTCAAGATATAGAAGAAGCAGATGAAGACACTATTGCGGAGCTCTTAGCTCTTTGGGATGAACTTGGCATTGAAAAAGGCACAGCTCAAGCTCAGGCACGTATAGATAGTCAATACAAACAAATTCAAGAAAGTAAAGAAAGTCAGTATCAAGAACATTGGGAGCTACGTAGACAGGAGGAGACTGTTTATGCTGCAGCTTTAGATCAGAATTACCAATATACATTAACCAGTGATGAGCAAGCCTTCTTTACTGGTCAGGATCAGGAGCTCATAGATAATTATATTGAATCAAAGCAAACTGAGTATGAGACAGGTTATTCGCTGAGAGGTGATGCATATGACTTTAATTTTGTAGGAGTTGATAATGATCAAACCGAGGCTTATCACTTCTATTGGAATTTAGAAGATAATGTATCGGTGCAACACAGCTTTGCTACTTATGATGAGAATTATGTCTATGAGTTATCTGACACGGAAGAAGTATTTTATGCCAATGACAGTCAAGGGAGAGAAGATTTAATAACTTTAAAAACACAGTATTATATAGATGGTGCAGAGTTATTAGGTGATAATAGAACTGCAGCTGTTTATGTAGAAAATTATAGCTATGAAGACAATGCTCTTAAGCAGGATATTGAAGATAAGATGACTTGGAGCAAAGATGAGCTAAGTAGCGCGGCGTTGAATTTCGCCTATAAAGAAACAACAGACACGGTTCTAGAGGTGGAAGAGGCTAACATTTTTGCTGGTGGCAATGTTACCATTAACGCTGATTACGTTGGAGTTAAAGAGGCTGAAATTGTGCTAGTTCAGACTGATAATGCAGGAAATACCACTATCAATGAATTGCATAAACAAACGATAGTGCAAGATGAAGCAGGCAACGATGTGGCTATCAAGCAGGCATCAGAGTTAGCTAAGCTGGCGCTACTCTCAGCTGAGCGTAATGACATCATTATTGATAATGGTCAGGATGGAGATAATGCTAAGTTATCAGTACTTCAGCGTGAAGACTTTGATATTGATGCTTTAGGGGAAGTTTCTATTAATACTACAGCAAATGTAGATGATGCCGCTGAACATGTATATCTCGGAAGTGAGCAAAATATTACTATAAAACAAATAGCCTCTGCAGGGGATGTTATTTTGAAATCTACTAAGAATATTATCGCAGCTATAAACCAGTCTGATAGTCATGTTTTATATGGTGATATTTTAGTTTTAGAATCTGCAGACGGTTACATTGGTGGAGAAACTACAGCTACTGGTGAGTACCTTAAGGTTCAAACGAATAATACATCTATTACAAATACCGATAAGGTAGGTCTATCTGCTCGTGCAGATGGCTCTATACTGATTCAGAATCAAGAGGTAGAGCAAGATCTCTGGATTCGTGATATTTTTTCAAGAAATGGTACGGTAGCAATTGATGCTCACGGATCAATTCTGGATCGTGATATTTTCGACTACGAAGGCGCAAGTGATTCTATAAATATTGGAGCTAATCGTATAGAGCTGACTTCGCACAATGGGACTATTGGTGATGCTTCAACTTATGGGAAAATTGAATTAAATGATGAAACTGTATTAGTAGCCCAGGCTCAGGCGGGTGTTTATATTGATGGAGAAGATGAGTTGTTTGCTGAGGAGATTAGTTCCAATCAAGGTGATGTAATCATTATTTCAGCTGGTTCTGTAAGCTTTAACTCTATTACCACTAATAATGGAAATATAGATATTAATGCTCAGACTATTATGACTCGTAATACAAACCCTGTAGATCATACATTGAGCTATAACGAAGCGCAAATCACAACTTCAATGAGCAATACAGTTAGACTTAATGCTCAAAGTGAGGATGAAGAAGGGGCGAGTATAGATCTTTCTTTAGCTGCTCAACAAGGTGTCTTTAATGTAACAGCGCCTAAAGGAATTAAGTTAAATAGCCAATCAGCTAATCTGCTTGATATCAATAATATTATTGCAGATTCAGGATCATTAGAGGTATCAAATGCTGGTAATATAGACATCAATTTAGTCGGTACACCGCATGAATTAAAAATTGAAACGACTGCAGGTGACGCCAATATTAATACGATTGGAGGAGGCATATCAGTGGTGATTAATACTGAACCTTATGAAGCATTAACTCCTGAAAAAGTCATTATTAAAGGGTTGGTGCAAGGCTCTCAAATCAATGTGAATAATTTGTATGTTGAAAAAGCTGTTGATTTACAAGGAGACTTCATCAAGGTCCAAGAGCTTATATCTCAAAATAATACTATTACACTTAATGTCATTGGCAATGATGAGGGTAGAGCTAATAGCTTAGAGCTCAATGCTCTCAACAATACCGCAACTGTATTTAACCAACTCGCAAGTGATGATTTTGAGCTTACTACAGACAATAATTCACTTATTATTTTAAAAGGTGATGTCGGCAATATAGGGACTATAGAAACTAATAGATACTTAACTCAGGTATCTGCATTTTTCCAGCCTATTAGTATTTATGATTATCAAATTTATACAGCAGACAATAAATTTAATGCGTTGCTTTCTGGTGCCAATACTTATTCAAGTAATTACGCCTCCTACGTAGACCCTGATTATTTGTACAACGGTCAATATAGTATAGAAGAATCAGCACTTTCACTTGTAGAAAGGCTAAATGCCATCATTGATAATTCATTAGATTTGGATACTATCGAACGCAATTTTGAAGTGCCATTTATTGAAAAAAGTAGCCAAGAACAAGAGGAATTATTCCAATCTCATATTATATCAACTCTTTAAGTAAAAAGAGCTATCGTCTAATTGCGCCTATTTCTGTAGTCTAATGCTTAGACTGGGTATATTGTCTTGCTATTTGAAGGGGGCTTGGATAAGTTTTGATCAATGAGTATAAGTAAACCATTTTTTGTTTTAGGTCCTTGCGCTTTAGAAAAAGAAGAGCTTGGTTGGGAGGTTGCTAACGCAGTAAAAGCCATGGCAGATGAGCTAGATTTTGAACTTATTTTCAAAGCATCTTATGACAAAGCAAACCGAACTTCAGTTGATTCATTTAGAGGGTTAGGAGTTAAAGAAGGTACGAAAATATTAGGTGATATAGGTAAAAATCTAGGAGTTAAAGTAACAACCGATGTGCACACAGCTAAAGAGGCTGAAATTGCAGCTGAAAATGTAGATATACTACAGATACCAGCATTTCTTTGTCGTCAAACAGATTTATTAGAGGCAGCTTGTAAAACAGGACGAATTGTTAATGTTAAAAAAGGCCAATTTTTAGCACCTTGGGACGTACAAAACATTGTAGAAAAATTGCAAGCATTTGGTTGTGAGCAGAGCTACATTACTGAGCGTGGAACAACATTTGGTTACAATAATTTGGTAGCAGATATGCGATCACTTTATTGGATGCGCAAAGAAGGTATTAAAGTGATCTTTGATGCTACGCATTCAGTGCAACGCCCAGGTGGTCTAGGAGGAACGACTGGAGGTGATGGTGAGCTTGCTCCAGTATTGGCTAGTTGTGCTGTTGCGGCAGGTGTAGATGGTGTGTTTATGGAAACTCATCCTAATCCACTTAAAGCGCTTTCAGATGGACCTAATCAAATTCCTTTAGCTGATATGCCAGCTGTGCTTAAAAAATTATTAGCTATTGCTCAAGTAGCGCATAGTTAGTAAAATTAAAATATGCGTCAATTAATACTCCTTACTTTTTGCATTTCCTGTGCTTTTTCTCTAGCTCAAGCACAGGGCTCAAACGGGGTAACTTTGGAGTCATTTTTTAACGAAAGCACCTTATTAAAAGGTGTCACTTATTTGTCTCAAGATGAAATTCAGCAAGATGAGCTTAAGGTAAGATTTAAGTCTATTCAGCCTTATAAACCACAATGGTTGCAAGGAGAGCAGGTTGAAATTAATTTTCTTAACAGTCGCAGGTATTCAAACCTAAAGCAGATTAAAATGCCTCAGGCTTATATGCAAGAGGGGCAAGATTGGCTATTTAGTAATCAGGGTTGCTGGTTCTCTGGGCAGCAATTTGAGTCCTTTTCTCAAGGCGCAGTGATAAATCTAAAATTAGAGCGTGGAGTATTCTTAGGTAAGAGTAAGTCTTATTATTACAATAAAAATACCAATGAAGAAGAGTATGTTTTACCTAAAGAGAAATCAAGTAAAGCTAACACTCCTTATCATGCAAGCAACAATCTGCCACCTGTAGCAAAAACGATGACAGAGAAAATTGAAGCAAAAAGAGATTTTCTCCCGAACCGTTATGATGAGTTTTTGCTAGAGGGGCAGAGTTTAAATATAGATTTTAATGCTCAAAAAAGTAAAAGCTTACAAGTTTTTACTAAACAAGAATTTGATCAAGTGTCATCAGTTGCAGATAGTTCAATACCTGAAAAAGCAGAAGAAAAAGAGACCATGATTATCGAAAATGACAATGGGATTTTCTTTGATCAACAATCTGGGTATGTTATTTACTATGGACCTGTGAAGTTAAAGCATCCTGAATACAATTTAACCTGCCAAGGCGATTTACAGATTAAACTAACTCAAGAAAAATCTCAAACGCCAGAGCGCTCAATCCAAGGCAAAGTTAATAAAAATCAATCTGGGCTCGAATACGCAAGAGCACAGGGTAATGCAGTTTTAATAACACTTGTTGAACAAGGTGGGGAAACAAAAAAAATTATATCAAAAGGTGATATTATTGAAATTTTTGGTGAAGATGAAATTATTAAAGTCAAAGGGGGTTATCCTAGTTTGATTCAAGCGGGGACAAAGCTACAAGCAGGAGAAGAAAGTCTCTACTACCAAATTGATAGAGCAGGGTCACTCATCACTTCCAAAGGGCGTTGGAAGACCGAAATATTAGACTTAGATCAACTTAGTAATTAATAAAATTTAGTATGAAATTACTCACAGTTAAAAACTTGCAAAAAACTTATGGAGGAAGAATGGTCGTGGGATCAGTATCTCTAGAGGTAAAAGAAAGAGAAATTGTAGGGTTGTTAGGGCCTAATGGAGCAGGTAAAACAACGTCATTTTATATGATAGCAGGTTTGGTGAATCCTGAGCAAGGTTCGGTCCATCTTATGGGTGAAGATGTAACAAAATTACCTATCCATAAACGTGCAAAATTAGGCTTAGGGTACTTGCCACAAGAACAATCAATTCTCAGAGGCCTGAGTGTGCGAGATAATCTAAAAGCCATTTTAGAAGCACATGGTGAGCTTACCAGGCATGATCAAAAACTACGCTGTCAATCATTGCTTGAGCGATTTAAATTAGACCATTTAGCTAAATCTAAATCTATCTCTTTATCTGGTGGCGAAAAGAGGCGTTTGTGTATTGCTCGTTGTTTATGCACTAATCCTAAATTACTCATGTTAGATGAGCCATTTAGTGGAGTTGACCCCATTGCTGTTGGGGAAATTAACGAATTAGTCAAAGAGCTTAGAGACGAAGACGGTTTATCAATCCTTATCACAGATCATAATGCGAGAGAAACTTTGAAACTCGTTGATAGAGCCTATTTACTCTTTAATGGAGAGGTTATGCTTGATGGTACTGCACAAGAAGTCGCTCAAAACGAGATAGCTAAGCAGTACTATTTTGGAGAAGATTTTAATTTGTGATAGCATTAAAAAACGCTACCAAAAATCGGATTTGTTTAAATTAATTCGACTTATTTAAGTAGCTTTAAAGCTTGTTTTAATAAGCTTTAAGCAGTAGTATAAATCAGTTTTTTTGTTGGTCTTTTAGGTGGCTTAAATTCAATCAAAAAAAATCATTCCAATCAAATACACACAGATTATGAACATGTTAGTAGAGCAAGATTATTTAAATTCAGAAATTATTGCTAACCCTGAAAAGCGTGAATTTCCACCTTTTGATTTAGTTAAGTTATTAAGCGTTATTTTTGACCCTATTCAGGGATGTCGAGTATGTTTACTTACTGATTTTGATGAGCCACAAGAATTAATGAAGAATTTTGAATTCCTCAATCAACCTGGTTTTGAGGTGCAAAAAAAAGGCTATGAAGTTTTTTATAAGGGGCTGCAAAACGGAGGGCTTGATGCTATGGAGCTTACTGGTGGTGAATTTTACGCCTATAAGACAACACATGGCTCAAACTTAGATTTAGCTGACGAAGTATGGGATACAAATGGTAATCAACTATCTCTAGATAATGATATCTACGCCAAGTACGACCTAATTCTATGCCTATCCACCTATTCCGCAACAGCTCCACTCACAGCCAAGTGTAAAGAGTTTGGATTTAGAGGGGCTACGCTACATGGACTCAACGACATAATACTCAATTCTGGATTAGCTGTAGACTACGACCTTGTGTCACGAGATGCAGAAAATTTACGTCTAGCGATGACCAAGGCAGACTCTATTGAAATTGATTTTGGTCTCGAAGACGGACGTGTGTTGACAGCTACTTTAGAGTTAGGCCAACAAGAAGCACAAAAATCCCACGGCCTTTGCCAAGGTACAGCTCCTGATGTAGCTAACTTGCCAGGTGGTGAAGTCTATTTTGTGCCTACAGATGCTAATGGGCAATTTCCACTTAAATATGAGGATGGAACCCTAGGCGAGCTAGAGGTCGTTAACCGTTGCATTATTAAGTCGACTCTCATTGAAGGCAATCAAGCTACTATTGATGAGCACAATGAGCGCCTAGCTGACGATCCAATGACTGGAACACTTGGTGAATTAGGTTTTGGTACTCAAGTATTACCTGTATCTGGAGCAGATATTCAAGATGAGAAAGTGCTAGGCACCTGCCACTTAGCTACAGGTCGTGATGATCATCTTGGTGGAGATATCCTCCCTGATATGTTCAAAAAGCATGAAAACTCAACTCATGATGACATTCTTTTTGCTCCACATAAAACACCTAACTTCAATATCTCTCAAGTGCGCATGAATCGTGATGGACAGCAGGAGATTCTGATTGAAAATTTTGTAGCTAGCGAATATTTAATGAATGCCTTAAAAGGTTAAAATATAGTCTTTACAACTACTAAACTTTTTAAAATGGGCTGTACACACATTATGTGTACAGCCCATTTTTTTAAGGGAGTTCTTTGATAGTTATATTTCTATAAAATATCGGTTGTCCATGATATTGAAGCCCAATGTGTCCCGTGTGAGGCAAGTTTTTTAGAGCGGTATTGAATTTGTTTTTTGAGCCATCAGGGTTTTGGTTGGGTGTTGTCCAGTCATTTAAATCTGCTTTTTGAACAGTGATTCCGTTAATGGTGGCAATAATTTGAGAGTCGACACAAGTTAGATTAAAAGTATTCCATTCTCCGTCTTTTTTAGAAGCTTGAGCTATGGGTTCTTTTGCATCGTAAAGAGAGCCTACGATATGCTTTCCATGGTATATACCTGGTGAAGAGATTTGGATTTCAAATCCACCTTGCACAGGGTTTTTGGGGTCTGTACGAAAAAAGATTCCACTATTGCACTTTTCTGAAGTTTTATAATCTAGTGTGAGACTAAAATTTGTATAAGATTCCTTAGTATATAGAATCCCTCCTGGTTTTTCAGATGGGCTTAAAACTCCATCTTTAATTTGCCAGCGGTTACTCATATTAAAGCCATATGAATCTAAAAGATTGATAGCTGAATTTGTAGGTGTTTTAGTCTTATTTACCGTATAGTAGGCTGTATTACTGCCAAGAAGCTCATTATCATTATTTTGTAAATTTGAAAAATCGAGTGCGTAGACTTTGCCTTCTTCTAAAGGTACGTTGAATGTGACGCTTTTTTTGTCTGCAGAGATTTTGAGCTGAGTTACGGGGAGTTCTTTTTCATGTACTTTGTTAGATCCATAAGTGCTCCAATAATTATAGTGCCAGCTCGTAATTTTTGGAAGATATTGTTCTTTTATTGGTTCTGTAAAAGATACTTTAAAACCCGTATTAGTTAAATTCACTTCATATATTTCGAATGGCATGGTTATACCATCCCATTTGGCATATTGCAGAGCTGTACGCTCGCCGCCTCGACTTCTCCAACCTCGCCCAACTTGAGCTGACCAAAGTGTGCCGTCTGGCGCCCAAGAAAGTTTGACGCCTCCAGATTTTGTGCCTCGAATAAAGTCAACACACCAACCTTGCATCACACCATTAATTTTTTCAGTTCCACAACGAAAATAGTTTGACTGAGTTTGATCTGTAATAAAAATCTGACCTGAAAATGGTCCAAACTTACCTCCTGTAGTGTCCCAAACAGGACTTCCTGGAGAATTAGAGATTACTTCTCTAGGGAACCAAATTGCTGGATCTGTCTTAATTTTAGCAAAATCTGCGGCGGTCATAGCTTTGAGCTTTTCTTTGGTGTATTCGGGTTTAGCAAGAAGTGAAACAGGGTGTAGGTAAAACTTGCCTTCTTCTATATGATACATGCAAGAGTCAGCAACCCAATCACCTTGGTTATCAGTTACAAAAACTTCATCATCAGGGCTAACTCCTAAGCCAGCGGGAGAGCGCAAGCCTGACGCTATGGGTTGAAAATGACCATCTCTGTCTGACCGGTATATCCAGCCACGATAAGCACCAGAATAACGCATATCACCACCTTTTCCAGGGCCTTTGTTGTCATCCAAGTAGAAGTTTTGATTGCCTGCGGCGGCTAAGTTAAGAGTGGCGTAGAGACGCCCTTGTGAGTCTGCTACTGGACCATAATGGTATTCATGGTACTCTCCTGATATTCCAAAAGCATCAGTCACACACTCATAACTATCACAGATGCCGTCTTTATTATTATCTATTAGACGAGTTAATTCAGGTTTTTGAGCGACATAATACGCATCTTCTTCTTTATCATAATAAATGCCGTTAGGCTCCATGAGGTCTTGCGCAAATAAACTCCAAGTACTATTTTTGTATTCCCAAACTTCGCCTTCCCATGTGGCAATAGCAAGAGTGCCATCTGGTTTATGGCAAAGACCAAGTACGGTTACCGCACCTTTAGGTAAATCAACGGTTTCTAGGCTGTAACCTTGGGGTGTTCCTTGCGCCATGAGAGGGGTATAAATTACGAAAAGGATTAAAATAAGAAATGTTTTCATAGTAGAAGATGTATTATTAAGTTTAAATCACACTACACAACAAAAAATCAACGATAGGAAGTAGATTTCAAGGGTCATAGGTAAATTGAAGTTAATTAAAAGAATGGTGATAAATAAGAAAATGAAAGTTTTAGTAAGATTAGAGCAACTGCGTTACTTTAATAAAATAAAAGAAGCCATAGCTCTTTTGCCCTTATGTTGTGTTGTTCCCTTAACTGGTATGCATATACCAGTTGGCGGTCACGCCTTGCCTAAGAGCAAAATACCTTATGGTATCATTAATTTTTTTGTCGTGTAGTGTGAGTTTAAATAATTATGGTTGTTCAGAGATTTTAAAAGAGTTGGCTTTGTCTGGAGTAATTACAATCTTTCTTTTTTGTCCGTTAATACTTGTGTTTATGATAACTGACGCACCCTTTACTTGGTAACCTAAGTAATTATTTTTTGATGAGATTTCAGGTAACTGAGTAAAACTTTTGATTTCTGTACCTTGAATTTTAGAAGGGGCAGCACTGCGATCAGGAAGAGATGGAGTCTGATTAATTAAAGCGGAATGCCAGGCTTTCTCAATTTTTCGATCTTGTGGGTTATAGGCAACGATCACATTATTAGGAAGCAGGCAGAGTAGCGAGCGTGGGGCAATATTACGTATCCATTTTCTTACTACTTTTGCTTCAATTTGATTTGATTTGATAAGCTTAGGAACGTTTCCTTGCAGTGAACGTCCGTGAAACTGGATGCGTTCTCCATTTGTTTTTCCATAATTACCTGCAATGCGGTGTCCAAACTTTCTTTTACTTTCATGGAGAATTTCAAATTTATATGCTCCTTTAGTAAGTTGAATCGATTTAATTAGTTGTCTTTCTTGATGAATATCCTTGCCAATACGAGTAATTAACTCATCTTGAATATAAACAAGTGTGCGACCTTCTCCATTTATGTTAAAATCATATAGGCCATCTTCCCAGGCATAGAAAACTCCTTGAAAACGAATACTACCTGCAAAACGATTATCAACCCAAAAGGTATTTTCTGGAATTATTTTTTGGTTGCTAGACTCTGTGCCCTCAAAAATTTTATGAGTAAGCTCTAATCCCGTAAAATGTTGATTTTTGTATTCTTCGCGGAGTAATTCTCGAACTCCTTTTTGTTTGGATAATATGAAGGTTTGTAATGCCTTGATATCGCTTTGAGGAAAAACGCCTTGATAACCTATCATCTCTGTACCTGGAACACCCTTGTTTAGGATAGTTAAAATACTTTTGGGAGATGAGCCGTGAGACCAGTATTCGTCTTTTAGAGAGGGACCTTTGCCTCCTTCTAATTCATTGCCATGACAGTAAAAGCAAACTTGAGAGTATAGCTCTTGCCCTCGCTCTATAGAAGCGAAAGAGGTAAAACCAAAAGACATGCAAAGAGAAATGAATACTGTGGTATGACGCATATTAATAAGATATAACAATTTTATAACTTTATTAGTCAAGATTTAAATCTAAACAATCAGACATCATCGCAACCTATGCTAAGTGTTGCATTAGCAAGTTGAATTAGCCATTTTCTTTAAGTAATGATTCTTTACCATTGATTTTTTGGTTTTTTAGTGCGAAATTTGTTGTCAAATAATGGCTAAAAAATCATACGAAGAACCATTTGAATTACCAGTTAAGGGCACTAAGTTGCTCTTGCATTCTTGTTGTGCACCTTGCTCAGGAGGTATTATGGAAAAATTGCATGAAGAAGGTATTGAGTATGATGTGTTTTTCTATAACCCTAATATTCATCCTCTCAATGAGTATGAAATCCGAAAACAAGAAAACATCCGCTATTGTGATGAGTTAGGTATTAAATTTATCGATGCTGATTATGATAAGGATAATTGGTTTGCCAGAGTCAAAGGCATGGAATGGGAGCCAGAACGAGGTGCTCGTTGTACAGCCTGTTTTGATATGCGTTTTGAGAGGACAGCTCTTTATGCGCAAGAAAATGGTTATAAAGTAATCAGTAGCACGCTAGGCATTTCTCGTTGGAAAAATATGGAGCAAATAAACGGTAGCGGGGTAACTGCTGCTGCTAAATATAATGATGTGACTTATTGGACTTATAATTGGCGCAAGCAAGGTGGGTCAAGTCGCATGTACGAGCTAGCCAAGGAACAAGAGTTTTACAAACAAGAATATTGTGGGTGCATCTATTCATTACGAGATACGAATCGCTGGAGAGTCAAACGAGGAGATAGTAAAATAGATTTAGGCAAGGAATACTACGGCTTCAAAAATACAGAATAGGCAACTACTGCAAATAAAGCCCTTAATAATCTGACTTTATTTATGGTTTTTAGTTATGTCTTAAATTATGAAATACCATAAACAAGAAGCTGATTGTTGGGTTAACAATAGTTTTACGAGTATAGAGTTAGCTGCTGAATCAGCGACTCATTTGGCCATTGGAGCGCATCAAGATGATTTAGAGTTTATGGCTTATCACGGTATTGCAAGTTGCTATAAAGAATCAGATAAATGGTTTGCAGGCATTACAGTAACTAATGGAGTGGGGAGCGCTCTAGGTGGTGAATTTGCAAATTTAACACCTCAAAAGCTAGGGAGTTTACGTGCTAAAGAGCAAAGACAAGCCGCCCAATTAGGAGATTACGCTTATCAAGTTCAATTAGGCTACTCTAGCTCTGAAATTAAAAATGTTAATTCAGAAAAATCGTTTAATAAACTAGTTTGTGAGCTCACACAGTTATTAGAACTGACACAACCTCAAGTAGTTTACTTGCACCAACCTGCGGATAAGCATCCCACACATATTGCTGTATTCAAAGCTAGTTTAGAGGCTCTAAGAAATTTACCAGATAAGAAGCAACCTAAATATATCTATGGTTGCGAAGGTTGGCGTGACTTAGATTGGCTCAGTGATGATGAGAAGATAGCATTAGATGTGAGTGCTTATCCAGAGTTAGCGAAGCAATTAATGTTAGTATTTGAATCACAAATTCAGTCGGGAAAGCGTTATGATTTAGCAACTTTAGGTAGAAGGAGAGCTAACGCAACCTATTATAATCCACATAGCTTAGACGTGATGCAAGCGGTGACATGGGCTTTGGATTTGAAACCACTACTGATAAATAAAGAGTTATCTATTAAAAGTTTTATTGAAACTAAAATTGATAAATTCAAAGATGAAGTGCTTGCAAATCTCTAAGCTTTAGTTATGTTCAAGTTATGATCAATCGGTGGATTACATCTAAAAAAGAGTATTATCAAAAATGCTTAGAAATTTTTACGATAGAGGTTCAAGAAGCAGGAGAAGCTGTTAAGACCAAAATCATTAATATTATATTAGCTTTGATAATGGCTATTATCATCTATGGTTTTGCTGTTAGCGTTATCTTATCAATATTAAAAAGCTATCTTTTTGAAGCTTTAAGAGCATACGAAGGTGAGGTATGGATGAGTTTTGGTGTTGAGCCTATTGCTTTGCTTCTAGTATTACTATGGCACTTGTTATTAATGCTGATCTTTTTGTCTAATGCTAAATCAGCTCAGAAAAAACCTCTTTTCACTGAAACTAAAAAATTGTGTCAAAAATAACTCAAAGAAAACAAGCTTTAGCGGCTGAAATTCAAGGTCTTAAACTCGAACAAGAGAAAAACACCCCAGAATTCATCAAAAAGTATAAAAATAAGCTGCCAGCTGCAGCTTTACTAGGCGGTTTAACTATCGGGTTGGTCATTATTTTTGGTGTAAAATCTAAGAAAAAGAAAAATAATAATTCTCTTAAGGGAGTATCTCCGTTATGGGCTATTTTAATACCTGTAGCTCAATGGGGCTTGAAAAAAGTGATTGCTGAGTTGAGCAAGCAAGTAAATTACAAGCAGCTGTATCAAGTGGTTTCAAATAAAATTAAAGTTTGTGCTGAGTCTAGAAAATCGACAGTATCTGAGTCTGAGCTCAAAACTGCTGAAACTGCTGAAACTACTAAAAATTTAGAAAGCACCAAAAAAAGAAAAGTCGTTATTAAATCTAAACAAGCAGAAAAAGCTAGGCAGAGTAATCAAACGTTATCTGAAAAGGAAGATTTAGAGCATTAAAAGTATAGCTAATTCTTTAGGTGCTATGTCAATCTGCTCTTGACGAGATAAGTTGAACTTGTTTGAATAACCCCATGGAATCACAAAGTATTTTAAACCAACTTAAGGTCGATATGGAAAAGGCTCTTGAGCATTTAGGTCAAGAATTCACTTCTCTTAGAACAGGAAAAGCATCACCCTCTCTTATTGAAAACTTAGACGTACATGTAACAAGCTATGGGTCAGTAATGAAGCTTAATGGCTTAGCTGTGATTAGCACTCCTGAACCAAGAATGCTTATAGTTCAACCTTTTGATCCTAGTGTTATTGGCGATATTGATAAAGCTATTCGTGAGGGCAAGCTAGGTCTTAACCCTGTTAGTGATGGAAAAATATTACGTCTGCCTATCCCTGAGCCTTCAGAAGAGCGCCGTCTAGAAATGGTTAAATTTGCCAAACAGTATGCAGAAGAGGCAAAAATCAGAGTTCGCGCCATCAGAAAAGACGGCATGGATGCCGCCAAAACGCTCAAAGCAGATAACGTTTTAACTGAAGATGGTCAAAAAGATTTTGAAAAACAAGTACAAGATCTCACGGATAGTTACGTGAAGCAAGTCGATGAAAAGCTAGCTAAGAAAGAACAAGATATTATGAAAGTTTAATATCTTCAAACTAGATGATAAATAAACTATGTGTAAACTAATAATATTTATTCTATTATTAGTTATCCAGCTGGCTTGGTCTCAAGGAGATACAGGTTGGGCGACCACTTACTACTCAAATAAAAACAAAAAATCACAAACCTACACTGTTAATGGCAAGAAATTTGGAGAGTCTAAATTTTGGTATGAAAATGGTCAGTTAGCCAGAACTGTCAGTTATAACAAAGAGGGTAGAATGCATGGGCATAAGCTTGAGTATTACAAAGATGGCTCAAAAAAATCTCAAGCTTATTACAGTAATGGTAAGCTACATGGAACCCAAACATTCTGGTACGATACTGGTCAAATAAATATTCAAGCTAATTATGTGTTAGGTATTAAACATGGTTTTTATAAGAGGTTTTATAAAAATGGAAATAAAAAAGAAGAAGTCACTTATAATAGGGGGCGTAAATACGGAGCTCATTATAAATGGTTTATTAATGGTGATGTAAAATCAAAGACTTAAGTAAGTTATTTTTTTTTCTTCTTTGAGCTTGATATCTTTTGAAAATCAATTAAAAGAACTGCACGTAATTTTTACGGGGTCTCAAGTCTCTTAATCATTACTACATAAAATTTTTATGGCTTGGTAGCTCAGTTGGTAGANNGGTAGAGCAGAGGATTGAAAATCCTTGTGTCGTCGGTTCGATTCCGTCCCGAGCCACCACTTAATTTTACACAAATTAAGTTTTTATTTTCACAAATTAAGTGTTTAGCTATTAAGCATGATGAAGCAAGTTTCCATAGATGTAGTTCCTTCGTACGAAGTTAAATTAGCTCATGGCCTGATTCATCAAGCAGGTATTCATATTCAATCTCTATATGATGGCAACTGTGAGGCTAAAATTGCTATTATTTCAGATGAGACTGTATCTGCATTTCATGCACAAGCATTATCAGATAGTTTAAATCAAGTTGGGCTCAAATCTCAGCTGTTCACAGTTCCAGCTGGGGAGGCATCAAAAAGCTACAGTCAGCTAGCAGTGCTCTCTAGTGAATTAATTAAGGCAGGATACGATAGAAGCTCATTAGTCATCGCTCTTGGTGGTGGTGTCGTAGGAGACTTAGCTGGTTTTTTAGCTGCTATTTTTTATCGAGGCATACCTTTTGTGCAAATTCCTACAACTATTGTATCTCAAGTTGATAGCTCAGTAGGTGGAAAAACAGGAATCAATACTCCAGAAGGCAAGAATCTTATTGGTGCCTTTCATCACCCAAAATTAGTGTTAATTGATCCAGATTTATTGCAAACATTAGAAAGTCGTGAGTATTTAGAAGGCTTTGCTGAGGTTGTTAAGCATGCAGCTATTGCTGATGAAGGTATGCTAGATATATTATTAAGTCTCAAACCTGAATCTAAGGATGTAAGCGTAGATATTCTAACTAATAATATAAAGATCAAAGCCCGCATTGTCGAAGCCGATGAAAAAGAGACTAGTGGTCAACGTGCGTTTCTTAACTTTGGACACACTATAGGTCATGCAATTGAAGCTAGTCTACCTTATGGTGAGCTATTACACGGAGAGGCAATCGCTATAGGGATTAAAGCTGCACTATGGTTATCAGTACAAAAATCTGGGCTAGCGCAATCGCAAGCCGATAAGGTGTTAAGTGTCCTCACTCATTTCAAATTAGATACGGTATTGCCAGATAGACTCAACAATGAGGTATCTAAAGCTCTCATGTTGGAAAAGCTAGCGTATGATAAGAAATTTAAAGCAGGTAAAATTCAGTTTGTATTACTAGAAGCACTAGGTAAGCCTGTACTCAGTGATGCCGTATCTATAGAAGATATCAAACAAGCTATTAATCATATCAGTCAGTAAAATTATGAGTAAATTAGATATTTATACAGGAGGTCCTGTAGAGACCCATGGTTACATTTTGCATTCAGAGCAAAATTCATCTGAAGTATTAGTTATTGATGCGCCAGAGGGTATCGCTGATCACCTCAAAAAACAGGGTTTGAAAGCTAAATTTTTACTAATCACCCACCAACATTATGATCATGTAGGTGATGCTGCAAAATTACAGGAAGCTGGAGCTGAGATTATCAGCTATCAAGATTATAGCAAGCAACTCACTCTAGAGGCTTATGGGCTACCATTTAATATTAAAGCCTTTAAGGTGGATCAATTAGTAACTGATAAAGAAGTGGTAACCCTTACTAACGAATGGAGCTTTGCTGTCGCTTGGGTGCCAGGGCATGCTACAGATCATATTACATTTTACCAGCAAGCACAGGATAGGATATTTTGTGGAGACACATTGTTTACTGGTAGTATTGGGCGCACAGATTTACCTGGAGGTAGCCATGAGCAATTGACTTCTAAAATTAGTGAGCATATTTTAATTTTACCCAGTGAGACAGTAACTTACCCAGGGCATGGGCCATCAAGTACTATTGCTCAAGAAACAGCAAGTAATCCGTATTTTAAAGAGTCTTTTTAACAACCTTTGTAGATAGCTTAGATTTAGCTTTACCTTGTTGACTTTCTATTTATATTCAGCTGCATGAGTATCCATTCAACTGCAATTATTTCGCCAGAAGCAATTATTGCAAAAAATGTCACAATAGGTCCTTACTGTATTATAGGTAGAGGAGTTACTATTGGGGAAGGTAGTGAATTAAAATCCCATGTAGTGATTGGCTCTGAGGACGAAGCTATTATTGAAATTGGTAAAAACAATCTCTTCTACTCCTTCACCACCATTGGTGAGCGTACCCAAGATTTAAAATACACTGTTGAGCCAACAGGGCTTAAAATTGGAGACAACAATACCTTTCGTGAGCATGTTTCCGTGCATCGCAGTACCGAAGCTAATGAGTTTACCATAGTAGGTAATGGCAACCTCATTTTAGCCAGCGTTCATATTGGTCACGATTGCATCCTGCATGACAATATTATTATATCAAGTCATAGTGGCATAGCCGGTCATGTAGAAATTTACAGTAACGCCATTATCGCGGGATTTGTAGGAGTTCATCAGTTTTGCCGCATAGGCTCTCATGCTATGGTTGGCGGTATGTCTCAAGTTATCAAAGACGTGCCTCCCTATGTCCTAGCCGAGGGGAGACCTGCAAAAGTACGAGGCATCAATCAAGTAGGCTTAACTCGCCATGGTTTTAGTAAGGAAGATCTTAGGGCTCTTAAAAATGCCTATAAAGCTTTGTACTTAAAGAAAGATATCAATTTTTCAGTGGCTCTTGAAAAATTCAAAGAAACTCAAAGTACCAGTAATCCAAAAGTACAAGAGCTACTCACCTATTACACTCAATCTCAACGTGGCGTTTGTCGCTAAATTATGATGGATACTTTTGCAGAACGCACATCTGAATTACTCGAGGAACTCAGTTTTTTTGAAGACTGGACTGACCGCTATGAATACGTAATAGGTCTAGGTAAAAAAATGGAGATTTTACCAGAAGATCAATGCACAGATGAAACCCTCATTAAAGGCTGTCAATCACATGTATGGCTTGATAGCTATACAGAGGGTGACAAAGTTTATTATTTAGCCGATTCAGACTCATTAATTACCAAAGGTATGATTGCTATGTTTATTCGTGTGCTTAGCGGCTTAAGCGCTGACGAAGTATTGACTGCAGACTTTGGATTCATCGATAAAACTGGACTTAAAGAACATCTAGCTCCTAGCCGAGCTAACGCCTTATCACTTATGGCCACACAAATGAAACAAAGAGCCTTGAATAGCTCTAAATAGTCATTGATAAACCTGCAGGTTTCACTTATAAAACTGCTATTAAATTTTTTAACACACTACCCATTTACTTATGAAAATTGTTGTTGCTTATTCAGGAGGTCTTGATACTTCAGTTATTTTACACTGGCTCAAAGAACGTTATCAAGCCGAAGTTATAGCCTACTGTGCTGATGTAGGGCAAGCCGAGGAGCTAGATGGGCTAGAAGAAAAAGCCCTAGCAACAGGAGCTTCAATTTGCATTATCGACGACCTCAAAGAGTCATTTGCCAGCGATTACATCTACCCAATGCTCCAAGGTGAAGCAATTTATGAAAACCGTTATTTACTAGGAACCTCTATTGCGAGACCTTGTATCAGTGAGGGCATTGTCAAAGTAGCTCTTGAGCATGGTGCAGATGCTATTGCTCACGGAGCAACAGGCAAGGGTAATGATCAGGTGCGTTTCGAATTGTCAGCTGCAGCATTAGCTCCAGAGATTAAAACTATAGCCCCTTGGAGAGATGAGGAATTTAGAGCGGAATTCCCAGGTCGTGCCGAAATGCTTGATTATGCCGAAAAACATGGCATCCCAGTCAAAGCATCTAGAGATAAATCTTATTCAATGGACAGAAACCTACTACATATTTCTTTTGAAGCAGGTGATTTAGAAGAGCCATGGTTTGACTCTTCTCGCCCAGAATTAGAAGAGCTCTATGTCATGTCTCAACCTGTTGAAAAAGCCCCAGACAACGCTGAATATGTGCAATTTCTCTTCGAAGAAGGCAAAGTTATAGGTCTTATTTATTCAGAATTAGAAGCCTTAATTGACAGTTTTGATGATGTGAGTTCTTACGGAAAACAAGGCGAGTACACCTTGCTTAGCCCTTATGGAATCTTACGTGTGCTCAATGAGTTAGGTGGTAAGCACGCCATTGGACGTATCGATATCGTCGAAAACCGTTTTGTAGGTATGAAATCACGTGGCGTTTATGAAACACCAGGTGGCACACTCATTGCTGCCGCACACCGTGATTTAGAGACACTCACTATGGACAGAGAAACCATGAACCTTAGAGATTCACTCGTGCCTAGATACGCACAAATGATTTATAATGGATTTTGGTTTGCTCCAGAGCGCGAAGCTATTCAAACTTTAATCACTAAAACTCAAGACAGGGTATTTGGTGAAGTAAGGCTTAAACTCTACAAAGGGCAAATATATTTTGCAGGACGTAAATCCCCTTATTCACTCTATGACGAAAACATCGCCACCATGGAAGGTAGCAGTGACGAGGCTTACAACCAGAACGACGCTACAGGATTTATCGCTCTACAAGCTCTACGTCTTAAAACATATTATAAAAATAACTAAATTTTCAGTTAGTCATTCATTAAACAGCCAATCATCATGAAAGCTAAAATAGATGTCAGTTACGTAGCCCAACTCGCTCAATTAGAATTGAGCGATGAGCAGACCGAGCTTTTTCAAGGTCAACTAGAAAACATCCTAGGCTTCATTGACAAGCTCACCGAGTTACCCATTGACCAAGAGCCAGCCGCCCACGGACAACGTCTTAGTGCAAGCTTACGTCAGGATGTAGTAGGGGAGTCATTGAGCGCAGAGGCCGTTATAGCTAATGCCCCAGCGGAGCAGGATCTACAAATCAAAGTTCCTAAGGTCGTTGCCGACGCCTAATTTTTTGATAATTGCAAGGCATAGTTTATATTACTTAATCTGCGTTGTTGTTTAAGGTTCGCAGTAGCTCTTCTATAGCTTCACCTTAAACGCCTAGCATCTCAAGCAATATAACCTCTTACAAGGTAGAGGTATTTAGTGGAAGCCGCTATTTTATCAAAAATCGTAGTTGAGTTCTAGTACTCAAGCTCGGACTAAAGAAATTGATAGCTGTTGGATGTAATTAAGTAGTCCCGTAAACATTTGATATTAATTATATAAGTTTTCAACAGGTGTTGTATCGAAATTATCAAGATCAATTAACAATTTTTTTAATATGATTGCATTGGTTCTATCGAAGGTAAGCATTGGTTGATCCATCATGCCAAACAACGAAGTGTATCCTATAGAGAGAAAATGATTATACTCAGTACCTGAGTAAAAAGAAAATTGAATTTTCATGCCGGTAGAAGAACATTTTACGCGAGCAATTTCTTTTTCTAGTATATCTTTATTTTTTCTCGCCTGGGCTTCCCATTTTAAAAACTTATCTATTGCTTGAATACTTTCTGATTTGTTTTTTGCACTGAAAATCATAAACTTGCTATCTGCTCCATATGGATCCATTTTTACAAACAATACATGATTAGGAGGGGTTCCATTGATTTCAACGAAAGTTGGTCTATCTAAATATTGACTAACTAAAGAATTAAAATCTTTAGAGTTTAAATTAGTTGATAAGCGTTTCGTTGGCGTAACACAACCAGTTAAAAAAAGTATAAAGAGGCTTACAGCTAGATATTGAGGTGCTATTTTCATAATAATTATTCGTTTAATTATTAATCTGAACTTAATCTCTTGTCAATGAGGATGTAGCTATTATTTAATGCGCTAATAGTCAGATTATAGCCATCATCTCCATGGTTTTTGTCGTTGCTGCGCTATCTTGCGCTTATAGCTTTATTCAAGAAAAAGAGGCTAGCCTTAATTAAGGGGTAAATTCTCCACTCTCTATTTTGAATGAAATACGCTGTTTTTTGCGTTTACTAACTTTGGGCTATAGTTTATAGATTTTGTTTTACTATGATAGGTCAAGAAACAATAGTTAGTTTAAAGCAAAAATTTGCTAGTGGGGACTTAACTCCTGCTGATTGCATTACTCAGTTGTATGCAGAAATTAGTAGTGGAGATGCTGAAATTGGAAGTTACTTAAATTGTGAATTAGATAAGGCTCTTGAGCAGGCTAAAAATGCTGATTTATCATTGCCTTTGGGAGGGGTTCCTATTGCGATTAAGGATAACATTAATACTTTAGGCGAGACTTGTTCTTGCGCTTCTAAATATTTAGAGAGCTATAGAGCTCCTTACAATGCTACTGTGATTGAGAAACTGCTTGCAGCAGGAGCAATCCCATTTGGCCGCACAAATTTAGATGAGTTTGCGATGGGTTCTGCTACTGAGAACTCGGCTTTACAAGTCACTAAAAATCCACGTGCTTTAGATCATATTCCAGGTGGTTCTTCAGGTGGTTCAGCGGCTTGTGTATCGGCTAATTTGGCAGTGGCTTCGTTAGGTTCAGATACAGGTGGATCTATTCGTCAACCAGCATCGCATTGTGGTGTAGTTGGTCTTAAACCTACGTATGGACGTGTATCGCGTTATGGCTTAGTTGCTTTTGCATCATCACTGGATCAAATTGGTCCAATGACTAAGACAGTTGAGGATGCGGCTGTATTACTTGAAGTTTTAGCAGGGCATGACCCTCGAGAGGCAACGAGTATTGATGAGCCAGTACCTGCTTATACGCAGAGTTTAAATAAAGGTGTTCAAGGTCTCAAAATTGGTTTGCCAAAAGAGTATTTTGGAGAGGGTATAGACCCACAAATTAAAACCAAAATTTTAGAAATAGCAGAATGCCTTAAACAGCAAGGTGCAGAAATTGTTGAGGTTTCCTTACCGCATACAGAGTATGCTATTGCTACTTATTATATTCTTGCTCCAGCAGAAGCTTCGTCCAATTTGGCTCGTTTTGATGGTGTGCGTTACGGGCATCGCAGTGCTGATGTAAGCTCTATTGATGAGCTTAATGTTAAGAGTCGTAGTGAGAGTTTAGGTGATGAGGTGAAGCGTCGTATTATTCTAGGTACTTATGTACTGTCTTCTGGTTATGCTGATGCGTATTATGAAAAAGCCCAAAAAGCTCGCCAGCTCATCAGTCAAGATTTTGATGAAGTCTTTGCAAATGTAGACGCTTTACTTACTCCAGCTGTACCGCATTTACCACGTAAACGAGGCGAAAATTCAGATCCACTTAAAGATTATTTAGAAGATTTATGTGCTATTGCTGTAAATTTAGCTGGTAACTGCGCCATAAGTGTTCCTGTAGGGACTCTAGGTGACAAAAATCTACCTATAGGAGCTCAGATTATTGCTCCTCATTTTAAAGAAGAAACCTTATTTCAGGTAGGTTCGGCTATTGAGTCTTTATAATTTAGTATAGACTTACGTTTAAGCAATATGTCTAAATCTCCTACTCAGCTCTCGCATTTTTTAATCTTAGAGAATTATTTTACTCTTATTGATTTTTCTCAAATATTTGATAAAAACCAGCCACTAGAAATAGATCTAGGCTGTGGAGATGGCAAGTTTGTCTTAGAGATGGCAGCTCATTACCCAGAACGTAATTTCTTAGCTATTGAAAGACTTTTAGGTCGTGCAAAAAAAGTAGCACGCAAAGCTCAAGAGTTAGGGTTAACAAACCTTAAAGTTTTGCGCATAGAGAGTAACTATTTACTAGAATGGTTGATACCTGCTCAGAGTGTAGCTCGTATTCATTTACTCTGTCCAGATCCATGGCCAAAGAAACGCCATCATAAGAACCGTCTATTGCAGAATGAATTTCTTGATACATTAGCTAACGTTATGCACCCAGATCAGGGTGAATTTATTTTTAAGACTGATTCTGATGAGTATTTTGAGTGGGGTCGTGATTTATTTGATACCCATGCTAAGTGGCAGTGGAGCATGCTAGATACACAAAAAGATTTAGATTTTTACCCGCAGACTGATTTTGAATTGCAATGGTTATCACAAGGACTTAAGTTAGATGCGTTGACAGCCAAGCTTGACACTTCTACTTTAAAAGTCAGTACATCTTAGTTATATTTAATCATCATGAGTCAATTTACCCTTATCGACGGCAAAGCAGTATCTGCTAAAATTTTACTCGACATTAAGCAAGAGGTTGCCCAATTAGCCAGCAAAGGGATCACTCCAGGTCTAGCTGTTGTATTAGTGGGCGAAGACCCTGCCTCGCAAGTGTATGTTAACTCTAAGGAAAGAACCTGTACCGAATTAGGTCTCTATTCAGAAAAGATTGTACTACCAGTAGATACGCAGCAACAAGAATTATTAGCTGTGGTGCATCGCCTCAACGCTTCAAACAAGGTTCATGGCATACTCGTGCAATCTCCATTACCAGCGCACTTAAACGAAGAGGAAATAGTCAGAGCCATCAATCCTAACAAAGACGTGGATGGCTTCCACCCTGAAAACGTCGCTAAACTCACCATGGAAGACAGCACAGGCTTTGTAGCTTGTACACCTGCTGGATGCATGGAACTCCTTAAGCATTACAATATTGAAACTGAGGGCAAGGAAGCTGTGGTAATTGGACGTAGCTTAATAGTAGGGAAACCAATGGCATTACTCCTTATGGGCAAGCAAGGTCAAGCCACAGTGACCGTGGTGCACTCACGTACGAAAAACACTAGCGAGGTGATTAAGCGTGCAGATATTATTATAGCAGCTTTAGGTAAATCAGAATTTGTCACAGCAAAAGACGTCAAAGACGGCGCTGTCATTATAGATGTAGGCATTAACCGTGTCGAAGACGAATCAAACCCACGTGGGTATCGTCTCACAGGAGATGTCGACTTTAACGCGGTTAAAGAGCAATGTTCAGCTATCACACCAGTACCTGGTGGAGTGGGGCCAATGACTATCGCCATGCTCATGAAAAATACTCTCAAAGCAGCCAAACAGCTAGAGAATTACACTGATTAGAACTATTTTAATAATGACTATTCAAGATAAGCTCCTCGAAACACCGTATGCTTATCTTATAAAAGATAAAGACTACCAGTCTTATCTAACCTATTTGGCGCAAGAGAAAAATCTCTCAGCTAATACCCTACGTAATTACCAACAAGCCATTAGCTACTTTGCCTACTGGCTTTATGAAGAGCAAGCTCATAAAGAGAGCGAGACAAAAGCCCAATGGAGAGAGTTAGGCACTGAAATATTTCGTGATTACCTCATGTATCTAACTAAAGCTGATGTAGCTCGTACGACCATAAGGCTTAGATTTTCAGCGCTCAAATCATGGTATCAATTCCTTGTATTACGCCTAGATTTAGCTAAATCACCTATTCAAGAATTACAATTACCAAAGCTACACGCATCATTACCTGTTATTATCTCAGTTGAGCAAATGGATGCGCTTATTTCCGCACCCTTTAACATCACTCATCCTAAGCAAGCTCCTGCATGGGTACCTTACAGAGATCAAGCTATATTAGAGCTGTTTTACGCGACAGGCATTCGTCTTTCCGAGTTAGTTTCAATCAATATAGAAGACATCAATTATGATGCCGCAATCTTAAAAATCATGGGAAAAGGCTCAAAAGAACGTCTAGTACCCACAGGGCAACTTGCTCTAGATGTAATATTGTGCTACTGTCACGAAGCTCAAATTTACAGTGGACCACTATTTATCAACAAATCTAAAACTAGACTTAGCAGCAGATCAGTAGATAGACTCCTCAAAAAATATGTCGCTTACTTAGGATTCTCAGAGACTATAACCCCACACAAAATAAGACACAGCTTTGCTACCCACCTACTAGACAACGGAGCAGACCTCCGTTCCGTGCAAACCCTACTAGGTCACGAATCACTCTCCACCACGCAGATTTATCTCCATATCACAAAACAAAAGATGCGCGAAGCTTATGACACTCATCATCCTCGCAGCTAATAAATAATGTTCTTTTTGTAAACTAGCGCTTTGCCTCAGACTGCCGTGGTGCTCATGAATGTTTTAATTCACTCCGCGCCACGTTCTTCGTTAAAGCGCTATTTAATCAAAAACCGTAGTTGAGTTTAACTCAACTACTTAACCTTATTTATAAAAAGGTTCTTTTAGCGATTAAGCGGCTTATTTCAAACTGTCGCAGTGCTCGAGTAGGTTTATCTACACTGTGCTCTGCGGTTTTTCAATAAGCCACTTATTCATCTAAAACTCCTCTTTTTATTTGTTTAATTAAACTGTGTTCTTCACTTTTCATTAAAAAAATAGTTCAATGGTAGTTATGAATATACATGATTTTTTGTGGGGTGGTTCAGATAAGGATAAATATAAAGAAAGTTTTTATGATATAAATAAGAAAACTGGTGCGAGCATTGATTACACCAAAGGTCTGCAAGAAAAACAGCAAAAACAGAAAAATCAAGGAGGAAAAACGTCGTCGTTATTACCATCATCATCGTCTAATCACGGGTTGCCTAGTTTTGATAGTATAATTCCAGCTCAAAATAGAGTGATACCTGTTGAGGATATAGAAAGGCTTCGGCTCACTTGTCAGGCTATGTGGGAATTACTCAGAGATAAACATGGTCTTAGCGATGATGATATAGAGGGTAAAATACAAGAAATTGACTTGCGCGATGGAGTGGAAGATAACCAAATGACAGTAACCATGGTGACATGTCCATCATGTGGCAAGCAAGGGCGTAGTTATCGTCGAGTATGCCTTTACTGCGCCACAGAAATACCCAAATCAGAAGTATTCTCTAAATAAATCTAAAATAAGAAAAATATAGCTAGCCACTTCGCTAATTAAGAGTATTAATTTTAAATTAACCCATAACTTATGAAAAAAATAACCCAATTATACGTCGCTATTTTTATTTCTATTTCAGCACTAACCTCAGTTCATGCTCACTGCCAAGTTCCTTGTGGAATTTTTGATGATGAAGTTCGTTTTTCTATTATGTTAGAAGATACGACTACTATTGCCAAAGCCATTAAAAAAATTAGTAGTGGAAAAGAAAGCCAAGAGCAAGTAGTTCGTTGGGTGCTTAATAAGGAAAAGCATGCTCAAGCTATCCAGCGAACAGCTCTAGATTATTTCCTCGCGCAGCGCATCAAGGCAGATAAACCTCATTATGAAGATCATCTAAAAGCAGTGCATAAAATTATTACACTCGCTATGAAAAACAAACAGCAAACCAGTGCAGAGCTAGCTGCTGAATTAGAAACAGCTATCAAAGACTACCAAAAAATCTATTTTGCTAAGTAGTCATTTAATAATAATATTTCGACAAAAAAAGCCTGCTCAATATATATAGTTAAGCAGGTTTTTTTGTATAATTTTTTATTTACAAATAAGACAGGAATGCTTCTCTGCTGACCTCACGCGCACCCAGACTAGCTAAGTGATTCGTATGTAATTGGCAATCAACCAAGTCATAGCCTTGGACTTGGAGTTTTTGCACTAGATGGATAAAACCATATTTGCTGGCGTTGGATACTTTAGAAAACATACTCTCCCCGCAAAATAGCTTGCTTTTAGCACTGCTTGCACTCTTCTCAGCCTGTCGTGGTGCTCGAGTATTATTGATACACTGTGCTCCACGGTGCTTCATCGATTCGCAATCAGTATCTAAAACCGCTTGAGATTCAAGCTTCAAGCCATTTTGAAAATTAGAGTGGTTGCTATTAACGCTACTGTCGTTGTTTTGATTTCCTAGATCGATCCCATAGAGTCCTCCTACGAGCTGTTTATGTTGCCAGACTTCGACCGAGAGAGCGTGCCCTAGTTGATGGAGTTGGCAGTAGGCCTCAATCATATCATGAGTAATCCAAGTGCCGTCTTGGTCGTTACGAGGCACTTGCGAGCATTGAGTGATAACTTCTCTAAAGGCTTGATTATAAGTCACGGTAAAAGCCTCTTTTTTTATGAGCTTACTCATACTTTTAGAGATTCTAAGCTCATCAGGAAATAAAACCATACGAGGGTCAGGTGACCACCAGATAACAGGCTCATCATCATTAAACCAAGGGAAAATGCCTTGCCTGTAAGCGCTAATCAAGCGAGCAGATGATAAATCACCTCCAATAGCTACAATTCCATCTACACTGGCTTGATGTGCAGGGGGGAATGGTTGGTTTTCTTTGAGTATGGGTAACACGATTGTTAAACCACTTCAGTGATTTTGACGTGTTCAAAATCTTCGGGGCGGATACTGAGTTTGACTTTGCAGGGAATGTTTAGTGCTACTTTTTCTCGTAACTCTGTGTCTCTTTCATCCACAAATCCTTGACTAATTTTACCGTTGGGGAGTTTTATATTGTAGGTATTACCCTTGCCTTGCTCATTAATAGAGAGTAACTGAGCTTCAGTAATAATAAAAGTATCAGACATAGCAAATATGAGGAAGTTTGTGTAAAAAATTAGCCTTAGAAATTAATTTTGGGCAGTAGGATTAAAATGATCTACAATAGCCTCAACAAAGGCATTAATAGTGGCTTCACTAGAGATAACATCGACAGTGTAGCCGAGTTCCCCTAGAGCCTGACTGGTGATGGGCCCCATACAAGCAACTTTGCAGTCATCATTGAGAGGCAGATTGAGTGCTTTGAAATGTTCAGCCGTAGAGGAGCTAGTAAATGTAATCAAGTCAGCACCCTCGTCAATGAGGCGTTGCTTAGCTCCTGTAATATCACGAGTTTCAGCTACAGTTTCGTACACAACGCATTCATCAACAATAGCATTCATATCACGCAGAGCAGGAGTGAGAATATCACGAGTTTGTTTAGGTTTAACGTAGAGCATGGTGTGATGGTCTATATCTTCTTTTTTGAAGGCTTCGATGAGACCTTCGGCATGATAAACCTCTGGGATAAGGTCGGTTGCAAAGTGGTACTGCTTAATCTTTTTAGCTGTTCCAGGTCCAATAGCAGCTATCTTAACGCCGCCTAAACTGCGAGCATCGTCAAAGCGCTCAAAGAAACGGTCCAAGAAATATTCAACACCATTAGGGCTGGTGAATACAATCCAATCATAAGTGTAGGCGTTTTCAATGCAGTCATTAAAGGTGTCTTGGTCACTAGCTGGAACCATTCTGATAGTGGGTATTTCTATAACTTCAGCACCTAAATCAACGAGCTTTTGTTTAAGAGCGCTGGACTGCTGGCGAGTACGAGTTACAACAATGCGCTTACCAAGTAAGGGGCGTTGCTCAAACCAGTTGATTTTTTCGCGTTCGTTAACAACACCGCCAATCACAGCGACAGCTGGAGATTTAAAATTATTCTTTTTGACCAGCTCAGCCATGGTGCTTAACGTTCCGACTAAGCTTTCTTGGCGGTTGGTGGTAGCCCAACGTACGAGAGCCATTGGTTCATCAGGATTAGCGCCATGTTCGATGAGGGTTTTGGTGATAGCAGCCATGCGAGAGACACCCATGAGGAAAACCTTGGTACCTCGTGCTTGTGCTATTTGCTGATAGTCTAGACTGGTGTCTTCTTTGGTTGGGTCTTCGTGACCTGTGAATAAGGTGAGCTGAGAGCAATGTGAGCGATGGGTGACAGGTATACCAGCATAGGCAGGGCCAGCGATAGATGAGCTGATGCCAGGAACGATTTCGAACTTAAGCCCTAATTCGGCTAGTTCGGCTGCTTCTTCTCCGCCACGTCCAAAAATCATGGGGTCGCCGCCTTTGAGCCGTATGACGCATTTACCTTCTTTGGTTTTTTCTACGATAGTGGCGTTGATTTGGTCTTGGGTGAGAGCGTGTTGGTCAGCACGTTTACCTGCGTAGATGATTTCACAGTTTTCGGGTACCCATGTGACGAGATCTGGGTGACTGAGGGCATCATAGACGAGGACATCAGCTTTTTCTAAACAAGCTTTGGCTTTGAGGGTGACGAGTCCTATGTCGCCAGGGCCTGCGCCTACGAGATAACAAATGCCTTGAGAAGAAGTGTTGCTGTTCATAATAAGAAAGTGTGTGTGATTATTTTAATTGGGCTAATTGATCCACAATAATTTGAGCTAGTTCGAAACGCTCAGAAATAGGTTTAGTAGCTTGAGTGGTGATAGGGATAGAGCTGGCTTGAGTGTTAGATGATCCTTCGGGAGCGTCGGCAAAAAGCTCTGCGGTGATTGTAAGTTCTTTGTCTGTGTAGTTACTGTAAATTCCAATAGGAGTGTGACAGCCAGCTTGAAGAAGCTTGAGGATATGGCGCTCAGTTTCTACAGTTTGCAAGGTAGGTTGATGAGTAATAGTATCTAAGATGGGTTGTAAGTCAGTCCTATCACTAAGAATTTCAATTCCAATCGCTCCTTGCCCTGCTGCTGGTAGAAATTGTTCTGGAGGTAGAACATGGGTATAGAGAGTGGCCCCATCCACCTCAAAACTTTCATTTTTAGCAGTCGGATATTCCAAACGCTCAAGTCCTGCTTGAGCCAATATAAGTCCATTCATCTCAGGGGTGTTGGCAAGCTTAGCAATACGGGTTGGCACATTACCTCTAATGTCAATAGTCTGATATTTTCTGTCAATTTGAGTAGCTTGCCATAGCCATTGTTGAGAGCGTCTCACACTAGATGTTGCAATAGAGCTTCCGTTAGCTAAATCAGACCATTTTTCAAGTGGTTGTTTGGTGATAAGAATGTCAGCAATATTAGCTCTTTCTAAGACAGAAGCCAGATGGAATTGGGAATCTAGTTCACTAGGTAAATCTTTGAGGCTATGTACGGCAATATCAATATCTTGGTTAATAAGAGCGGTTTCTAACTCTTTAATAAACACACCTTTGTCAAATACACCTGTTTCTTTAGCTACTTGATTAAGAGATACATCAGTGCGCTTATCCCCAGTTGTATGGATAATGATAATCTCAACGTTGATTCCTGGTAATTGAGATTCTAGTTGCGTTTTTGTATGATAGGCTTGGTAGAGAGCTAAATCACTGCCTCGAGTGCCAAGTTTAATAGTTGTCATAATAAAAGGTCGAACTCGTTATAAGGTGTTAAAATTACTAGCCGCTAGAGAGTCAGGAGAAGATTGCTGATTGGGCGCTTGTTTTGGTTTGATGTCAAAAGCTTCGCTTATAATAGCCTTGGCTTTGATGAGTTGTTTTTGTCTGTGTTCTTTGCCCTTGTCAGCCAATTGGCTGAGTGTATCCATATCATAAAGATAAACTTCTGAAAACTCAGTGACAGCTGGGTTAACATCACGAGGTATAGCTAAATCAATGATACAGAGCTCTTTGTACTTACGCTGCTTGCGAACTTTTTCAATATGAGTAGGCTCAATAACAAAATGAGGAGAACCTGTAGAAGAAATGATAATGTCAACCTGGGCTAGAGTTGCTTCCCAATCATCAAAACGAATAGCTGAACCACCTAAATGCTCAGCCAAATCTACGGCTTTATCATGTGAGCGGTTAGAGACAATTACGCTTTGAGCTCCTCGAGACATGAGACTTTGGGCGGTGACACGGCTGTTGTCGCCAGCGCCAATAATCATAATTTTTTGCTCTGAGAGCTCACCAAAAATTTTAGCAGCTAAATCTACAGCAACACTACCTACAGAGACTTGACCTGTTTGAATTTGGGTTTGAGTGCGGATTTTTTTGCCTACACTAAAAGATTTTTGAAAAAGCTGGTTGAGCTCTTTGCCTGTGAATTTTTGTTCAAGGCAGAAGTGATAGGCATCTTTGACCTGTTTGACAATTTCAGTCTCCCCAAGCACCATAGAGTCCATACCACTGAGTACTGAGCAGAGATGCTCGAAGACTTGAGAGCCTTCTATTTGGTAAAATAGGTTTTTATCATCGCTATGCCAGAGATTTTGCTCTTTCCAATAATTAACAAAGCGCTCAAATAGTTCATTCAAACTAACTCGACTATAAATATAATATTCAACACGATTACAAGTCGATAAGATGACAAAATCACCTTGATCTGTCATAGATTTAAATGATTCTTGGCATTCAATAATTTGTTTATTAGAAATCGCAAATTTTTCACGGACGCTAACGGCCGCATTTTGATAACTAATACCTAAACATAACAACTGCATGGGTTAAATAGAAACGAGTAAAATGAGATTAAGAATATACAGAGCTAATACGTAAATAGACATGAGCTTGAGAGGTAATCCACGAATTTTATCAACAATAATAAGAACAAAGTAAGAAACCCAAGTGCCGCAAGCTAAATAAAATTTAAAAGAGTCAGCAGCGTAATCGAGCTTAAACCCTAAGATAATGCCAATCGTTAAGAGAGAAAAACCTAACCAGAGCAAGCGTTTAATAGCTTCGGATAGACGACCAATAGGTGGCATCTGAGAAAACAAACGGTTTGAAAAGTTAGATTTTTTGAGTACTCGATGTAGTTGCAGAAAAAGCACTCCAGCTAGAGCTGCTTGCCCTAAAGCCCCATAAGCAAGAAGGAGTAAAAAAACGTGCCATTCCAAAATAGGATTGATAGCTCTCTGAGCAGAAGGAAAAGCCATTTGCAAACTAGGAATTAAGCCTAAAACTTCAAATAAAGCCACAGCTGGCAAAGTTAGTAAACCCAAGAAAGATAGACGATAAATTTTACCAATAACTAAATAAAATAATAGAATAGACCATGAAATGAAAATGAGTAATTCTTGCACTGAATTAATTGGGCATTGCTGAGCTGCCTGCCCTCGGATATAGACCTGATAAGTGACTAGAAAAAAAGTACAAAGTACGATAATAAGGCTAACCAAACTACTTTTATTATTCGCAGCTAAATTCCAATGAATGCCGCTACCAATGCTGGCCAGTAGGATAATGATGAAGGTTAGGTCCATTTTATCAGAATTCTAAGTAAAAACCTCATAAAGTCAAAAAGAAACTCTTAAAATGAGAGGATTCTCTCCACAGTTTTATTCTGGCATTAATTATAACAATAAATGATTCGCTCGCAGGTTACTCCTCCTTTAGTAGCTGGATATGAGTTTAATTTTTTAAATCCAAGAGATTCGAGCAAGTAAACCATAGCAGAAGCATCACTACGTACGCGGGTAATATAGCTTGGGTAATTATTTTGTGTATCACTTAGAGTAGCTTGTATTAATTTCTTGCCGATGCCTTTTCCGTGAGTTGCTCTAGATACGGCTATTTCCTCTAAGTAAAAAGCGCCAGCATAATTATTTAATAGTTGAGGTTCGTGACTCTGAGTATGTTTATTAATTATAATTCCAATAGCAAAACCTGTAATGATAGATTGGTTGCTATCGAATTCTGAGCTAATCCAAGTCACAGCACCTTTCTCCCATAGAGACCGCAAATACTCAAGAGAGCTATCAATACTCCAATTTTCATAGCGTGGTGCAGCGGTAAAATTATCCACAAAAATAGCAGCCACCTCTTGCTGCATTTGGGCCGATAAATAAGCTGAGCTTGGATAGAATTGAATAGAAGGCATAGTTAATAAAGTAACGATACAGTTAGCATGTTTTTGCTGATTGTTTTTTTAGTCATTTAATCATAAGGTTCAGCAACTCCTCAAACATCACTTTGAATTTAACTCATGTCTGTTGTCCTTATCGATATATCTAACACTCATACCAAATTAGTGGTAGTAGAACCAACCCAAAGTCTGCCTTTGTATAAAAATGAGCTAACTTTTCAGATTTTGGAAACCTCTAGTATTAGCAGTAAAACCCTACAGCAATGCTGCGACGAATTAGAGCAAAGCTCTCAAACTAAGATTGAGCAAGCATGGGTTAGCTCTGTCGTGCCATCCAAGAGTAGTGTTATTGAGCAGTATTTTGAAACCACACAGACAATGGTAAAATTTATGAACC